>NZ_JBEYTP010000014.1:0-155479 GCF_040643125.1 Micromonospora sp. NPDC047465
TCGGTTGTCCTCACAAACCATCGATGATCAACGCGGTGGCCGTCCTCATGCCCACGCCACGCCCAACGCCGAAGGCAAGTGACGTTGGAGTATTAAGGGAGTTCGACAAGTTCTTCGCGCAGCATCGCCATCGCTACCCTGCGGTGAGAATGGAAGGCTGAAGGCGGACCCGGTCGCTGCCATCACACCCGCCCGCCGACGGCGTGGCGACGCTCCCTGCGGGATTGACCGGCGGCGCTATCGTGCCCGGGTGACCCGGACCCGCCTCACTGTCACCGCCCTACTGGCCGCTGCCGCCCTCACCGGCTGCGGCGGCAGCGCCGAATCCGCCGCGGCCCCGTCCAGTCCGTCTACTACCTCCGCGGCCCCAACGCCGTCGTCTACGACCGACGACCGGCGGGGATGCCGAGCCGTGATCGCCCTTGGCGACACCGACCCGACCGAGTTCCGCAATGCGGGCGCGCTCGCCGCCGAGTCCACCGTGCCCGGCATCAAGCAGGCCGGCATCGATCTGATCAACGCGGCCAACGACGCCGGCACGCTCCCCTGGCTCGACGCGAACATCGCCATGGACCGGGCGGCGCTCGCCGTGTTGGAGGCGTGCACTGACGAGTTCGGCGACGGGCCCTGGTAGACCGAGACGACGAAGTGGCCCCCCACCTCCCTGAACCAGGGCGCTTCGCTGCCGGGGCAGCAGGGACCGGTCGGCGAGGTGTTCGACTTCGGCTTGCCCGTTGAAGGTGATGTGCCAGGTGTGGAAGCGGAAGCCGATGCCCCAGCCGGGTCGCCAGTGCCAGTGGTTGCGGATGCGGGTGGCCGTGGGACTGCCATGGTCGCTCCAGGTTGTCAGGGGAGTTGGCGGGCTGCGCCGGTGGCGCAGAACTCGGTGATCGCTGCTTGGAGGCTGCGGGCTTCGCTGCTCGTGGGTAGCGACGGTGCTGGCGATGGTGCGGCCCACGTCGGGCAAGCGATGGACTGGTGGATGGAGTCGCTGTTCGGGCGGCAGGGTGAGAACGGGGGAGAGGGCCGAGAGAGCGCCATCGAGGCTGTTGGCGTTGAGGTGTGCCGAGGCGGCCCAGATGCGGATTTGGGCGAGCGTGCCGTAGGCGACTGAGGGGTCCGCTGTGGCTTTCGCGAGAGCGTGGTTCGCGTGTTCGGTGGCGCTGGCGGCCTCACCGATGCGGAGCAGCACTGCGCCGCGTAGTTGGGCTGGCGTACGGCAGCGCAGGCGAGCAGTCCGCGTCCGGAACCGTCCGGGGGAAATGGGCGTCTTATCCCGGACGGCGCAAGTTCGGTGCACACTGTCCGAGCAGGTGGTACGCGCCCAGCGGAGGAGGTTGACCATGAAAGCACGGACCTTGCTGCTGGCACTGGCGGCGCCGGCCGTCATGGCGCTGACGGCGTGCGGGCAACCGGCCGCCGGGCAATCCGCCGCCGGGCAGCCCGAACCGGTCGTATCTGACTGGCCGAATCAGGGGAGGCTCACCGACTGGGCGGCGGCCGTCGAGCGCGAGGGCCAGCAGAACCATCCTGTGCGAGCAGTGTAGTGATGCCGCGGCTGGGACGGTGCCCGCCGCTGGTGGTCTCCGGGGAGCCACCTGGAACTCGACGCGCGGCACGACGGACGGGGCCACGTGTCGCTCGGTGTCACGCTGCGCGAGCCGGGGCCGGGTCATGACGACAGCGGCTGGTCGGCCCGTTCGGCGTTCGACCTGGAGGCCGGTGAGGAGTTGACCCGCTTCGCGGCGGACCCGCGCGACTTCCTCGGTGTTCCGGGCCGCCGGTCGGGGTTGACCTCAAGCGAGGTTGAGGTAGTCGGATGGGGGCATGCGTGCGATTCAGCTTCACGAGTTCGGTCCCCCGGGAAACCTGGTGCTCGACGACGTGCCGGACCTGTCGCCCGGCCCCGGTCAGGTACGGATCGCGGTGTCGGCGAGCGGCGTGCACCTGCTCGACACGAGCCTGCGCCGGGGCGAGGCGGGCGGCCCGATGCCGCTGCCCGACCTGCCCACCATCCCCGGGCGGGAGGTCGCCGGTGTCGTCGACGACCTGGGCGAGGGCGTCGACGGGTCGTGGCGCGGCAAGCGGGTCGTCGCGCACCTGGGCATGGTGCCGGGCGGGTACGCCGAGCAGGCGGTCACCTCGGTCGAGTCGCTCTACGCCGTACCGCGGAATCTGACCTGCGCCGAGGCGGTGGCGGCGGTCGGGACGGGGCGGACGGCGCTCGGCGTCTTCGACCTGGAGACGCCGACGGCGGACGACGTCGTCTTCGTCCCGTCGGCGGCCGGTGGGGTGGGCTGGCTGCTGGTGCAGGCGGCGCGGACGACCGGCGCCACCGTGGTGGCGGCGGCGCGTGGCGCCGACCGGACGGCGGCGCTGCGCGACCTCGGCGCGGACATGGTGGTGGACTACGGGCTGCCGGACTGGACCGATCGGGTGCGGGAGCAGGTGGGCGGCCTGAGCCTGGTCTACGACGGGGTGGGCGGCGCGGTGGGTCGGGCGGCTCTGGAGCTGTTGAGGCCGGGCGGCCGGTTCATGATGTTCGGCTGGTCGGCCGGCGAGGCGACCCGGATCGGGACGGACGACGTCATCGGGCGCGGCCTGACCGTGGGCTGGCTGGGGCAGCGGATGCGCGCCCTGCCCGGCGGCATCCCGGCGCTGGCCGCCCGGTCGCTGGAGCTGGCCGGGAAGGGCTGGTGGCGCCCGTTGGTCACGACCTATCCGCTGGCCGACGCCGCCACGGCGCACGCCGACCTGGAGGGGCGCCGGGCGCTGGGCAAGGTGGTGCTGACCGTGGAGCGTTGACCGGGTACCCGGCCGCCCCGCCGACGACGCGCGGGGCGGCCGGGTGGGCGGTCGTCAGAGCGCGGCGCGGATCGCCTCGGCCAGCGTCGTCGGCTGCCGGCCGATCAGCTTCGCGAGGTCGTCGCTCTCGACGTCCAGGTCGCCCTGGGCGATGCCCCGGTCGCCGTCCGCGAGCACCTCCGCGTACGCCTGCGGCACGCCGGCGCCGGCGAGCACCTCGGCGTACTTCTCGACGGCGAGGTCGGTGTAGCCGACCTGGCGACCGGTCTGCCGGGACAGCTCCTCGGCCAGCTCGGTCATGGTGATCGGCGCGCCGGCCAACTCGTACACCCGGTTGGCGTGGCCCTCGGTGGTGAGCACCGCCGCCGCGGCCTCCGCGTAGTCGGCGCGGGTGGCGACGCCGATCCGGCCGTCGCCGGACGCGCCCACGACACCGTGCGCCAGGTACGTGGGCAGCTGCGGGAGGTAGTTCTCGACGTACCAGTTGTTGCGCAGGAAGACGTACGGCAGACCGGAGGAGCGGATCTCCTGCTCCGTTGCGCGGTGCTCGCTGGCGAGGATGAGGCTGGAGGTGTCGGCCTTGGCGATGCTGGTGTAGACGACCAGCCCGACGCCGGCCTCCTTGGCGGCGGCGACGACGTTGCGGTGCTGCTGCACCCGCTGCCCGACCTCGCTGCCGGAGACGAACATCAGCTTCTCGGCCCCGGCGAGGGCGGCGCGCAGCGAGTCGGGGTCGCTGTAGTCGGCCCGCCGCACCGTCACGCCGCGCGCGGCGAGGTCGGCCAGCCGGTCGGTGTCCCGGCCGAGCGCCACGACCTGCCCGGCGGGTACGCCCCGGCGCAGCAGCGAGTCGACGATCAGGCGGCCGAGGTGGCCGGTGGCGCCGGTGACGACGATGGACATGGGCACTCCTTGCGTACGTGCGGGATGGTGTCTGACGTCATCGGCAACGGGAATGCGAGCGCGATACTTCCCGTTGGAGAGTAGGCACCTTGAAGTGCGTGACTTACCGATGGAGAGTGCGATGCACCCGAACGTCTACGCCCGCAACTGCGGCAGCCGGCAGGTGCTGGACCGGATCGGCGACCGGTGGAGCGTCCTGGTCGTGCTCACCCTCGCCGACGGCACGAAGCGCTACGGCGAACTGGCCCAGCGGATCGAGGGGGTGAGTCAGAAGATGCTCACCCAGACCCTGCGGGCGCTGGAACGCGACGGCCTCGTGACCCGGACGGTGCACGCGAGCGTCCCGCCGCGAGTCGACTACGCGCTGACCGACCTCGGCCGCAGCCTGCTCGACCTGGTCGCCGGGCTCGAGTCCTGGGCCACCACCCATCTCGACGAGGTGGAGGCCGCCCGCGCCCGCTACGACGCCGAGCCTCGCTAGGCCGCCGGACGGGGCGCGGGCGTGTGTCGGGGAGGGCGGCCGACGGCGCGGACGACAGCCGGAGCCGGTGTTTCGCCGGCGCCGCGAGAAGGCCGGCCCACCGCGAAGGCCGACCTCCGGATGTAACGAGATTCGCTGACAAGACGCTGCGCTTGCAGCCCGCGAATATTCCCAGCTCCGGGAATAGGCTCCGCATATCGACGGCCGCCACCTGCGGCCATCGCGTACCGCGCGTCGGACGCGGATCGAGGGGGCGCGTCCGGCGCCGGTGCCGCTTCTCGTTTCACACCGGAGGACCCTGTGCGTCGTACCGCACTCTTCGCCACACTGACCACCGCGGCGCTCGCCGCGGCCGTCCTCGCCGCCACACCGGCATCCGCGATCAACACCTACAACGCCCTGCCCGCCCCGGAGCGCACCGAGGTCGGCGCCCTGATCGTGCAGTGGGACCGCGACGGCGATCCCGGCACGCCGGACGTCGTGGACTGGTACTGCTCCGGCACCATGATCGACCGCGACGTCTTCCTGACCGCGTCGCACTGCACCACCGACTGGTCGCCGGGCGCCCGCTTCTACGTCTCGCTCGACCAGGACGTGGAGGCGGAGCTGGCCGCCGCGAAGGCCGCCGGGCTCAGCCCGGCGCAGGTGGCCGCCGCCGTCGGCGTCGAGGGCACCGAGCACGTCCACCCCGACTACCCGGGCAACTCCGCCGACTCGCACGACATCTCCGTGGTCACCCTCGACACCGCGCAGGCGGCCGAGCTGGACCGGCGCTGGGACTTCACCCCGGCCACCCTGCCGACGGCCGGCCAACTCGGCGCGCTCGGCTCCCGGGCGCTCGACGCGGCCCGCTGGGAGGTCATGGGGTACGGCACGGCGGAGGCCCAGCGCGAGCCCGGCGGGCACGTCCACCCGGGCGGCGGGGTGCGGATGAAGGCGGAGGTCGGCTTCGCCGCGCTCAACAACACCTGGGTGCGGCTCGCCATGAACGAGAGCCGCGACTACGGCGGGGCCTGCTACGGCGACTCGGGCGGCCCGAACTTCGTCACCATCGGCGGGCAGCGGCTCCTCGCCGCCACGACGATCACCGGCGACGCCCCCTGCTACGCCACCAACGTCACCTACCGGCTGGACAGCGACAGCGCCCGCGACTTCCTGGACGACTTCGTCGACCTGCCCTGACGGCGGAACGCGACGGCGGCCGGCGGGACCATCGCCGGCCGCCGTCGCGCGTCACCGCCCGGCCGCCCCCGTCGCCGTGGTGCCGGCCGCCGGGGCCGGCCGGTCCGGCTGCCGTGCCGGCTCGGCCCCGCTCGCCCGGCCGCCGCCCGACCCGGCCGGCCGGTCAGCTTTCGGGCAGCTGGGCGACCTTGGTGAGCACCTTGTCGATGAGGCCGTACTCGCGGGCCTGCTCGGCGGTGAACCACCGGTCCCGGTCCCAGTCCTGCTGGATCTCGTCGAGGGTGCGCCCGCTGTGCCGGGCGATCAGCTCCTGCATGGTCCGCTTCACGTGCAGCATGTTCTCGGCCTGGATGGTGATGTCCGCAGCCGTGCCGCCCATCCCGCCGGACGGCTGGTGCATCATGATCCGCGAGTGGGGCAGCGCGTAGCGCTTCCCGGCCGCCCCGGCGCAGAGCAGGAACTGCCCCATCGAGCCGGCCAGGCCGAGCGCCAGGGTGGCCACGTCGTTCTTGACGTAGCGCATGGTGTCGTAGACGGCCATCCCCGCGCTCACCGAGCCGCCCGGCGAGTTGATGTAGAGGAAGATGTCCCGGTCGGCGTCCTCGGCGGCGAGCAGCAGGATCTGGGCGCAGATCCGGTTCGCCGACTCGTCGGTCACCTCGGTGCCGAGGAAGATGATCCGCTCCTTCAGCAGCCGGTTGAACACCTGGTCGTCGAAGGACGGATGCCCACCGTCCAACATGCGTACGCCCGTAGCGATCATCGCGCGCCCTCCCACAGTGCCGGCGGGCGACCGGAGGCGCCCGGGGGACCGGCCCCTTCAGACTGCCCGTCGGACGGCGCTTCGCCGTAACAATTCTGCCGGCGGCAGATCCGCTGAGGGCGGAAGCGGCCGGGCCTAGACGACCGCCAGCCGCCGTCGGCCCGACCGGCACCGTCCGCAGCCGAGCACCGCACGGGTACGCGGCCCGGGGTGACCGCCGCGCGCGGAGGCGGAGTGTCCGACCCGGACGGTCGGCCCGCCGGCCCGGGGAGCCAGGTGCAGCAGCGACCCGCCGGTGCGGAGACCGACCCGGGCGACCGGCGTGACGTGGGGGGCGTCCGCCCGCTCCGGCCCGACCGGGTCGGGGCCGGCCGGAGCGGCCGCGGCGGAGGCCAGTTCCGCCCGGGGCGCCGCCGGGATGCGCGGCTCGACGCGGCGCAGGTCGTCGCGCGCCTCCTCAAGCAGGTCCGACAGGTGGATGCCGAGCGCCCGGCAGATCGCCGCGAGCACCTCCGAAGAAGCTTCCTTCCGACCGCGTTCGACCTCGGACAGGTAGGGCACCGACACCCCGGCGGCCTCGGCCACCTCGCGCAGCGTGCGGCCCTGCCGCAGGCGGAGCCGGCGCAGCACCCCGCCGATCACTCGTCGCAGCAACGACATGCGGGCCTCACTCTCGTGGTCGCCGTCGGGGACACCCCCATCATGCCCTGTCCCGGCCCTGCGGACCGGCCCGTCGGCGCGCCGCCCGTACGGGAGCCGCCGCGGACCAGCGCGTCCAGGTTGCCCGCCCGCGGCCACCGCGGCATCCGGGTCCGGGCGCCCGACCGGTTGCCCCGTCGGCGACCCCGCCGTGCGGATTCCCGTCGGGCCGCTATGTTGTGGGCGTGCAGGCGACGACGGAGTCGGGGCAGGTCATCAGGTGATCCACTTTCCCGCGCAGCGACGGGGCCCGCTTAGCGCGCTGAGCCTCCGCCTTGCCGCCGCCATCGGCCTGGTCTTCGCCACCGTCGCCGTGGTCTACCTCGACCGGGACGGCTACCGCGACGTCAACGAGGACGGCATGACCCTCCTCGACTGCTTCTACTACACGGTGGTCACCCTCTCGACCACCGGCTACGGCGACGTCACCCCGGTCAGCCAGACGGCCCGGCTGGTCAACGTCGTCTACATCACGCCGGCCCGGGTGATCTTCCTGATCATCCTGGTCGGCACCACTCTCGAAGTCCTGACCGAGCAGTACCGCACCGGGCGCCGCCTGTCGCGGTGGAGGAGAGCCGTGAAGGATCACGTCATCATCTGCGGCTACGGCACGAAGGGCCGCAGCGCGGTCTCCGCCCTGCTGGAGAACGGGCTGGACAAGTCCCGGATCGTGGTGGTGGAACGCAGCGGCCCGGCCCTGCGACAGGCCACCTCGGCCGGCCTGGTGGCGATCGAGGGATCGGCGACCCGCTCGTCCGTGCTGAACGAGGCGCACGTCCGCAACGCCAAGGCGGTGATCATCGCGACCGACAGCGACGACGCCTCGGTCCTGGTGGCGCTGACCGTACGGCAGCTCACCGCCGGCCAGGTGCGGATCATCGCCGCAGCCCGCGAGGCGGAGAACGCCCCGCTGCTCAAGCAGAGCGGCGCGCACCACGTGATCGTCTCCTCGGCCACCGCCGGCCGGCTGCTGGGCCTGTCCACCTCGGCCCCGCCGCTGATCGACGTGGTGGAGGACCTGCTCACCCCCGGCCAGGGCATGGCGCTGGCGATGCGCTCCGCCGAGCGGGCCGAGGTGGGCCGCTCCCCCCGAGAGCTGGACTCGCTGGTCATCGCCCTGGTCCGGCGCGGCAAGGTGGTGACGCTGGCCGACAAGGCCGGCGCGGTCATCGAGACCGGCGACATGCTCGTCCACGTCCGCGACGACCGCCCTCAGGCGACCACCACGCCCTGACGGCCCCGCGCCATCCGACGCCGGCTGGGCTGTGCCGGCCTCGCCGGCGGTCGTCCCTGGACGGCCGCCCCGGTCCGAGCCTTTGGGCTGACCAAGAATCGTCTTCGCGGATCTTTTTCCGCGCCGGCTCGTTTGCTACCGTTTGGCGGCTTGGAATCGCCGGTGAGCGTTATCGATCGCAGCCGGGCGCCGTCAATGGCACAGGCACGACGGGGGCTTCATCTTTCGCACGTGGGTTGACGCCCCGCGCGTCGATCGTCGTCTTCCCGTCCGGTCGGGAACAACTCCGCTGAGCCGTTCCGAGCACCTCGTTAATCGAACGACGGGAAATCAATCAGTGGCTGAAGTGGCAACATCCGCAGGAGCCAGGCGGCGTTGGTCGGCCGGCGTCGTCGGCCTCGCCCTCGCCGGCGCGGCGTTCGTCGCGCCCGCTACCGTCGCTCAGGCCGCCCCCGCCGGGGACGGCGTGTACGACGCGGCCAGCGAGTCCGGGACCAGGAACCTGGACAGGCTGCCGAACCTGCACAAGGGCAAGCTGGAGCTGCCCTCGCCGGGCGCCAAGGGACCGCGGTTCCAGACCGGCACGGGTCCGTCGCCGCGCATCGTGAAGGGGGAGTTCGCCAGCGCGTCGGAGTTCCCCTACATCGTCGGCGTCGTGACCAGCTTCAAGTACGCCGGAGAGTTCTACTGGTACTGGTGCACCGGCACGATCATCGCCCCCAACAAGGTGCTGACGGCCGCGCACTGCACCGCCGACGGCCCGGGCACCACCCGTGTCATCGCTGGTAACGACCAACTGCTCGACAGCAACGGCAACATCCTCGGCGGCAGCGGGTACGTCGCCGAGGTCGGTTCCACCTGGACCCACCAGAGCTGGAACATCAGCGCGGTCTACAACGACCCGACGATCCCGATCAAGCACGACGTCTCGGTGCTGACGCTCAAGCAGAACCTGCCCGGCGAGTACACGCCGGTGACGCTGGGCACGCAGGGCGACGCGACGCCGTACCAGGAGGGCACGAGCGCGGTCATCGCCGGCTACGGCGTGACCGACTCGTACGAGGAGAACCCGGACAGCCGCCTGCGCAAGGGGACCGTTCCCATGCGGTCCGACTCGGTCTGCAGCACCTACGGGTACGACCCGAACGCGATGACCTGCGCCGGGGCGGGCACGCCCAGCGTGCCGAGCACCGACACGTGCGGCGGCGACTCCGGCGGTCCGCTGATGGTCGGCGGCAAGCAGGTCGGCATCACCAGCTGGGGCTTCGAGCCGTGCGGCGAGAGCCCGGGCTACTACGTCCGGCTGAACAACTACGTGAGCACGGTCAAGGCGGACCTGACCCGTCCGCCGCTGATCAACGCCGACTGGGGCGGCGACGGTCACACCGACCTCATCGCCCGGGACACCGCCGGCAACCTCAAGCTCTTCGAGGGCGCCGGGTTCGCCAACAACGGGTTCGGCGGCTTCTACTACGCGCCGAAGCAGCTCAACGCGGGCTGGGGCAACGCCAAGCGGGTCTTCCGCGTCTACAACTGGAACGGCGACAAGCGGCCGTCCATCATGTCGCTGAGGACCACCGGCGAGCTGTACATCTACAACACCGACGGCCGCGGCAACTTCGTCGGTGGCGGCAAGCTGATCGGCACCGGCTGGGCGAACTTCACCGCGCTCATGGTGACGAACAACTGGATGGGCAACAACCGCCCGAGCCTGCTGGTCCGCAAGTCCAACGGTGACCTCATCCGCTACACCAGCAACGGTGCGGGCGGCTGGGAGAACCCGGCGGGCACCCGGATCGGCACCGGCTGGAACGGGTTCAACCTGTTCCTCACGCCGGGCGCCTGGAAGGGCGACGGGCTTGAGGTGATCATCGGTCGCACCTCGACCGGTTACCTCAAGATGTACCAGTCTGACGGCAAGGGCGGCTGGACCAACCCGGCCGGCACCCAGATCGGCAGCGGCTGGGGTGGCTTCAAGAGCATCCTCACGCTGGGCGACTGGAACGGCGACAACATGATGGACATGCTGGGCGTCAACAGCAACAACCAGATGCGGCTCTACACGACCAACGGCAAGGGCCAGTGGATCGACGCGAGCGGCAAGGTCATCTCCAGCGGTTGGGGCAGCTACAACCTGATCTTCTGACCAGGGGAGCCACTCCCGCGCAATAACGAGAAGGGGCCCGCAACCGACCGGTTGCGGGCCCCTTTTCGTCCTGGCGTTGCGGCGGCCGGTCGCTCCCCCTCGCGGGGCGGCGACCGGCCGCGCCGGTCAGAGGATGGTCCAGGTGTCCCCGCTGGCGAGGAGCCCGGCGAGCTGCTGCTCCGGGGTCTCGGTCACCGTCGCCTTTGCCGCGTCGAGCTGCGCCTGCACCACGCTGTCGTAGGACGGGCGGTCGACCGAGCGGAACACCCCGATCGGGGTGTTGCGCAGGTCGAGGCCGGGCAGCCGGGACAGCGCGAAGGCGTACGCCGGGTCGGTGACCGTCGCGTCGTGCACGACGATCTCCCCGGGGCTGACCGAGGCGGTCTCCCGGACCTCCAGGCCGAACCCGCCGGGCGGGTGCACGACGCAGAACTGCCCGTCCTTGCCGAACGTGATGGGCTGCCCGTGCTCCAGCCGGATCAGGTAGTCGTCCCGGGTGGCCGGCTCCTTGAGCTGGTCGAACGCGCCGTCGTTGAAGATGTTGCAGTTCTGGTAGATCTCCACGAACGCCGAGCCCTGGTGCTCCGCCGCGGCCCGCAGCACCGACTGGAGGTGCTTGCGGTCGGAGTCGATGGTGCGGCCCACGAAGGTGGCCTCGGCGCCGAGGGCGAGCGAGAGCGGGTTGAACGGGGCGTCGGCCGAGCCGGCGGGCGTCGACTTGGTGATCTTGCCGACCTCGGAGGTCGGCGAGTACTGCCCCTTGGTCAGGCCGTAGATCCGGTTGTTGAACAGCAGGATCTTCAGGTTGACGTTGCGGCGCAGCGCGTGGATCAGGTGGTTGCCGCCGATGGAGAGGGCGTCACCGTCGCCGGTGACCACCCAGACCGACAGGTCGGGGCGGCTGGCCGACAGGCCGGTGGCGATCGCCGGGGCACGGCCGTGGATCGAGTGCATCCCGTAGGTGTTCATGTAGTACGGGAAGCGGGACGAGCAGCCGATGCCGGAGACGAAGACGATCCGCTCGCGCGGGATGTTCAGCTCCGGCATGAACTGCTGGATCGCGGCGAGGATCGCGTAGTCGCCGCAGCCGGGGCACCAGCGCACCTCCTGGTCGGACTTGAAGTCCTTGGCGGTGAGCTTGAGGGCGACGGGCTCAGACATTCTTCAGGACCTCTTCCAGCATCGTCTCCAGCTCGTTGGCCGTGAACGGCAGGCCGCGGACCTGGTTGTAGCCGATCGCGTCGACCAGGTACTTGGCCCGGATCACGTGGGCGAGCTGGCCGAGGTTCATCTCGGGGATGACCACGCGGTCGTAGGAGCTCAGCACCGTGCCGAGGTTGGCCGGCATCGGGGCGAGGTGCCGCAGGTGCGCCTGGGCGATGGAGTGGCCGCGCTGGCGCAGGCCCCGGCAGGCCGCGCCGATCGGCCCGTACGTAGAGCCCCAGCCGAGCACCAGCACCCGGGCGTCGCCGTTCGGGTCCTCGACCTCGACGTCCGGCACCGGGATCGTCTCGATCCGGGCCGCCCGGGTGCGCACCATGAAGTCGTGGTTCGCCGGGTCGTACGAGATGTCGCCGGTCTTGTCGGCCTTCTCCAGGCCGCCGATGCGGTGCTCGAGCCCGGCGGTGCCCGGAACGGCCCACGGCCGGGCCAGGGTCTCCGGGTCGCGCAGGTACGGCAGGAAGGTGGTGCCGTCCTCGCCGTTGGGCTTCGTGGCGAACTCGACCCGCAGGTCGGGCAGCGACTCGACGTCGGGCAGCAGCCACGGCTCGGACCCGTTGGCGACGTAGTTGTCGGACAGCAGGATGACCGGGGTGCGGTAGGTCAGCGCGATCCGGGCCGCCTCGATGGCCGCGTGGAAGCAGTCCGCCGGGGACCGCGGCGCGATGACCGCCACCGGGGCCTCGCCGTGGCGGCCGTAGAGCGCCATGTTGAGGTCGGCCTGCTCGGTCTTCGTGGGCATGCCCGTGGAGGGGCCGGCCCGCTGCACGTCGACGATGACCAGCGGCAGCTCCAGCGCCACCGCGAGGGAGATCGTCTCGCTCTTGAGCGCCACGCCCGGGCCGCTGGTGGTGGTGACGCCGAGCGAGCCGCCGTACGAGGCGCCCAGCGCCGCGCCGACCGCGGCGATCTCGTCCTCGGCCTGCATGGTGAGCACGCCGAAGCGCTTGTGCTTGCTCAGCTCGTGCAGGATGTCCGAGGCCGGGGTGATCGGGTAGGCGCCCAGGAAGACCGGCAGCCCGGAGCGCACGCCGGCGGCCACCAGCCCGAGCGACAGGGCGGCGTTGCCGGTGATGTTGCGGTAGGTGCCCGGCTGCATCTTCGCCGGCTTGACCTCGTAGCGGACCGCGAAGTCCTCGGTCGTCTCGCCGAAGTTCCAGCCGGCGCGGAACGCCGCGACGTTCGCCGCGACCAGCTCCGGGCGGGCGGCGAACTTGCGCTCCAGGAAGCGCAGCGTCGACTCGTAGGGCCGGTTGTACATCCAGGAGAGCAGGCCGAGGGCGAACATGTTCTTGGCCCGCTCGGCGTCCTTCTTGGACACGTCGTGCTCGGCGAGCGCGCCGACCGTCATCGACGTCAGCGCCACCGGGTGCACCACGTAGCCGGCGAGCGTGTCGTCTTCGAGCGGGTTCGCCTGGTAACCGACCTTGGCAAGGTTGCGCTTGGTGAACTCGTCGGTGTTGACGATGATGTCCGCCCCGCGCGGCAGGTCGACGAGGTTGGCCTTGAGCGCCGCCGGGTTCATCGCCACCAGCACGTTCGGCGCGTCGCCGGGGGTCAGGATGTCGTAGTCGGCGAAGTGCACCTGGAAGCTCGACACGCCCGGCAGGGTGCCGGCGGGGGCCCGGATCTCCGCCGGGAAGTTCGGCAACGTGGAGATGTCGTTGCCCAGCTGCGCGGTCTCCGAGGTGAACCGGTCGCCGGTGAGCTGCATGCCGTCGCCGGAGTCGCCGGCGAACCGGATCACCACCCGGTCCAGTTGACGGATCTGCTTGGTCACGCCTGCACCTCGCTTCGCTGTGCGCGGTCGCGCGGGCGGCTGAACATGATGGTGACCTCGCCTAGCCCGGCCACGTGACCTCCTTGACGCACCGCTGCACCGGACCCGCGTGGGGCGGGTCCGGTCCGCCGTAGTTCCTCACCTGAGAGCCTACGTCGGATCGTCCTTCCAACTTTCTTGTAGGCCGCCTTGTGGGATCCGATCGGGCGGGGTTCCACACCGGTTTGCGGTGTTTCCGCCCGCCCGCCGTAATCCAGATCACCGGGGTGCCCGCGATCCGGGTCGGTGACCGGCTTCCGGGTCAGTCCGTCGGCGCGGGTGCCGTCGTCGGCTCCGGCACCGGGGCGCCCAACCGCCGCCGCAGGGAGGTGGTCGCCAGCGTGAGGGCCAGCACCACCAGCAGCGTGGAGACGGCAATCAGGATGATCGCGGTCTGCCGCACCGAGCTGCCCCCGCCGGCGCGCAGGGTGGGGGAATCGGCGGCCAGCACGCCCTGCGACCCGGTCGGGGCGGGCGGCGAGATCACCGGGTTGGCCAGGGCCGCGGCAGCGGTGATCCGGAAGCTCATCTGCACCTGCCGGGCCCGGCCGCTGCGCGGGTCGAGCTTGCCGAGCACCGCGCCGGCCAGCGGGGCCGTCCGCTGGGCCTCGGGCGTCGCGGACACCGGCAGCCGCAGGTGGGCGGCGCGGCCGGCGGGGACCGTGCCCAGGTCGCAGCGGGTCCGCGTCGGGCCGGCGGCGGTGCAGCCCGGCGGCGGCGCCGGCACGGTCACCCCGGCCGGCAGGACCACCTCGACCCGGCCGTCGGCGTCGACCCGGCCGGTGTTGCCCAGGCGTACGTCCAGCCCGCTCGCTCCGCCGCTGATGTCGAAGGCGACCTCGCCGGCCTCCAGCCTGATCCCGGGCGCCGGCGGGCCGGGCGGGAAGAGCACGGCGAAACCCTCGTCGTCGCGCGCCGGCTCCGCGCCGGGGGCGGTCGCGGTGACCTGGACGGAGCCGCTGAGGGGCATCTGCCGCCAGGCGTCGCCGGCCACGCGTACGCGGAGCAGGGTGCTGAACCGGGCGCCCGGCGCGCTCGTCCACTCGCCGCAGCGGTGTGTCCCGCCGCCGACGTGGGCGCAGCCCCGGGTGCCGGCGTCGGTCAGCCCGGCCGGGAGCGTGTAGGCGAGCCGGATCCGGGCGGGCGCCGCCCCGGTGTTGGTGACGGTCACCCGCAGCGCGGTCACGGTGCTCGGCGCGTTCCAGTAGGAGGCGGTCAGGGTGATGTCGTCGGTGGTGACGTGGACGCCGGCCGGGGAGGCCGCCGGGCTGCCCGGTGCGGGCGCGCTCGGGCGCACCGGCGGCACCGACGGCGCCGTCGGCGGCGCGCTGAGGGTCGGTGCGGCGGTGGTCGGCGCCGGCTCCTCCGGGGCCGTGGTCGTCGGGGTCGGCTCGGTCGTCCCGGCCGGCGGCGTGGACTCCGGCGGCGGAGAGGTGGTCGACGGCGCCTCGCTGGGCACCGGCCCGGTGTCCGTCGGGTCCGCCGTAGACGGCTCCGTGCCGGGCTCGCCGGCCGGGTCCGTGGCGGCGGCGGCGACCCGGGCGGCGGTGGGGGCCGCAGCCGCCCAGCCCGGCACCGCGGCGACCGTGAGCCCGACCGCGAGGGAGATCGCCAGCAGGGGAACGGTACGCCGGTCACACGCCCGTCGGCCGGGCCGTACGTCCACGCGGGCCATCTGTCCTCCGTGACGATGAGTGAGGGTTCCAATATTCGGCAACTGTTGTCCACTGGCACTAGTCCCGCCCGGAAACAAGTCCGTAACGCTCGGCCGGCCGCGCGGGGCGGTAGGCTGATCGACCGTGACCGGTTACCTGGGCTCGTACGCGACGCTCGGGCTCCTGCTGCTCGCCAGCGTCCTCTTCTTCGTTACGGCGTTCTCGGCCAATCGGGTGTTACGTCCTGCCCGTCCGGCCGATCCCCACGGCAAGCGGGCCAGCTACGAGTGCGGCCTCGACCCCGTTGGCGCCGACTGGGCCCAGATGCAGATCCGTTACTACGTGTACGCGTATCTCTACGTGTTGTTCGCCGTGGAGTCCGTGTTCCTCTTCCCCTGGGCGGTGGTCTTCGACCGGCCGGGGTTCGGGATGGTGACGGTCGTGGAGATGGCGGTCTTCGTCGCGGTGCTGGCGCTCGGCATCCTCTACGCCTGGCGGAAGAACATCCTGCGCTGGACCTGACCTGACCCGGGCCCGACCGGCCCGGGCGCCGGTGATCGTCCGGCTCCCACCGCCCGCGCCGGCCGTGGTCAGGTCGGGCCGGGCGAGGTCGTCGTGGTCAGGCCAGGCCGCGCCGGGTCGCCGCGGGCGGGCGGTCACCGCGGATCGACGCGACCATGTCGAGCACCCGGCGGGTGGGGCGTACCTGGTGCGCCCGGAACACCCGGGCGCCCAGCCAGGCGGAGACGGCGGTGGCCGCCAGCGTCCCCTCCAGCCGCTCGGCCACCGGCAGGTCCAGCGTCTCGCCGACGAAGTCCTTGTTCGACAGGGCGACCAGCAGCGGCCAGCCGGTGTCGGTGAGCTCGTCGAGCCGGCGGGTGATCTCCAGCGAGTGACGGGTGTTCTTGCCGAAGTCGTGCGCCGGGTCGATCAGGATCCCGTCGGCCCGTACGCCCAGCCCGACCGCGCGCTCGGCGAGCCCGGTCACCGTCGCGACCACGTCGGCCACCACGTCGGGGAAGGCCGCCCGGTGCGGCCGGGTCCGGGGCGCCAGACCACCGGCGTGCGAGCAGACCAGCCCGGCGCCGGTCTCCGCCGCCACCCGGGCCAGGGCCGGGTCGGCGCCGGACCAGGTGTCGTTGAGCAGGTCGGCGCCCGCGGCCACCGCCTCCACCGCGACCTCGGCCCGCCAGGTGTCGATCGAGATCACCACGTCGGGGAAGGCGGCCCGGACGGCGGCGATGGTCGCCACCGTGCGTCGGATCTCCTCGGCGACGTCGACCTCGGCGCCCGGGCCGGCCTTGACCCCGCCGATGTCGATGATCTCGGCGCCCTCCTCGACCGCCCGCTCCACGGCGCGCAGCGCGCTGTCCTGGGCGAAGGTCGCGCCCCGGTCGAAGAACGAGTCCGGCGTCCGGTTGACGATCGCCATCACCACCAGCTCGCCCGGGCCGAACGTCCGCCCACCGAGCCGAAGCGCCCCGGCCATACCGCCTCCTGAAGGTCCGCGCCGTCGTCCCGTCCCCGTCGCCGGCCGATCACGACGCTATCCGGTCCGCCGCCGCCGGGCCCGGCCGGTCGGCCGTCGCCGCGTCGTCAGCGTCGATGGCACGGTCACCGACCGGGTGGGGTTCCGCCCGCCGTCGCGCCCCACGTGTCGTCCGCGTGTCGTCACGCCCTGTCGAGCGGCGGCCCGCGCCCCCGGTGGTCCCGGCGGGCGTCGACCTCGACCC
Source organism: Micromonospora sp. NPDC047465 (assembly GCF_040643125.1). Lineage (NCBI taxonomy): Bacteria > Bacillati > Actinomycetota > Actinomycetes > Micromonosporales > Micromonosporaceae > Micromonospora > Micromonospora sp. NPDC047465. Next base: position 16,642 of record NZ_JBEYTP010000014.1, read on the forward strand.
CGGCCCAGGTCCCGCCGCCCGCTCCGGTGCGGCGGTGGGGGTGGTGGGGTCGCTCCGGCCCCTTCGACATGCCACGATCTGTGCATGGATCAGGTTCTGCTCCTGCTTGTCGTCGCGCTGACCGTCGGGGCCGTGGTGTTCGGTGTGACCGTGCTGGTCACCGGCCGGGATCCCGGCCTGACGCCGGCCGAGCCGGACGGGCGCGCCGTGCCGCTGCCGGCCACCCGCCCGCTCCGCGAGGCCGACGTGGGTGAGGTCCGGTTCGACACGGCGCTGCGCGGCTACCGGATGGACCAGGTCGACCAGGCGATGCGCCGGGCGGCCTACGACATCGGCTACAAGTCCGAGCTCGTCGGCGTGCTGGAGGCGGAGGTCGCCGCGCTGCGCGAGGGGCGGACCGCGGACGCCGACGCCCTGCGCCGCGCCCGGGAGCAGGCGGCCGGGACGACCGCCGGCGAGGCGTCGCCGCAGGCCCGGGCGACGGTGCCGGTCGGGGTCGACCGGCCGGACGCCGCCGGGGAACGGGACCTGGTCGTCGAGCCGATCCCGGCGTTCGCGGACCCGGGCACCGGACCGGCGACGGGTGACGCGACGCCGGCCGGGTCGACCGGGTGGGCGGCGTCGGCTCCGGGCGCCGACGCCACCGGGCGCCCCGACGACGCGCCCGCCGCCCCGGCGGGCGGCGACGGCACCGGGGACCGGACCGGCCGCGTCGCCGCCGGGGGAGAACCACGTGAGCCCCGGCGCGAGGACCTGACCGGCGACGACCGGGCGATGTCACCGTCGGGCGACGACCGGGTGACGGCACCTTCGGGCGACGACGACACGACGGCGCCGGCGGGCGACGCCGGGCGGCAGGGGCCGGTGGTCCGGTCGGAGTCGGCGTGACCGGGCCCGTGGGCGGCGACGACCTGCGCGAGGCGGCGCAGCCCGGCGCGGGCGAGGTCACCGCCACGGTGATCGTCGACGCGCCGGCGGAGCGGGTCTTCGCGGGGCTGACGGCGTGGGAGCGACAGTCGGACTGGATCCCGTTCACCACCGTCCGGGTGGTCGAGGGGGACGGCGGCGAGGGCAGCCTCGTCGAGGCGGTGACCGCGCTCGGCCCGGCCGTGCTGCGCGACGAGATGCGGGTGGTCCGGGTGGACGCGCCCTACGAGGTCCGGGTGGTGCACTGCGGGAAGCTGCTGCGCGGCCCCGGCGTGCTGCGCTGCACGCCGCTGGCCCGGGACCGCACCCAGGTGGTCTGGCACGAGTGGTTCCACCTGCCCGGCGGCCCGGCCGGGCGGGTGACCTGGCCGGTGCTGTGGCCCGGCTCGAAGTTCGGCCTGACCCAGGCACTGAAGAAGTTCGGCCGGCTGGTCGAGCAGGGCCGCCTGCCCTGACCGCCGGACGATTGCGTGATCGACTCGACATCCCTGACAGTCGGGGTGTCGACCCGGCCGGGATGCCCCGATCTCATTGACCTCGGGCTGACCGAGCCGTGCCCGCGGCGCGCGTACGGACGCCGGAGGGCGGCCGCAGGCGACGGGGCCGTCGGGCCCGTGCCCTAGCGTGGACGCGTGACTGACCTGGTGATCGGCGCCGACGGGCTGCCGCGCTGCGGCTGGGGAACCAGCACCCCGGACTACGCCGCCTACCACGACACCGAGTGGGGCCGCCCCCTGCACGGCGACGACGCGCTCTACGAACGGATCACGCTGGAGGCGTTCCAGTCGGGGCTGTCCTGGCTGACCATCCTCCGCAAGCGCCCGGCGTTCCGGCTGGCCTTCGACGAGTTCCGGATCGAGACGGTGGCCGGCTACGGCGAGGCCGACGTGGCCCGGCTGCTCGGCGACGCCGGCATCGTCCGCAACCGGGCCAAGATCGAGGCGGCGATCGCCAACGCCCGGGCGGCGCTGGAGCTGCCCGAGGGGCTCTCCGCGCTGCTCTGGTCCTTCGCCCCACCGCCCCGCCCGATCCGGCCCACGTCCTTCGCGCAGGTGCCCGCCCTGACCGCGGAGTCCACCACGATGGCCAAGGCGCTCAAGAAGCGCGGCTTCCGGTTCGTCGGCCCCACCACGGCCTACGCGCTGATGCAGGCCACCGGGATGGTCGACGACCACCTTGCGGGCTGCCACGTCGTGGCGGCGCGGGCGGCGTGATGGGATGGAGGCCATGACGACCGACACCGCGCACCGGGTGGACGGGGCGGCCCACGCCGACGGCACGGGCGCCTGGGCCGTGCTGCTGCCCGGCGGGCGCTACGAGGCCGAGCGGCTCGTCCACCACGACACGCTCGAACTGACCGGCCTGGCCGACGCCGACCGGCCCCGCCCCGGCGACCGGGTGGCGGTGCTGGCCGACGAGCCGCCACGGCTGGTGGCGCTGGGTCGGGTCGCCGCGGCCAGCGGACAGGAGCGGGAGGACCCGGAGGATCCGCTCTCCGACCGGGGCGAGGCGCCGCTGGTGGTGGCGTACACCCGGCGGGCCTTCGACGAGCCGGTGCCGGCCGGGGCGGTGACGCTCGACGGGCCGGTGACCGCGCTCGACCCCACGGTGTTCCGGGAGTTGGCCGACAAGCTCGGCCCGCCGCCGCAGCGGCGTTCCTGGCTGGTCAGCCTCGACCTGCCGATCGAGGCCGCCTCGCCCGCCGAGGCGGTCCGGCTGTTCTGGGCGTACGTGCAGGAGCTGGGGCCGCGCGAGCTGCCCGCCTTCGTTTCGCCCTCGGGCGACGAGCTGGCCATGCAGGCGTTCGTGCTCGGCGCGGAGGCCAACCAGGATCCGGAGGAGGACGACTGACCTGGCCGGGGTGACGTCGCCACGACGACGCCGGATCGGGGGCGGTTGCCGCCGATGCCTGGCCGCCCGGGCGGTTGCGACGCGCCGCCCGGGCGGAGCCGGAGACGTCAGCGGCCCTCGAAGACCGGCTTCTGCTTGTTGACGAAGGCGACGGTGGCGGCCCGGTGGTCGGCGGTGCCCCCGCAGATCGACTGCGCCTGCGCCTCGGCGGCGAGGGCGTCGGCGAGGGTGCCCGCGTCGGCGATGGAGAGCTGCCGCTTGATCGCCCCGTACGCGACGGTCGGGCCGGCGGCCAGCCGGGCGGCCAGCTCCTGTGCGGTCGGCAGCACCTGCTCGTCGTCCACCACCAGGCGGTTGAGCAGCCCGAGCTGGCAGGCCTCCGCTGCGGGCACCGGCTCGGCCAGCATCAGCAGCTCGACCGCCTTGGCGTGGCCGACCAGCCGGGGCAGCGTCCAGGAGGCGCCGGTGTCGGCGGCGAGCCCGACCCTGGCGAAGGCCATCAGGAAGCTGGTCGACGGCCCGCCGATGCGGATGTCGGCCAGGAAGGCGAGCGACGCGCCCGCCCCGGCGGCCATCCCCCGCACCGCCGCGACCACCGGCTTCGGCAGGTTGGCCAGTCGGGCGGCGATCGGGTTGTAGTGCGCCCGGACGGTGTCCAGCGGGTTGCCGTCGGTGGACTCCAGCGTCTGCACGTGCTCGCGCAGGTCCTGGCCGGCGCTGAACGACTGGCCCGCGCCGGCGAGCACCACGGCCCGGCAGGAGCGGTCGGTCTCCAGCTCCGCCAGGGTGTCCCGCAGCGCCTCCTTGAGAGCCACGTCGAGCGCGTTCATCGCCGTCGGGCGGTTCAGCGTCAGGGTGACGACGGCGTCGGTGCGGTCGACGAGCAGGGGCTCGGTCACGTCTCACGACCCTTCTGTCGGGCGAGGCGGTTGCCGGCGTCGAGGCACTGCTCGACGTACCGGTCGGCGGCCGGCCGCAGCCGGGCCGCGTGTCGGTCGAAGAAACTGGCCGCGGCGGTGCCGGGCCAGCGTTCGGGGAGCAGCGCCGGCGGCAGCTGTGGGTCCCGGAAGAGGAAGGTACGCCACGCGTGCACGAGCCGGAACCGGGCGGCGTACGCCTCCTCGTCCTGGCTGCGGACGGTGACGCCGGCCAGCAGCGGCCGCTGCTCGGCGACGAACTGCTCGTACGCCTGGCCGATCTCGGTCAGGTTCCAGGCGCGCCGTACGACGCCCATCGCGCCGGGGGTGCCGGAGGTGTGCGCGGCGGTGAACCGTTCGTAGCGCACGCCCGCCTCGTCGAGCAGCACGTCCACGTCCTCGCCGGGGCGGGTGGCAACCCAGGTGCAGTCGTCCAGGGCCCCGTAGCCGAGGAAGGTCAGGTTGGCGGCGAGGCGTTGGCGTTCCCGCCGCGCGGCGGGCGCCTCCAGCACCAGCAGGTCGAACCGGCCGTCCCAGGTGATCCGGCCGGTCCGGTAGATCCGGGCGGCTGCCTCGTCCAGTCGGCGGGCGGCTTTCGGTGTGATCGAATATCCCGGGCCGGAGGTGAGCCGGCAGGGGTCCAGCCACCCCTGGCGGACCATCCGGGAGACCGCCGTACGCACGGCGGGCGGGGCGATCCCGAGCGGCGCCAGCAGCCTGACCAGGGCGGCGACGGGTGCCCGGCCGCCCCTCGCCCGGAGGTGGTCGCCGTACAGGTCGAAGAGTGCCGACCGTGCCTGCATGACCGCACATTGTGACAGGCATTCTCAGGATAAGCTAGATGCTGTTACATCAATGCTGCTTCGGTTTGGGTCCGGCGGTGTTCATCAGGGAAAATCGTTGGTCGACACCCCCGCGTACGTTGCGGGTGGTCAAGACGAAGTGGCTGTGGGGCAACCCACCGACCCTGGTGTAGGTCTGAGGGGAGACAACATGGCGGCGATGAAGCCGCGGACGGGCGACGGTCCGCTGGAAGTCACCAAGGAGGGCCGGGGCATCGTCATGCGGGTCCCGCTGGAGGGCGGTGGCCGGCTCGTCGTCGAGATGACTCCCGACGAGGCCAACGCGCTCGGTGACGCGCTCAAGGCGGCTGCCGGCTGACCGAGGAGCGGTCCGCGCGCCCGCGTGGACGTTTCGTCAACCCCTGAGCCACCGGCCCGGCCGGTGGCTCAGGGTCTTCATTCCCCGCGGAGCCCGGCTCCGCGAGCTTTCCTGGAGGTACGGCTCCGCGTGCTCGCCATTCGTCTGCTCGTCGAGCCGGAACGGCCCGACGTCCTCGTGCTGCCCGTGCGGCCCGCCGCGGCCGACGACGCCCCGGCCCGGCCGGTCCCGACCGACGTGGCGCTGCCCGACGGCGTGGCCGAGGAGGCCGCCGCCCTGGTCCCGGCCGCGCGCGCGACCGGGCGGCCCGGCGAGGTCCAGGTGCACCTCCGGCCCGGGCGCGACCCCGGCCGGCTGCTGCTGCTCGGGATCGGCGAGGGCGACGAGGCGGAGTGGCGGACGGCCGGCGCGGCACTCGCCCGGGCCGCCGGCGATGAGACGCGCGTCACTCTGGCCATGCCGGCCGGGGCCACCCCGGCGGCCGTACGCGGGCTGGTCGAGGGGCTGCTGCTGGCGTCGTACCGGTTCCGGCTGACCGAGGCGGGCGCCGCCGCGGCGCTGGCCGGGGTCGACGTCGTGGTGGCCGACCCGGACGCGCACGCGCCGGCCGTGGAGGCCGCCGGCACGACCGCCCGGATGACCAGGTTCGCCCGCGACCTCACCAACACCCCGTCGTCGGTCAAGAACCCGGAGTGGTTCGCCGGCCAGGTCGCGCTCGCCGCGGCCGAGGTCGACGTGCCGGACCTGCACCTGCGGGTACGCGGCCCGGAGGAGCTGGCGGCGGAGGGCTTCGGCGGCATCCTCGCGGTCGGCGGCGGCTCGGCCAGCGCGCCGCGCCTGGTCGAGCTGGACTGGCGACCGGCCGGCGCGCGTACGCACGTGGTGCTGGTGGGCAAGGGGATCACCTTCGACACCGGCGGCATCTCGATCAAGCCGGTGCCGGCGATGAAGCTGATGCGCAAGGACATGGCCGGCGCGGCGGCGGTGGTCGCGGCCACCCTCGGCGCGGCGGCGCTGCGCCTGCCCGTCCGGGTCACCACGCTCGCGCCGCTGGCGGAGAACATGCTCAGCGGCTCGGCGTTCCGCCCCGGCGACATCGTCCGCCACTACGGCGGCACGACCAGCGAGACCACCAACTCCGACGCCGAGGGGCGGCTGGTCCTCGCCGACGCGCTCGCCTACGCCGTCGCCCAGCTCAAGCCCGACCTGCTGGTGGACCTCGCCACGCTGACCGGGGCGAACGCGGTCGCGCTGGGCAAGCGGATGGGCGCGCTCTACAGCGAGAACGACGGACTCGCCGCCGACGTGCTGGCCGCGATCGGGGCCGCCGGCGAGGCGGCCTGGCGGATGCCGCTGCCCGCCGACTACACCGAGCACCTCGGCAGCGACCTGGCCGACCTGCACAGTTCGCCGGACCGGGGCGCGGGCTCGGTGATGGCCGCCCTCTACCTGCGCGAGTTCACCGGCGAGCTGCGCGACCGGTGGCTGCACGTGGACATGTCCGCGCCGTCGTGGGCCGACGGCGACGACGCCGAGCTGACCAAGGGCGCGACCGGCTGGGGCGTACGCTCGCTGCTGCGCTGGCTGGGGACGCTGGGCTGACCGCCGGGCGGCGCCGGCCCCCGGCGGGCCGGCGCCCGGTCAGCACTTGACGGCGGCGAGCACCCCGTGGCCGACCGGCAGCAGCGCCGGGGTCCAGTGTTCCGACTCCCGGACCGCCTTGATCGTCTCGCGGATGGTGACCGTCTCGACGTCCCGGGCGGCGGGGTCGCCGATCCGACCGTCGGCCAGCATGCCGTTGAGCGCCAGCACGCCGCCGGGCCGCAGCAGCCGCAGCGCCGCGTCCACGCAGGCGGCGAACCCGGTCGACTCGGCGTCCACGAAGACCAGGTCGTACGCGCCGTCGGCGAGGCGGGGGAGCACGTCCAGCGCCCGACCGGTGATGATCCGGGTCCGGCCGGCGGCGAAGCCCGCCTCGGCGAAGATCCGGCGGGCGATGCGCTGGTGCTCCACCTCCACGTCGATCGTGGTGAGTACGCCGTCGGCGCGCATGCCGCGCAGCAGCCAGACCCCGCTGACCCCGGTGCCGGTGCCGATCTCCACCACGGCGCGGGCGCTGCCGGCGGCGGCGAGCAGCCGCAGCGCCGCGCCGGCGCCGGGGGTGACCGCGTCGAGGCCGACCTCCCGGGCCAGGCTGCGGGCGGTGCGCAGTACGAGGTCCTCGGTCACGTAGGACTCGGCGAACTGCAGGGCCTGGGTCGTCGAACTGCCGGAACCGGCGACCGTGGCGATGGGACACCTCCGGGCGTCGCGAGTGGTGCGGGGGCGGGTGGGCACTGTGAGCCTAGAGGCGACGTCGAACGGACGCAGCCGCGCGTCCGCCACCCGACGATCACGGCCGGCAACCGGTGACTGAGTACGTGGCATCCGTGTAATCCTGGAAGCGGTATTCCGTCGATCGCGACCGGGCGGCCCCCTCGCCGGTTCCGTGGCGTGCGGGATCCGGGGAAGGACTGGGAGGCACCGACGTGACCGACGGCTGGGACTGGCGCCAGCCCGGGGGGACTCCGGCACCGGCGCGACCGCCGGGGCCCGGGTACCCGCCGGCGGGGCCGCCACCGGCGCTCCAGGGCGCCGCGGGCGGCACGACATCGCCGTGGTGGTCCGACGCGCTCGCCGACCCGTGGCGCGACCCGGCCGCGCCGGCCGCCGTGGTGGTGCCGGCCGCCCCGAGCCCCGGCACCGAGCCCGAGCCGGTCAGCGACCCGGACGCACCGGGCCGGCCGACGCTGCGCCAGCTGCTGCTCATCCCGCTGATCACCGCGCTGCTCGCCGGCAGCCTCGGCGGCGCCCTCGGGTACGCCTTCGCGGTGCGCGGCGGCGCCGGGGGCGGGCCGGTGCTCGGCGCCGACCCCCAGGCCCCCGGCCTGGCCCAGCGCCGGCCCGAGTCGCTCGCCGGGGTCGCCGAGCGGGTGCTGCCCAGCGTGGTGACCGTCCGGGTGGCCAGCCTCGGCGGCACCAGCGAGGGCTCCGGCTTCGTCGCCAGCGCCGACGGGCACGTGATCACCAACGACCACGTGGTGGCGGGGGCGACCGGCGGCAAGGCGTCGGTGATCTTCAACGACGGCAGCTCGGCCCCGGCCACCGTGGTCGGGCAGGACCCGGAGTCCGACATCGCGGTGATCAAGGTCTCCCGGACGGGCCTGCGCCCGGTCGAGTTCGGCGACTCGGACGCGCTGGCCGTGGGCGACCCGGTGCTGGCCATCGGGTCACCGCTCTCGCTGGCCAACACCGTCACCGCCGGCATCGTCAGCGCGCTGGACCGGACGATGCAGGCCGGCGAGCCGGGCGGTCCCACGCGCTACTACGCGGCGATCCAGACCGACGCGGCGGTCAACCACGGCAACTCCGGCGGCCCGCTGGTCGACGGGGCCGGCCGGGTGATCGGCGTCAACTCGACGATCAAGTCGCTGGTCTCGGACGGGCAGGAGGCGGGCAACATCGGCCTCGCCTTCGCCATCCCGATCAACCAGGCCAAGCGGGTCACCCAGGACATCATCGGCACCGGCAAGGCCCGGCGGACGGTGATCGGCGCCCAGGTGGGCGGTCCGGGCGCGGGCACCGGCGGGGCCGGCGTACGCCTGGCGGCCGTCGAGCCGTCCGGGCCGGCGGCCGGCGCGGGGCTGAGGGCCGGCGACGTGATCCTCAAGCTCGCCGGACGGCCGATGACCGAGCCGACCGACCTGATCGCCCTGGTGCGGAAGTTCGCGCCGGGTTCGGTGGTGACGGTGGAGTACCGCCGGGGCTCCGACCGGCAGAACGCCTCCGTGACGCTGGCCGCAGACGCCAAGTAGCAGCCGGTCACCCCCTCCCCGCGCGGCGTCCGACGTGCGTAGTCTTGCTGCTGACGCGGAGAGGAGGCCCGTGCAGTGTTCGACAACCTGAACTGGTGGGAGATCGGTGGGCTGCTGCTCCTGGCGCTGCTGATCTTCGGCGACCGGCTGCCCGCCGTGATCAGTGACGGCCTGCGGATGGTGCGCAACCTGCGCAACATGGCCCGCAGTGCCACCACCGACCTCAGCCGGGAGCTGGGCACCGACATCCAGCTGGAGGATCTGCACCCCAAGGCGTTCATCCGCAAGCACCTGCTCAGCGAGGAGGACGAGCAGGCGATCCGGAAGCCGTTGCAGGGCGTCTACGACAACCTGCGCGCGGACGTCACCGGCGTGCACAACGAGCTGAAGGACGTCGCCTCCGCCGCTGACCTGCGGTCGAAGGGCAGCCGCCCGAGCACCGCCACCGGCGGCGCGCCGGCCCCCGCCCCCCGCGTCAGCTACGACGACGCCACCTGACCCCACGTCCACCGCTTCGGCCTGACCAACGGCACCACCCTGCCCGGCATCGTGCGCGACGGGGCGCTGGGCCGGGCGGACCGGCCGACGGCCGCGCGTCGCCGGGCCCGCGCCACGCCGTACGCCTCGTAAGAACGGCGACGGGGCGGCGCTCCCGGAGGAACGCCGCCCCGGTCGGGTGGCGACAGCGCCGGCGAGGCCGGCGGGCGGATCAGCGGCCGGCGGGCTTGAGACCCAGCGGCTTGCCGAGCAGCGACTCCCGCCGCAGGGCGAGCCGGTCGGCGACCTGGCCCAGCGCCTTCGCGGCCGGCGACTCCGGCTCGGCCAGCACGATCGGCGTGCCCTCGTCACCGGCCTCGCGGACCCGGGTGTCGAGCGGCACCTGCCCGAGCAGCGGAACCTGCGCGCCGATGGTCTTCGTCAGCGACTCGGCGACGGTCTGGCCGCCGCCCGCGCCGAAGACCTCCATCCGCGAGCCGTCCGGCAGCTCCAGCCAGGACATGTTCTCGATGACGCCGACGACGCGCTGGTGCGTCTGCAGGGCGATCGCGCCGGCCCGCTCCGCCACTTCGGCGGCGGCGGCCTGCGGCGTCGTGACGACCAGGATCTCGGAGTTGGGCAGGAGCTGGGCCAGCGAGATGGCCACGTCGCCGGTGCCCGGGGGCAGGTCGAGCAGGAGCACGTCCAGGTCGCCCCAGTAGACGTCGGCGAGGAACTGCTGCAACGCCCGGTGCAGCATCGGGCCGCGCCACACCACGGCGGCGTTGCCGGCGGTGAACATGCCGATCGAGATGACCTTCACGCCGTGCGACTGCGGCGGCATGATCATGTCCTCGACGCGGGTCGGGCGGCCGTCCGCGCCGAGCATCCGGGGCACCGAGTGGCCGTAGATGTCCGCGTCGACCACGCCGACGGAGAGCCCGCGGGCGGCCAGCGCCGCGGCCAGGTTGACCGTCACGCTGGACTTGCCGACGCCGCCCTTGCCGCTGGCGACCGCGTACACCCGGGTGCGGGAGCCCGGCTGGGCGAACGGGATGACCGGCTCCTGGGAGGCGCCGCCGCCACGCAGCTTCGCCTGGAGCTCCTGGCGCTGCTCGGGGCTCATCACACCGAACTCGATCTCCACGCCGGTCACCCCGGACACCGCGCCGACCGCCGCCGTGATGTCCGCGCGCAGCTTGTCCTTCAGCGGGCAGCCGGCGACGGTGAGCAGCAGCTCGACCCGTACGACGCCGTCGTCGCCGACCTCGGCGGAGCGGACCATGCCCAGCTCGGTGATGGGCCGGCGGATCTCCGGGTCGTTGACGGTGGCCAGCGCGGCCTGGATCGCGTCGGAGACGGTGCTGACGGGTGCTGACATGCCCGCAATGCTACGTCGGGGGTGACCCCGCGCCGCCGCCAGCGGGGCCTGGTGTGAGCGAATCGATGACGGCGGTTGGGGGTGGACCGCCTACGGCGCGAAATGGGACGATCAGCGCGAACGCCACCCGCCCGGCCCCTCGGGGCGAGCGGCGTCTCACGTGTCCCGGGCCTCCGGCCGGCCGTCCCGGGCCCAGTCGCCGTCCAGTTCGTCGCGGGGCTCGTCGAGCCCGTCCCCGCCCTGCTCGCGCTGCGCGGACCGCTCCTGGTGGCGGCGCTCCAACCGCTGCCGGCGCTGGCTCGCCTCGTCCAGCTCCTCGGCCAGCCGGGCCAGCTCCGAGCGGAGGAAGTCCCGGGTCGCCACCTCGCCCATCGCGTTGCGCAGCGCGGCGATCTCCCGCGCCAGGTACTCCGTGTCGGCCTTCTGCATGGTCGCCCGCCGGCGGTCCTCCTCCAGCGCCACCCGGTCCCGGTCCGCCTGGCGGTTCTGCGCCAACAGGATCAGCGGGGCCGCGTAGCTGGCCTGGAGGGACAGCACCAGGGTCAGGAACGTGAAGGTGTACGGGTCGAAGCGCAGGTGCGCCGGGGCCAGGGTGTTCCAGCCGAACCAGAGCGCGATCACGACCGTCATGTAGACGATGAAGTTCGCGGTCCCCATGCCCCGGGCGATGCCCTCCGACCACCGCCCGAAAGCCTCCGGGTCGAACCGGGGCAGCTTGACGCCCCGGGGCTCGCGCGGCTGGTCGAGCCGCGGCGCCCGTCGCTGGTCAGCCATCCGCGCCGCCCACCGGCTCGGTGGCGGCCGGGCTCGCGGTGGCGTCCCGGTCCCGCCAGTCCCGGGGGAGCAGGTGGTCCAGCACGTCGTCGACCGTGACCGCGCCCACCAGCCGGTTGTTGCGGTCGACCACCGGCATGGCCACCAGGTCGTACGTGGCCATCCGGCGGGTGATCTCCGGCAGCGGGGTGGTGGCCCGCAGCGGGTCGATGTCGTTGACCACCACCCCGCCGAGCAGGTCGGCCGGCGGTTCGCGGAGCAGCCGCTGGAAGTGCACCATGCCGAGGTAGCGGCCGGTCGGGGTGGTCATCGGCGCCCGGGACACGAAGACCTGCGCGGCGATCGCGGGCGAGAGCTGCGGCTCCCGGATCCGGGCCAGGGCCTCGGCGACCGTGGCGTCGGGCGGCAGGATCACCGGCTCGGAGGTCATCACGCTGCCCGCCGTGCCGGGCGTGTACTTGAGCAGCTGACGCACCGGGTCGGCCTCGTCCGGCTGCATCAGGTCCAGCAGCACGTCCTGCTCCGGGGGCGGCAGCTCGCTGAGCAGGTCGGCCGCGTCGTCCGGGTCCATCTCCTCCAGGATGTCGGCGGCCCGCTCCCGGTCCAGCGCGGCCAGAATCTCCACCTGGTCGTGCTCCGGCAGCTCGCTCAGCACGTCCGCCAGACGCTCGTCGTCCAGCGCGGCGGCGACCTCGTTGCGCCGGGCGTCGGGCAGGTCCTGGAGGGCGTTGGCGAGGTCGGCCGGGCGCATGTCCTCCAGCACCGCGAGCAGGTTGGCGGTGCCCCGGCTGTCGGCGATGCCGCTGAGCCCGCGTACCCGCTCCCACTCGATTTGGTGCAGGTGACCCCGGCGGCTCAGCCGGCCCGTCTGCTCGCGTACGGCCACCCGGGTCAGCGACCACTCGCCGCCCCGGCTGCACTCCATCGCCACGTCGACCACCGAGCCCGGCTGCCCGCCCGGCTCGACCTGCACCCGCCGGTCGAGCAGTTCCTGGAGCACGAGCAGCTCGTTCGGGCGCTTCTCGAAGCGCCGCAGGTTGAGCGTGCCGCTGCCGAGCACGACCGCGTCGGCGTCGATGGAGGTGATCCGGTTGATGGAGAGGAAGATGCGCCGCCGCATCGGCATCTCGGCGACCAGCCCGACCACCTCCGGCGGGCGCTGCGTCGGCCGCATCCGGGCCACCGCGTCGCGGACCCGGCCCACCTGGTCACCGTTGGGGTCGAAGACGGCGACCCCGGCGAGCCGGGCGATGTAGATCCGGGTCGGCGTGCTCACGGGCACCAGCCTAAGCGCCTAGTGTTTATCAACATGTCGACCTTGGCCTACGAGATCGTGGACGTCTTCACCGACCGCCCGTTCGCCGGCAATCCGCTGGCCGTGGTGTTCGGCGCCGAAGCGCTGGCCACCGAGCAGATGCAGGCGCTCGCGTGTGAGTTCAACCTCTCCGAGACGGTGTTCGTGCTTCCGCCCACCCAGGTCGGCGCCACCTACCGGGCCCGCATCTTCACCCCGGCCGAGGAACTGCCCTTCGCCGGGCATCCCAGCGTCGGCGCGGCGGTGACCGCCAGCCGCCGGGGACTGTTCCCGGCGGGGCAGGTCACCCAGGAGTGCGGCGCGGGCGTGCTCCCGATCGAGGTGACCGCGACCGGGGCCACGCTGACCGGCGGCGTTCCCACCCTCGGCCCCGAGCTGGACCCGGAGCCGCTGCTGGAGATGGCCGGCCTGACCGCGGACGACCACGTCGGCCCGGCGCCCCGGGTGGCCGGCTGCGGGCTGGAGTTCCCGTACCTCCCGGTCCGCCCGGACGCGGTGGCCCGCGCCACGGTGAACGCGGCGGCGGCACAGCGGTACGGAGTGGAGCATGTCAGCGTCTTCTCCTGGGACGCCGCCGCGCAAACCGCGCACGCGCGGGTCTTCGTTCCCGGGCTGGGCGTGCCGGAGGATCCGGCCACCGGCTCGGCCGCCCTGGGCCTCGGAGTGTGGCTGGTCGCCAGCGGCCTGCTCCCCGCCGACGGGCGCGCGGCGTACACCGTCCACCAGGGCATCGAGATCAACCGGCCGTCCGTGCTGGCCTGCACGGTGACCGCCGCCGGCGGCCAGGCGGTGGGCGCCACCGTGGCCGGCCACGTCATGCCGGTGGCCCGGGGCGAGATCATGGTCCCCCCGTTCGTCGGCTGACCTGCGCCATCCGTGCCGCCACGGCCACCGGCCACGCGGCCGGACGCCGGGCGGCGCTGACGGGACGGGGGCGGGTGCGGGAGGATGCCGGTGTGACCGACGCGGACCGGACCAGCACGCCGCTGGTCGACGAGGCGATGAAGAAGGCCGCCGTGGCCTGGGTGAGCGTGCCCGGTGGGCCGTCGCTCGCCCTCTGGTGCGTCCCCCTGGAGGGGGCGCTCTTCGTGGTCAGCGGCCCGGGGGAGCAGTCCGCGCCGGGGCTGGCCGACGCCACCGACGCCCAGGTGACGCTGCGCGGCGACCACGGCGGGCGGATCGTCACCTGGCCGGCCCGGGTGAGCCGCCTCGTGCCGGGCACCGAGCACTGGGAGACCACGGCCCCGCTGGTGGCCGCGAAGCGGCTCAACGCGCCCGGGCCGACCGCCGAGCTGGTCGACCGCTGGGCGGCCGACGGCTGCGCGGTGAACCGGTTGGCCCCGGCCGGGGAACCGCTCGCCGGCGCCGCGCTGCCCGCGGGCTCGCTGGCCGAGGTGCCCCGGGAGGCGCCGGTGGTCCGGGCGATCCGCAAGCCGTTCCGCCTGCACCGGGTCCGCCGCCGCTGAAACCGGGCCGGTCACGCCGTGGGCCGCGGGCACGGCCGGGTCAGGAGAGGCAGCCCGCCGGCACGGATGCCGCCGCCGGCACGGATGCCGCCGCCGGCACGGATGCCGCCGCCGGCACGGATGCCGCCGCCGGCACGGATGCCGCCGTCGGCGCGGGTGCCGCCGGCGTCGGCGACCGGTCGACCAGGTCGACCACCTCGTCGAGCGAGCGCAGCACCGGCCCGCGCCAGGCCGCGTCGGCGTTGAACACCATGTGCTCGGCCAGGTCCGGCGCGGCCAGCCGCACCGCGGTCATGCCGGCCCGCTCCGCCCCGGTCAGCTCCTGGCTGCCGCCGTCGCCCACGTAGAGGCAGTCCGCCGCGGCCACGCCGAGCCGCCCGCACGCCGCCTGGTAGAGCGCCAGGTCCGGCTTGCAGCGCCCGACCTGCACCGAGAAGACCCGCACGTCGAGCAGCGGGGCGACCGGCAACTGCGGCAGGAACGCCGGCAGCTCGTGGGTGCAGTCGCTGATCACCCCGGTCCGCAGGCCGCGCCGGCGCAGCGCGGCCAGCGTGGGCACCGCCTCGTCGCGCAGCCGCGTGTCGGCGCGTACGGCCCGGTGGCGGGAGGCCACCGCCGACCGGACCGCGTCGTCCGAGGGGTGCACGCCGGCCTGCTCGCAGACCCAGCGCAGAGTCGCCTCGGCGTTGCCGTACCGGCCGCAGGCCCGCTCGTAGAAGGTGCGGTCGAGCACGTCGACGAGCGTGTGGGGCGGGCAGCCGAGCAACTCGGCGGTCGACCGGTGCGCCGCGCCCCGCTGCACGGAACAGGTCAGCGTGCCGAAGAAGTCGAACAGCACCGCCTGGTAGGTGGGCATGGGAGCGCCTCCGGGCGGTCGAGGGGGTCGCCGGCGCGGACAGGCATGATCGTAACCGAGCGTTGACCGTCCGTGGTGGCCCGTGCCGTGTGAGGATTGCTCCCCGTGCCCACCGCACCACACCGCCCGACACTCGACCCGGTGACCACCGGGGCGCTCGTCCTGGCCGTCGTCGCCGTCTCGTCGTCCGCCCCGCTGGTGGCGTTCGCGGCGGCGCCCGCCCTGGCTGTCGCGTTCTGGCGCAACACGCTCTCGGTCGCCGTGCTCGGCCCGTACGCGCTGGGCCGGCGGCGCGCCGAGTTCCGGTCGCTGACGGTCGGCGCCGGGCGGCGCGAGGGCCTCTACTGCGTCCTGTCCGGGGTCGCCCTCGCCGCCCACTTCGCCACCTGGATGCCGAGCGCCCAGCTCACCTCGGTCGCCGCGGCGACCGCGCTGGGCGCCACCCAGCCGGTCTGGCAGGGCCTGATCGCCCGCGGCCAGGGCCGCCGCCTGCCGGTCGCGGTGTGGGTCGGCATCGGGGTGGCGGTCGCCGGGGCGGCCCTCGCCACCGGGGCCGACTTCGGCGTCTCGGGCCGGGCCTTCGCGGGCGACCTGCTGGCGGTGGTCGGCGGGATGTTCGCGGCGGTCTACACCGCGTTCGGCGAGCGGGCCCGCACGACGATCAGCACGACCACGTACACCACCATCTGCTACGGGGTCTGCGCGCTGCTCCTGCTGGTGCTCTGCCTGGTCGGCGGGGTGCCGCTGACCGGCTTCGACACCGGCACCTGGGCCGCCGTGCTGGCCCTGGTGGCCGGCGCCCAACTGCTCGGGCACTCGATGTTCAACTACGCGCTGCGCCGGGTCTCGGCGACCACGATCAGCGTGCTGGTCCTGCTGGAGGCCCCGGGCGCGGCCCTGATCGGCTGGGCCTGGCTGGGGCAGCTGCCCCGGGCCACCGCCCTGTCCGGGCTGGCGCTGCTGCTGGCCGGCGTCGCGGTGGTGGTGCTCGGCGGCGCCCGCGCCGCCCGCCGCGTCCCGGCGTCCACCGCCGTCCCGGCCGACGTAGGCCCGCTGCGCGACTGACCGCCCGCCACCCCGTGCCCCGGGCACGGTCGGCCTGCCGCCGACCACTCTTTGCCGCGAGAACCGCCGTTCCGCCCGCCGGGAGCGGTCGCGTCCGTGAGAGTGCGGGGGAGGGAAGACACGGGACGGGACGGCGGATGGCGAAGCGGGACGGCGGCAAGGGCGATCGCGGCACGGTCGTCACGCCGTCGGCCGAGTTCCCGCCACTCGACCCGGACGAGCTGCGTGCGCTGCGCCGGATCGGCGACCGCTGGCGGGCCGCCCGGCCGGGCCGACCACCCGGCGGGGACATCCTGCCCGTCGATCCGACGCTGCGTCGTCATCCCGGCCAGCCGGCCCCGACCCGGTTCGGCCGGCTCGCCCCGATCGCGATGTTCCGGGTCGGGGAACCGGACGAGCTGGTCGCCGCCGAGCCGGCAAACCTGCCCGGCACCCGCCTCGGCCGGGCGGGCACCCGGTTGCGGCGGGTGCTGTTCGGGCCGCCGCTGAGCAGCGCCGCTGTGCTCTACGAGCGGATGCGCAAGCTGGTCGCCCTGCCGGTGCTCTCCTCCGATTTGCTCAGCTCGGTGGCGTACGGGCCGGAGGCGATGCTCGCCGTGCTGCTGCTCGCCGGCAGCGGCGCGCTCGGACTGTCCCTGCCGCTGGCCGCCGGGCTGGCGCTGCTCATGGTCGCGGTCGGCGTCTCCTACCGGCAGACCGTGGCCGCCTACCCGCACGGGGCCGGCTCGTACATCGTGGCCGGCGACAACCTGGGCGCGGGGGCGGGCCTCGCCGCGGCGGCGGGTCTGATGATGGACTACGTGCTGACCGTGGCGGTGTCCGTCTCCGCCGGCGTCAAGGCGGTCACCTCGGCGGTCCCGGGGCTGGCCGGCTGGACGGTGCCCCTCGGGCTGGCCGTGGTCGGCGTGTTGCTCGCGGGCAACCTGCGCGGCGTCCGCACCGCCGGCAACCTCTTCGTGCTGCCCACGTACGCCTTCGTGGTCGCGCTGCTGGCGCTGCTCGCGGTCGGTTGGTTCCGCGTGGCCGAGCGGGGATTCGTGCCGGTCGACCCGCCGCCGGTGCCGGCCGTCGAGGGGTTGGGGCTGCTGCTGGTGCTCCGCGCGTTCTCCTCCGGCGCGGTGTCGATGACCGGCATCGAGGCGGTCTCGAACGCGGTGCCCGCGTTCCGGCCGCCGGAGTGGCGCAACGCGCGCATCACGCTGACCTGGATGGTCGCGATGCTGGTGCTGTTCTTCCTCGGGCTCATCGGGCTGATCCACCTGTCCGGGCTGGTGCCCACCGCCGAGCAGTCGATGCTCTCCCAGTTGGCCCGGGTAACGTTTCCCAGCGGTCCCTGGTACGGGCTGGTCCAGGCCGCGACGGCGATGATCCTGCTGCTGGCCGCGAACACCGCCTTCAACGGCTTTCCCCGGCTGCTGTTCTTCATGGCCCGGGAGGGTCACGCGCCGCGCCGGTTCCTGCACATGGGGGATCGGCTCGCCTTCAGCAACGGGCTGGTCGCGCTGACCGCCGCGGCGGCGGTGATCCTGGTGGCCTTCCGGGGGCGCACCGAGGCGCTGATCCCGCTCTACGCGGTCGGGGTGTTCCTGGCCTTCACCCTGTCCCAGACGGGAATGGTGGTGCACTGGCGCCGCCGGCGCGGGCCCGGCTGGCGACGCCGGGCGGCGATCAACGCGGTGGGCGCCGTCTTCTCGGGGCTGGTCCTGGTCACCGCGGCGGTCGCCAAGTTCACCGAGGGCGCCTGGGTGGTGGTCGTCGCCGTGCCGCTGCTGATCCTGCTGTTCCGGGCCATCCAGCGGCACTACCGGATGCTGCACCGGTCCCTCGCGCTGCACCCGCCGCCCGCCGGCCCGGCGCCCGGGCCGCCGGTGGTGCCGGCGCGGCCGCCCGCCGCCGGGCCCGCCGCGCCCGAGGACGAGGAACTGCCCGAGCAGGTACGCCACCTCGTGGTGGTGCCGGTCGCCCGGCTGAACCGGTCCTCGCTGCGGGCCCTGGCGTACGCGGCCTCGCTCGGGCAGCCGACGCTGGCCGTGCACATCGCCCCCGAGGAGCCGGAGGCGGACCGGTTCCGGGAGCAGTGGCAGGCATGGGGCGACCACCTGCGGCTGGAGACGATCGTGTCCCCGTACCGGGCGGTGATCGGGCCCCTCGCGCACTACCTGGAGGCGCTGCACTCCTCCCGCGCCGACCTGGTGCTGACCGTCGTCGTGCCGGAGGTGGTGCTACGCAGCCGCTGGCACCGGCCGCTGCACAGCCGTACCGAGCACCGGCTCCGCGCGGCGCTGCGCCGGCTGCCCGGGGTGGTGGTCACCAGCCTGCCGGTGCACCTGGACGAATAGCTTCCTCGCCGGCCGGTGGCGGCGGCCGTCAGACCTCGTGGACCTCCAGCACCCGGGCGGCCGGGGCGGCGTCGCCCAGCGCGGCCCGCAGGGCCACCCGCTCCGGGTCGGCCAGGAAGGCGTCGTAGCCGTCGCGGGTGTCGAACCGGATCAGGTGCACCTCGGAGCGCCCGTCGCCGGTCCGCAGCCGGCGCTCCAGCCGCCCGCCGTGCCGCCCGAGCAGGCCCAGCACCGTGTCCTCGTACCGCCGGCCGCCCTCCACCTCGGGCAGCTCCACCAGGGCGACCACGCGCAACGCCGCAGCCGGATCCGTAACCAGCGACTTCCAGAAGTGGTGGTCGACGTGGCCGCCCGGGATGCCCTCCCGACGCCCGGTGTCGAGGTAGCCGTTGCGGCGGTAGAACTCCGGCGCCTGGAACGAGAACGAGGCGACCGACAGCTGGGTACAGCCGCGCCGGCGGGCCTCCTCCTCGGCGGCGCGCAGCAGCCGGCCGCCCCAGCCCTCGGCCCGCCGGTCCTCGCGCACCCACACCATGTTGATGCCGGCGCAGTCGCCCCAGGTCCAGCCGGTCAGCCCGGCGACGAGTTCGCCGGCGGCGTCGGTGACCCGGACGGAGAGGTCGGCCTCGTCGGCCGCGCCGGTCGCCCGGTTGTTGAAGGCGGTCAGCTCGGCGTCGAGCCGGGCCGCCAGCTCCTTGTCCGCGCCGAGCACCCGCAGGGTGTCACCGTTGCCGCCGCCGGCCGTCGCCTCGCGCGCGGCGGTGTCGTTCCCCGTCGTCATGCGGCGGAGTATGGCAGCGGGGCGGCCACGGGCGACACCGCTATCCCGCGACGCCGACCGCCTCGGCGCTGGCCGCCCAGAGCCGGGCGGCGAGCTGCGGGTCGGCCGCCTTGCGCAGCGGCCGGCGCGGCTGCCGGTCGGCGTAGTAGCCGCCGGTACGCAGCCGGGACGGGTCCTGGTTGGCGAGCCAGACCAGCGTCTCGGCCCCCTTCTCGGGGCTGCGGAACGGCAGCAGCCGCATGCCCAGGGCGACCAGCCGGCTGTCGCTGCCGAACCGGGTGCGCACCACGCCGGGGTGGAAGCAGTACGCCGGGACCTCCGGCCAGCGCCGGGCCGCCTCGGCCGTGAACAGGATGTTCGCCTGCTTGCTGGTGCCGTACGCCTGCACCGGCCGGTAGCGGCGCAGCGGGGCGTTCAGGTCCTCCGGGTCGAGCGCGCCGCTGCGGTGTGCGCCGGAGGCGGTCACCACCATCCGGCCGACCCGGTCCCGCAGCAGGTTGCTGAGCAGGAACGGGGCCAGGTGGTTGGCCTGGATCGACAGTTCGAAGCCGTCGACGGTGGTGAGCGGCTGGAGGACGATCGCGCCCGCGTTGTTGGCCAGCACGTCGATCCGGTCGTACGCGGCCCGTAGCTGCTCGGCCAGCCGGCGTACGTCGTCCAGCACCGCGAAGTCGGCCCGGAACAGCTCGGGCCGCTCGCCGGACGCCTCCCGGACCTGCTCCGCCGCGGCCTGGAGCCGGGCCGGGTCCCGGCCGACCAGTACCACCTGGTCACCGCGGCGCGCCAGGTCCACCGCGGCCGCCAGCCCGATGCCCGAGCTGGCCCCGGTCACCACCACCAGCCGACGCCCAGTGAAATCTTCCACAGGTCCATTCACCCCGGTCACGGCACGAGGTTACCGTGGCGTCACAACGCCCTTTGGGATCGTTAAGTTCTCGCCTTTCTCGTCAGGTGGCGTCGGCGTGCCCGCCGGTCGCTGGAAGGAGCGCATCCATGGCCGCAGTCGGTCGCCCCCGCCGGTCCTGCCTCGCGGTACCCGGCTCCAGCGTCAAGATGCTCGGCAAGGCCCAGGGCCTCCCGGCCGACCAGGTCTTCCTCGACCTGGAGGACGCAGTCGCCCCGCTGGCCAAGCCCGACGCCCGGAAGAACATCGTCGCGGCGCTCAACGAGGGCGACTGGTCGGGTAAGACCCGCGTCGTGCGCGTCAACGACCTGACCACCCCGTGGACCTATCGGGACGTCATCGACGTGGTCGAGGGGGCCGGCGCGAACCTCGACTGCGTCATGCTGCCGAAGGTGCAGAACGCGGCCCAGGTGCAGTGGCTCGACATGACGCTGACCCAGCTGGAGAAGACGCTCGGCCTGGAGGTCGGCCGGATCGGCATCGAGGCGCAGATCGAGAACGCCGCCGGCCTGGTCAACGTGGACGCCATCGCCGCCGCCTCGCCCCGGGTCGAGACGATCATCTTCGGCCCGGCCGACTTCATGGCCTCGATCAACATGAAGTCCCTGGTGGTCGGCGCCCTCATCCCGGACTACCCGGGCGACCCCTACCACTACATCCTCATGCGCATCCTGATGGCCGCGCGGATGCACGACAAGCAGGCCATCGACGGCCCGTTCCTGCAGATCCGCGACGTGGACGCGTTCCGCGAGGTGGCCAAGCGCTCGGCGGCGCTCGGCTTCGACGGCAAGTGGGTGCTGCACCCGGGCCAGATCGACGCCGCGAACGAGGTCTACTCGCCGGCCCAGGCCGACTACGACCATGCCGAGCTGATCCTCGACGCGTACGAGCACTACACGTCGGAGGCGGGCGGCAAGCTGGGCGCGGTGATGCTCGGTGACGAGATGATCGACGAGGCGTCGCGCAAGATGGCGCTGGTCATCGCGGCGAAGGGCCGGGCGGCCGGGATGACCCGGACCTCGACCTTCACCCCGCCGGCGGAGTGAGGCGGCACCGTACGAACCGTGCCGCCCCGGCCCGCGCCGGGGCGGCACGGTTGTTCAGTAACTGCTGCTCGAGCTGCCCTGGGTGATCGCCAGGACGATGATCCCCACGTAGAAGAGGATCAGAAGAACGAACAGGCCGGTGAGGATCCAGCCGATGATGATGGCGGCCTTCGCCATGCCCTCGCCGCCCTCGCCGGTCTGCCGGATCTGCTTGGCCGCGACGTGACCGAGGATCGCGCCGACCGGCGCGGTGATGCAGGACGCGAAGCCGACCAGGGAGAGCACCAGGGCGGCGATCGCCATGCCGTTGGTCTTCTGCGGGGCGCCGTAGCCGTACGCCGGGTAGGCCGGCGGCGGGTATCCGGCGGGCGCGGGCTGGGCCGTCTGCTGCATGCCGGCGTACGGGTCGCCGCCCGCGTACGGGTCGGCCGGGGCGTATGGGTCGGCGGTGGGTTGGGTGGGAACGGGCTGGCCGCTCACCGGGTCGGCGGGCGGGCTCGACTGCTGGCCCGACCACGCCGGGTCGTTCCAGCCGCCGGACGGCGGGGGATATGTCATTCGTCTACTCCGTTGGGTGCGGGTGCGCCCGCCAGGGTAGTCAGGCCGGCGCAAACCCTGGGGGGTCGCCACCTGGTGTGCCGCGTTGCCCGGGCCCCGGGAAGCGGGCAGGATCCTGACCATGGTGATTGACGCGCGAGCCGCGGACCGCTCCGGAAGCCGACCGAGACGGGACGCGAGCCGCCCCGGCCTGGCCCGGCGCACCCGGGCCGCCGCCCCGGCGGGCCCCGCCGGCACCGACGAGCCGGCGCCGCTGCCGGACCCGGTGACGATGCGGCTCGACGGGAAGGTCGCCCTGGTCACCGGGGCCGGCAGCCCGGACGGCATCGGGTACGCGACGGCCCGCCGGCTGACCGACCTCGGCGCTCGGGTCGCCATCGTCTCCACCACCCGACGCATCCATGAGCGGGCCAGCGAGCTGGGCGTGACTGGTTTCGTCGCCGACCTCACCGACGAGTCGGAGGTCGGGGCGCTCGCCGACGCGGTCACCGAGCAGCTCGGCGACGTGGAGGTGCTGGTCAACAACGCCGGGCTGGCCAGCCGGGCGAGCCCCGAGGTGCTGCGGCCGGTCGCCCAGCTCAGCTACGACGAGTGGCGCGGCGAGATCGACCGGAACCTCACCACCGCGTTCCTGTGCAGCCGGGCCTTCATCGGCGGCATGGCCGAGCGGGGCTGGGGCCGGATCGTCAACCTCGCGGCCACCGCCGGGCCGGTCAACGCCCTGCCGACCGAGGCGGCGTACGCGGCGGCCAAGGCGGGCGTGGTCGGGCTGACCCGGGCGTTGGCGATGGAGATGATCGCCGACGGGGTGACCGTCAACTCGGTCGCCCCGGGCACCATCCACACCGCGGCCTCGACCGTCGCCGAGATCAAGCAGGGCCTCGGCACCCCGGTCGGCCGCCCCGGCACGCCGGACGAGGTGGCCGCGGCGATCACCTTCCTCTGCTCGCCGGCCGCGTCGTACATCACTGGGCAGATGCTGGTGGTGGACGGCGGCAACAGCGTCCGCGAGGCGCAGTTCCGGTGAGCCGGGCGGACGGCGGGCGTCAGTAGGTGGTGCCGCTGTCGCCGGCGGCGACGACCAGGGCGATCCAGCCGCAGCAGGCGAGCAGGCCCAGCCCGGTGAAGACGTAGCTGAGGACGAGGCCCCAGGTGGCGAGCTGGTCGCCCTCCTCGCCCGTGCTGCGGATCTGCCGCTTGGCCAGGTGCCCGAGCACGATGCCCGCCGGGGCGAACACGAACGCGAGCACCAGCGAGAGGATGGCCAGCACGTTCGTGCCACCGCCGGGCCGGGGGCCGGACGGCGGGCCGTACTGCCCGTAGGGCACCTGCGGGGTGTACGGCGGCTGGTGTGCCCACTGCTGGCCGTGCGGCGGCTCGCCGGGCTGCTCGTAGGAGGGCTGCCCGTACGCCGGCTGCTCGTGCGAGGGCGGGCCGTAGGACGGCTGCTCGTAGTCGGACGGCTGCCCGTACGGGGGCTGCTCGTGGCCGGGTGGGCCGTACGGCGGCGGCTCGGACCGCGCCGGGTCGTGGCCCGGCGAGGGCTCCCAGGGCGACGGCGGCCGGTCCGGATCGGGCGGGCCCGGCGGCGGTGGCTGGCTCACGGTCTCCTCCTGCCGGTGGCGATCACGTCCCTCTTGCCGGACGCTACCCGCAGCGGTGAACCTTTTCACAGCGGTTGTGTGGACTGGTCACCTTGGCCTCGCCCGCCAGGCGGCTGATACTGACCCAGCGTTCAGTTACCCATGAGTAAGGCGCCGACCCCCGGAGGCTGAGATGGCCCGACTCGCCCAGACGCCCGGCCTGACCGATGTGCAGCGGTCGATCCTGGAGACCGTCCGGGAGTTCGCCGACAAGGAGATCATCCCGCACGCGCAGCGGCTGGAGCACGCCGACGAGTACCCGACCGACATCCTCGACGGAATGCGCGAGATGGGCCTCTTCGGCCTCACCATCGACGAGGAGTACGGCGGGCTCGGCGAGTCCCTGCTCACCTACGCCCTGGTGGTCGAGGAGCTGTCGCGGGGCTGGATGTCGATCTCCGGCATCGTCAACACCCACTTCATCGTGGCGTACCTGATCTCCCAGCACGGCTCCGCGGAGCAGAAGGCCCGGCTGCTGCCGATGATGGCCACCGGCGAGGTGCGCGGCGCCTTCTCGATGTCGGAGCCCGAGTGCGGCTCCGACGTGTCCGCGATCAAGTCGAAGGCCGTCCGGGACGGCGACCGGTTCGTCATCAACGGCCAGAAGATGTGGCTGACCAACGGGGCGTACTCCTCGGTCGTGGCGACCCTGGTCAAGACCGACACCGGCGCGGACTCGGTCTACGGCAACATGAGCACCTTCCTGCTGGAGAAGGAGCCCGGCTTCGGCGAGACCGCGCCCGGCCTGACCATCCCCGGCAAGATCGACAAGATGGGCTACAAGGGCGTCGAGACCACCGAGATGGTGCTCGACGGGGTCACCGTCCCGGAGACCGCCGTCCTCGGCGGCGCGGAGAAGGTCGGCCGCGGCTTCTACCAGATGATGGACGGCATCGAGGTCGGCCGGGTCAACGTGGCCGCCCGCGCCTGCGGCATCTCCATCCGCGCCTTCGAGCTCGCCGTCGCGTACGCCCAGCAGCGCCGCACCTTCGGCCAGCCGCTCGCCAAGCACCAGGCGGTCGCGTTCAAGCTCGCCGAGATGGGCACCAGGATCGAGGCCGCGCACGCCCTCATGGTCAACGCCGCCCGCCTCAAGGACGCCGGCCAGCGCAACGACGTCGAGGCCGGCATGGCCAAGCTGCTCGCCTCGGAATACTGCGCCGAGGTGGTGCAGGAGGCGTTCCGCATCCACGGCGGCTACGGCTACTCCAAGGAGTACGAGATCGAGCGGCTGATGCGGGAGGCCCCGTTCCTGCTCATCGGCGAGGGCACCTCGGAGATCCAGAAGACCATCATCTCGCGGGGCCTGCTCAAGGAGTACAAGCTCTGACGGGCACGCCGGTCACCCGCCGGCCGGCTCGACGGCCGGTTCCGGTGCGGTGACCGGCCCCGCCGCCAGCACCTGCGGTCGTTCCCGGTACGCCTCGATCGCGGCCGCCAGGCGCTGCTCCGGCACCGCCACGTCCCGACCGCCGACCACCGGCGCCGGCTCCAGCGACCGCCACACCCTCGGCCGCAGCCGCACCCCGGCGAGCCGGCCGTCCTGCCGGTGCAGGCTCACCCGGTCGATGTCGGACCAGTCGTACCGCCGGCGACCGTGCCGGATCCCGCTCGCGGTCAGCGCCAACCGCCCGGTGAACCGCACGCCGGAATAGGCGACGAAACCGGTCGCCACCGCCAACCCGACCAGGAGCGCCAGCCGTACGACCCGGGCCCACTGCGGGTCGGCGGGCAGCAGCATCGTCACCACCAGCGTCATCGCCGTCGCGAAGGCCAGGGCGGCGGCCAGGTCGACCCGACCGGCCAGGGACCGCCTAGCGACCAGACCTGGCTCGATCTTGTCCAGGCCGGCCACCCGTTCCCGCCAGGCCAGCCGGGCGTCCTGCCGCGGGCGCCACCGCCGCAGCAGCGCGGCCAGACCGACGAACAGCCAGAAGACGCCGGCGGTCCCGTCCACCTCGAACCGGGGTACCAGGGACAGCGCTGCGGCCACCACCACCGTCACCGTTCCGGCCATCGTCGCGGCAAGCAGCCGGCGGGCCCAGAGGCCGTCGTCGCGCTTCGGAAGTCGGCGCTGTCGGGGGGACACGGCCGCAGGGTACGGGCCGCGGACAACCGCGGTCGGTCCTCGCCGTTGCGGCGCGACCTTCCGAGCCGGGTCAGCTCAGTCGGGTCAGCCCGGCCGCCGCGCGCTCGACGACCAGGCAGCGGTCCTCGACGTAGTCGACGCCCGCCTCGGTGGCGATCCGCCGCGCCTCGGCCGAGACGATGCCGAGCTGCAACCAGACCGCCGGGGCGCCGATCGCCACCGCCTCGCGCACCACCTCGACCGCGTCCTGCGCCGGGCGGAACACGTCGACCAGGTCGACGGGGTGCGGGATGTCGGCCAGCGACCGGTAGACCCGCTCGCCGAACAGTTCGTCGGCGGTAGGGTTGACCGGGATGACCCGCCAGCCGTACCGCTGCATCTGCAACGGTACGCTGTGCGCGGCCTTGCGCGGGTCGCGGGACGCGCCCACGACGGCGATCACGGCGGAGTCGGCGAGGATCTGCTGAGCGGAGCGCACCCGCCGACTCTAACCCCGCCGATCAGCCGCCGCCCCCGAGTACGCGGCGCAGCCGGGCGTGCTCCTCGGGCGTGCCGATCGCCGCGCGGTGCTCAGGATGGGCGGCGTAGTGCCGGACCGCCCCGACCAGCAGCTCCGGCGCGACGTCCAGCTCGCCGGTCTCGACGATGGCACGTCGGCGCGGAACCATCCCCCGGTGGCGGACCAACTCCGGGCTCCGCACCGGCAGCCGGAGGAAACCGGACTGCCGTGGCGAACCGACCGGAGCCGCCGGGTCGAGGGCCTCCCACGGTACGAAGGTGTGCCGCAGCGGGTCGCCTGCGGTGATCCCGGCCGGGGTGAGCGCGACCTCCGGGACCTGTCGCCAGAGGGCGACCGACAGGATCACGGTGAACGCGCCGGAGAGGCCCGCGAAGAACCACGACAGTCCGTCCTGATCGGAGACGGACTGGTAGGTCAGCTGGTAGGCGAGGAAGGCGAGCAGGACGCAGCGGTAGCTCGTCCGGGTCTTGGGCGGCCCGAAGAAGGCGCGCTCCCGCTCGTCCACCCGCAGCTCGGCGTCGCCGGGTCGGCCGAAGACCCGGACCAGGCTCCAGATCAGCAGGAGCAGCGGCAGCAGCGTGAGGACGGGGGCGGAGCCGTCCGCGCGCACCGCCCATCCGGCGGCCGTGCCCCACGGCAGCCCGACGGTCAGCGCGATCGCCACCGCGATCCGTTGCCGGCGCAGTGCCCGGTCGATCGTCTCCCGCACGGCGGCAGGGTATCGGCCGGCGTCTACAGCAGACTGAGCTGCTCGGCGGCCGGCGGCGCGGGTGTCGGGTCGGGCAGGCGACGGTTGTCCCCGTGCTCGCCCCGGTGCAGCCCGTGCCGGCGCGACGCGATCCGCACCCGCGCCGTCAACTCCCGCTGGTAGGACTGCGGGGCGTACGCGCCGGAGCGGTAGAGCTCGCGGTAGCGGGGGACCAGATGGGGGAACTCGCGGCCGAGCCAGCGCGCGTACCACTCCCGGGCTCCGGGGCGCAGGTGCAGCGCCAACGGGGTCACGCTGGTCGCCCCGGCCGCCGCGATCGCCGCCACGGTGGCGTCGATCGAGGCGTCGTCGTCGCTGAGCCCGGGCAGGATCGGCGCCATCAGCACCCCGACGTCGAAGCCGGCGTCGGTCAGCGCCCGCACCGCGTCCAGCCGCCGCCGCGGGCTGGGCGTGCCCGGCTCGACCGCGCGCCAGAGCCGCTCGTCGACGAAGCCCACCGAGAAGGAGACGCCGACCCGGGTCACCTCGGCGGCCTGGCGCAGCAGCGGCAGGTCCCGCAGGATCAGCGTGCCTTTGGTGAGGATCGAGAACGGGTTGGCGAAGTCGCGCAGCGCCGCGATGATCTGCGGCATGAGCTGGTAGCGCCCCTCGGCCCGCTGGTAGCAGTCCACGTTCGTGCCCATCGCGACGTGCGCGCCCCGCCAGCGCGGCGCGGTCAGCTCCCGCCGGACCAGCTCACCCGCGTTGACCTTGACGATCACCTTCCGGTCGAAGTCCGCGCCGGCGTCCAGGTCGAGATAGGTGTGGGTGTTCCGTGCAAAGCAGTTGTGGCTCACGACGCCGTCGGCGATGAAGTCGCCGGTGCCGGTCGTGATGTCCCAGAGCGGCAACTCCAGCCCGAGGGGCTCGATGCTGACCACCTGGAGCGCGGCCTGGCACTTCAGCGCGGCGCCCTCGATCGACCGCTTCCGGGTGATCGCCGGGTCAGTCAGGTGGAAGAAGCGCAGTCGTTCGGGCAGCCCTCCGGTCAGACGGATCTGTCGCACCCGGTTCGCGCGGCCTCCGTCCTCCAACACGGTCGTGAAGCCGAAGTGGCGCAGAGCATCCGACGCGTGGTCGAGGATCTCGTCGTCGCCGTTGCTGATCCGGAAGACGCCCTGGCTGCAACCGCCCTCGGCGTCGAAGATCCCGGCGAGGTAGCCCAGCCGCCAGTCGTCGGTGAGATCGTCCGGCCACCGCACCAGCGTGGTGATCGCCTCGATCGAACGTCGCCGGGACGTACGGATCGCCTGGATAGCGCGCCGGGCTCCGCTGGGCGGGGTGAACGAGAAGCGGTCGGTTTCCACGCCGAAGTCGGCGAGGTAGCGCTCCGTGCGACGCAGCGCCTCCTCGTCGGCGAGTGCGAGGCGGAACCGGTGTACCACTCCGTACGAATAGCGGTACGTACCGAGGTTTGCGTCACCGCGGACCATTCCGCAGAGGTAGCCCCGCCGGTAGTCGACCGAGTCCTTGGGGCCCGTGGCGAACCGGCCGGTGCCGATCAGGCGGTTGTTCGTGGTCAGGTAGGGACGCTGGCCAGCACCGTTCATCGCGCCGGTGACGTGTTTCCAACCCCGCTCTGAGAGGAATCGGTGGTCACCGCTGGCGACCAACGTCGTGCCGTCCTGCAGGGTGACGCGGTAGGCGGGCTTCACGGTGGACCACTTGCGCAGGACCGTGGTGACGACGTAGCGCCGGTAGGCGCCACGGCGCTCGGTCCCGTAGATCCGGTCACCGATCTCCAACTCGCTGATGGGCTTCGTGCGCCCGTCGGCCATCAGGATCGGGGTGTCACCCGACAGGCAGTAGACGCATGCATGACTGCATCCCCGGTACGGGTTGATCGTCCACTCGAAGGGGACGCGGGACGCGCCGGGCACCTTGTTGATGATCGACTTGGCCCGGATCTCGTAGAACGTCATGCCGGCGAAGCCCGGGGTGTCGAAGGTGCGGGCGATCGCGCCGGGCAGCGCCAGCGGCAGGGGTGGCGTCGCTGGCGCTGCCCGATCGGGGACCCCCTCGTCCGGGGGAGCGGAGAGGTTGTCCCAGCGCATGACCCTCATTCGAACACGCGTACGAGCGGAGCGCAAGCGACCCGCCGTGTTCCCGCCCACCTCGGCGTTCGGTCTGTAGCCGGCGGGTGCAGGATGGAGGCATGGAGAGGTCGACGTTCGTCTACGACGGGGACTGCGCGTTCTGCACCCGGTGCGCCGAGTTCATCGACCGGCGGATCCCCACCGGTGTGCGCGTGGTGCCGTGGCAGTTCGCCGACCTCGACGCGCTCGGCCTGACCGAGGCGGAGTGCGAGGAGGCGGTGCAGTGGGTCGGCGCGGACGGCTCCCGCGCGGCCGGCCCTGACGCGATCGCGAAGCTGCTCGGCGACAGTGGCCCGCTCTGGCGGATGGCCGGCACCGGCCTCCGGTTCCCGCCGGTACGCGCCGCCGCCTGGCCCGCGTACCGCTGGGTCGCCCGCAACCGGCACCGGCTTCCGGGCGGAACGGCCGCCTGCGCGCTGCCCCAGGAGGCGCGGGAGCGCCTCTACGGCCCGTCCGGTCGGCCGGCGGCGGACGCCTGACCGGCGAGTGACGGCGCGGGGCCGCCCGTGTCGACGGGCCGTCCGCCGCTCCCCTCGCGGCGGGTGAGCAGCCGGCGCGCCCAGACGACCGGCCGGACCCGTTCCAGCGGCAGGAAGCTGGTCATCGCGGCCAGGTGCGGGGCGAACGAGATGGTGATGGTCGCGACGGTGACCAGGTGGAACGAGTAGAAGAAGCCGACCGTCGCCAGCCGCCAGCGTTCCCGCAGCAGGAAGACCACCGGGCTGAGCAGCTCGAACGCGACGATGCCGAACTGCGCCACGATCAGCAGGTACGGCACCGAGGCGATCAGGTCGGCCAGTTCGGTGCCGCGCCGGAGGATCGCCCGGGCCAGCACCGAGCCGGTCAGCCAGTCCAGCCCGCCGAAGCGCAGCTTGGCCCAGGCGGCCAGGAAGTAGGTGCAGATGACGGCGATCTGGGTGACCCGCAGGGCCCAGCCGCCGGCCTCGGTGCGGGTGGCGTCGCCGTGCCGGGCCCGGCCGGCGGTGGGCAGCACGGCCAGCGCGACGAGCAGGCCGAACCGGTCGTGGTCGACCTTGCCGTAGCTCATCGCGACGATCATCCACTCGAAGTAGAGCGCGAAGACGGCCCAGCCGAGCAGCCGGGGCGCCCGGCCGGTCGCGGCGAGCAGGGCGAGCAGCAGCAGGGCCCAGAAGATCACGGCGACCAGTGCCGGGGTGGGCGTGGGCAGCGGCAGCACCCGCCCCACGAACAGCGGCTGGTAGAGCTCCCCGGGCACGGCGACCCGGGTGCGGATCCACGGGGTGAACACGACCAGGTCGGCGGCGACGAAGAGGTAGATCAGCGTCCGGAAGGCGGCCACCCGGCCGCGGGGCACCGGCTCGGTCAACCAGCGGCTCATGGGTGCGCCTTCCAGGAGACCACCGTCTCGTCGGTCCAGCGGCCGGTGGGCCGGCCGTCGCGGATGCCGTGCCAGCGGATCACGATGCGGACCTCCACCAGCTCGGCCGCGTCGGGGTGGCGTTCGGCGTACGCGTCGGCGACCTCGGTGAGCAGTTCGGGGTCGGCGGCGTAGCGGTCCTGCTGGCCCTCGATCTCGGCCCGGCGGATGCCGGTCGCGCGCTCGCCCAGGTCGACGACCGCGCCGGTGCTGTCGACGCCCTCGATCCGGGTGTCCGGGGCGGGGGAGTTCGGCGGGTTGGAGGTCGAGTACATCCGGAACGGGCCGAACGGGAAGTGGTCGTCGGTGCCCCAGACGGTGCCGGCGAGCAGGACGGCCAGGCCGAGGGCGGTGGCGGCGAGCCGGATCGCGCGTCCACGGCTGGTCAAGGTCTCCATCGGGTCGTGACGATACGGGATGTACCGCCCGCTCCGGGTCCCTCCGACGGCCACTTGTCGCCGCCGGGCGGACGGGGTCGCGGACGCGACGACGGCCGGGCCCGTGGGGGGCCCGGCCGTCGTGGAGCGGGTCGGCTCAGTGCTGGTGACCGGCCAGCTTCTGCCGGACGTCGTCCATGTCGAGTGCCTGGACCTGCTCGATCAGGTTCTCCAGGGCGGACTCGGGGAGGGCGCCCGGCTGGGCGAAGACGATGACGCCGTCGCGGATCGCCATGATGGTCGGGATGGAGCGGATGTCGAACTTGGCACCCAGCTCCTGCTGCGCCTCGGTGTCGACCTTGCCGAAGACGATGTCGGGGTGCTTCTCCGAGGAACGCTCGTAGACCGGGGCGAACCGCTTGCACGGGCCGCACCACTCGGCCCAGAAGTCGACGAGCACGATGCCGTCGCTGCCGGCCACCTCGTCGAAGTTTGCCGTGGTCAGCTCTACGGTTGCCATGAAAG
The DNA here is from genome assembly GCF_040643125.1 of Micromonospora sp. NPDC047465. Classification (NCBI taxonomy): domain Bacteria; kingdom Bacillati; phylum Actinomycetota; class Actinomycetes; order Micromonosporales; family Micromonosporaceae; genus Micromonospora; species Micromonospora sp. NPDC047465. Next base: position 47,711 of record NZ_JBEYTP010000014.1, read on the forward strand.
TCTCCGATCGGCGCGGAATAGCTACGTCTGGTGGAACCAGGGCGTACCGCGTGGAATTCCCGGCAGTTGCGCGCCGAAACGCGCGCTCACGGCCCGTGGGGGTGGTCCCGCTCCCATCGACGGAGTTGGCTTTGCCTCGGGGTGCTGATCGCAAGTGCACAACGCATTTGCGTGACCAGCGGTGATGGGAGCGCTTCCATAAAGATCGCCTCAACGGATCGGCGCAATTCAGCAATCTGGCGGTTGACAAGCGGCTATCCGGTGTGCGGAGATCGCCGAAGGCTCCCGATGTGATGACACAGAGTAGTGTTACAAAAAGATAAATGTGACCTCTGTCTCTGTTCGGTCCTCGTTGTCGTACGGCAGAATCTTCCGCATCAGAGCGTGGGCGGCGGGTGCCGGGGAGGGCCCCGCCGCTCATTGCGTCTCCCCTCGGTAGCGCCGGTGTGACATTTCCGCACGGCCCGCGCCCCACCCGTCGCCTTAACACTCCATAAGGCATGCTGTGCCGAACTCCATCGCCGCCCGTCGAAGGGGACAAGGATGCAGTTCGGCCGCTACTACGAGGAGTTCGAGGTCGGCGCGGTCTACCGGCACTGGCCCGGCAAGACGGTCACCGAGTACGACGACCACCTCTTCTGCCTGCTCACCATGAACCACCACCCGCTGCACATGGACGCGCACTACGCCGAGTCCGCGAGCCAGTTCAAGCGCAACGTGGTGGTCGGCAACTACATCTACTCCCTGCTGCTGGGCATGTCGGTGCCCGACGTCAGCGGCAAGGCCATCGCGAACCTCGAGGTCGAGTCGCTGCGGCACGTGGCGCCGACCTTCCACGGCGACACGATCTACGGCGAGACCACGGTGCTGGACAAGCGCGAGTCGTCCTCCAAGCCCGATCGGGGCGTGGTCTCGGTGGAGACCCGGGGTTACAACCAGGACGGCACCATGGTCTGCGTCTTCCGCCGCCGGGTGATGGTCCCCAAGAAGGAGTACGCGGCCACGACCGTGCCCGAGGGCGTGGACCCGGAGCGGCCGAGCTTCCCCGAGCCGCGCTGACGTCGACGGCCCCTTCCCGCCAGGTTCGTGTGGAAGGGGCCCTTTTCCCCTTCCGGGGCATATGCTGGCGCCGGAGGTCCCCATGAGCCACTCCGTCGCCGGAGAGCCGCCCTCTGCCGGCCGCCGCGCCGCACCGCTGACCACCGCCGTCTACTCCGCCGCCGAGTGGGATCTGCTGACCAGCCTGCCCGGCCGGGTGATCGTGGCCGCCGCCGCGCCCGGCCCCGGCCGGCCCCGCCGGGGGGTCTCCGCCGGGCTCGCCGGCCTGGACGCGGTCGCGGCGGGTCGGGCCTTCGACAGCGATCTCGTCCGCGCGGTGGTCGCCGCCATCTACGCCCGCCACGACGGGGCCGCCCCGTCGGTCGACCGGCTCGCCGACCTGGTGGACCTGCTGGCCGCCTGCCGCGCGGCGACCCGGGTGCTGCGGCGGGCCGATCCCGCCGACTCGGCGGCGTACCGGCAGTGGGTGCAGTCCGTGGCGGCCCGGGTCTGCCGGGCGGCGACGCCCGGGGCCGAGGCGCTGCCCCCGGCGCCCGCCGACCGCCGCTTCCTCGACCGGCTCGGCGGCGCGCTGGGGCTGGGCTGATCCGCCGCCGGCCGGCCCCGTCGGCGTCCCGCGCCCGGCGAACCGCCGATCCGGCCGCTGCCGGCCGCCCCCGCGCCCGGCGGCCCGCCGCTGCCGGACCGGGCCGCCGCCGGGGGCGGGGCTCGGGGGCCGTACCCTGCGTGACCGTGACCGGAGACCAGCTCGACGTCGGCGTGGGACCGTGGGCGGGGGACCCGCCGGACGACCCGCGGTACGACCCCGAGCTGCTCGCCGAGGGCGACCGGCGCAACGTGGTCGACCGGTACCGCTACTGGCGGCGCGAGGCCGTGGTGGCCGACCTGGACCGGCGCCGGCACGACTTCCACGTGGCGATCGAGAACTGGCAGCACGACTTCAACATCGGCACGGTCGTCCGCAACGCCAACGCCTTCCTCGCCGCCGAGGTGCACATCGTCGGCCGCCGCCGGTGGAACCGGCGCGGCGCGATGGTGACCGACCGCTACCAGCACGTGCGGCACCACGAGACCATCGAGGAGTTCGTCGCCTGGGCGGCCGCGCGGGAGTTGCCGGTCGTCGGCATCGACAACCTGCCCGGGTCGCGCCCGCTGGAGACCACCACCCTGCCGCGGCGCTGCGTGCTGCTCTTCGGGCAGGAGGGACCGGGCCTGTCCGACCCGGCCCGCACCGCCTGCGACCAGCTCTTCTCCATCGCACAGTACGGCTCCACCCGGTCGATCAACGCTGGCGTGGCCAGCGGCATCGCGATGCACGCCTGGATCCGCGCGCACGCCGGCCCGCCGCCCGCCTGAGCGGGTCGTTCCCGGCACCGGCCGGCGGCACCGAAACCGGCGCTCCGCTTGACGGGGCGGCGGCGCGGGGTGACGGTGGGAAGGTGAGTGTCGCGGTGAGTTGTCCGAGATGTGGCGGGCCCGTGCGGGCGCCGGACCTGATGCACACCGAATCGCGCTGCCTGGACTGCGGGCCCGTCCCCCCGCTGCACGTGCCCGAGCACATCGGCGCGGAGATCGTCGCCAGCGTGGTGGACCGCATCACCGCCGCCGCCGACCTGCCGCGCCGGCCGGCGACGCCGCTCTGGTGCCCGTGGCCGCTGCCGCCGGGCTGGACCATGACCGGGGTGGCGTACGCCGGGGACGACCGGACGGGCGTGCGCGCCACGGCGGTCGCCTGCGCCGGACCCGCGCCGCTCGGCGAGGGCCCCGCCGACCTGGTCTTCGTGGCCGAGGAGCCGGGCGTCGGCCTGGGCACCCGGTTCGCCGGGATGGCCGGCCCGGACCCGGGACCGGAACTGGCCGAGGCGTTGACCGGCCCCGGGCCCGGCCACCCGGAGCACGTCGGGCAGGCCAGGATCAAGGTGGCCGGCCACCCGACTCCACTGTGGCTTGTGAACTCGCCTACGGATCGAAGCGCGTACGCCGGCGAGGCTCGGGGTTTGTGGCTCCATGCGATAGCCTGGCCGGCGAGTGCGGGTCACCTGCTCGCGGAAGACGTCGTGCTGCACGACCTGACCGAGTGGACACCGCCCGAACTCGTGTACGGCGCACCATCTCCGTATCTGCACGGGAAGGCCTGACAAGCTCCAGGGCTTGACAGGGCTCCCGGAATGACGGAGAACGGACGCAGATATTCACTGTACGACACCACACTGATACTCTGGGTGCCGCTGCGGTAATGGGACCCGGCGCCGCGCGAGAGGATGGCCCGCCATGGTCAAGAAGGTCCTCACCTGGGCCGGAATCGCATTCTTGATCTTCTTCGTCGCCTACCGGCCAAATTCCGCCGCGGACGTGTTCAAGTCCCTGGGCGGCGGCATCATGGACATCGCACAGGGCTTCGGCGACTTCTTCACCAGCCTCGTCGCCTAGCCGCCGATGGGTAACCCCTCCGGTCCACCCTTCGACCCCGACGACCCCGACAGGGAGCGCCGGGAGCGAGACACGGAGCCGATCCCCCGGCTCGGGCCCGACGACGGGCCGGCCTACGGCACCGGCCCGGGTCTCGGCGACGGCCCCTCCTTTTCGGACGACGTCGGCTACGGTGACGGCCCGTACGGCGGGGAAGGCCGGTCGGGCCGGGCTTGGATCCGTGACCCCGAGGCCGGCTACCAGCCGCCGCAGATCTCGGAGGACGAGCTGGCCGGCCTGCGGGCCGACGCCGCCGGCGCGGCCCCACGCCGGGTCCTGCCGTTGGAGGACGAGCCCAGCTCGCTGGTCGCCCGCTACCTCTTCCCCACCGAGCGCTACCGGGGCGAGTGGAAGCGGCACTGGGTCCACCTCACCACCCCGCTGCTCGTCGGCATCGCCGCGACCTTCGTCCTCGGCTACCTCTCCGGCTTCCTCGCCGGGCAGGACGTCGGCGCCCTCACCACGATCGCCGTGCTGCTCTGGTTCGCCGTCATGGGCTGGGTGGCCTGGAAGGTCGCCGACTGGTGGTACGACCGCTTCATCCTGACCAACAAGCGGGTGATGGTGGTCAACGGAATCATCACCCGGAAGGTCGCGATGATGCCGTTGACCCGGGTCACCGACATGAAATACGAGCAGACCCCGGCCGGCCGGGCGCTCAACTACGGCACGTTCGTGCTGGAGTCCGCCGGTCAGGAGCAGGCGCTCCGCGAGATCAAGAATCTGCCCAACCCGAACGAGCTCTACCTGCGCGTCGTCGAAGAGATGTACGAGCCGCAGGCGGTCGAGGCGCGGCTGGGCAAGGAGGCCGACGAGGCCAAGGCCGACGACGGGGCGTGAAACTTTTCGTCCGAACATCGGAGGAACTGCGCACCATTCGCCGTCGACCCGACCTGCCCGGCCATGGCAACCTGCCAGGGAGACGGGGCGCGGAGGTGGCTGATGGCGAGCAGGGATCCTTTGGAGGAGGAGTTCCGCGACTTCGTCGCGGCCCGCTCCGGCGCCCTGCTGCGCACCGCGTACCTGCTCAGCGGGGACTGGGCGACCGCGGAGGACCTGCTGCAGACCGCGTTGACGAAGACCTACCTGGCCTGGAAGCGGCTCGGCGGGATCGAGGCGATCGAGCCGTACGCCCGCCGGGTCATGGTCAACACCTCGACGAGTTGGTGGCGCCGGCGCTGGCACGGTGAACGCCCCACCGAGGTGCTGCCGGAGCGCGTCGCGGTCGACGAGATCGAGCATCAGCTCGACCGCGACCTGCTCTGGCGCCACCTGAGCGCGCTGCCCACCCGGCAGCGGGCGGTGCTCGTGCTGCGCTACTACGAGGACATGTCCGAGGCGCAGACCGCCGCCCTGCTCAACATCTCCCCGGGCACCGTCAAGAGCCAGACCTCGCGTGCCCTGGGCACGCTGCGCCGCCGGATGGGCGCCGAGGCCGCCCTCGACCTGCCGAGCGGGGCGGCACCCACCCCGCCCCGGCCCCGGCGCGCTCCGGCCGGCCGGCCGGCACCGGCGCCCGCCGATGCCGGACGGTCGCCGGCGTACGGCGCGCCGAGGATGGTGGTGGGCGCGGACGCGGCGGCCGTGGTCGCGGCGACCAACGCCCCGCCGCGCGTCGACGCACCGGACGGCGCACCCGCGCCCGGGCTGCCCGCCTCCGACGCCGGGCTGCCGAGGCCGGACGCCGGGCTCACGCCGCCCGTCGGCGAGCCGGCGGCGGAGCCCGTTCCCGTGTCGTCGCCGGCGGCGCGGCCGGGCCGTGGGGAAGGATCTGCCCCGGGAACCCCGGCCGGCCCGGCGGAGGCCGACCACGACGAGGCGCGAGGCCTGCCGGTCGTACCGGCCGGCACCGGTGCCGGAGAGCGGCGGTGAGCCGCCCGGCGGGCCCTGCTGACAACCGGACCGGCGGCCCGAGGCGTCCATACGGCGTGACCGAGGACGAGCTGGAGCAGGCGGTGCGGGAGACGTTCGCCCGCCGGGTCGCCGTCGCCCACCCGCTCGCCGCCGACCCGGCGGGCCTGGCGATCCGCCGGGCCGACCGGGCCCGGCGCCGGCGCACCGTGGCCGGGCTGGCGCTGGCCGCGGTCACCGCCGTGGGAATCAGCACCGGGATCGCCCAGCTGGGGCAGCAGCCCGGCCGGCCCACCCATCCCACCGTCGTGCTCGGCGACCCGTACGCCTCGCCCCTGCCGAACCTGACCCCGACGCTGCCGGTCGCCCCACCGACCGACCCGGCGCAGGGCGCGGGCCGGGGCGAGGTGGACCTGATCCTCGGCGCGGTGCTCGCCACCACGAGCGGGCAGCGGCTGACGCTGCCCGACGTGGGTCCGGCCGAGCGCGCCCAGCGGCTGCCGGACGGCACCGGCTGGGCCGTGGTCGGCACCCCGACGGCGGCCGGTCAGGCGCTGTGGGTGGTGCAGCCGCACGGCGCGGTGCACCTGCTCCTGGCCGGGGCGCGGGACATCGCGCTCAGCCGCGACGGGCGTCAGGTCGCCTGGCGGGAGGGCGGCGAGCTGGTCGCCGCGGGGATCGTCGGCATCCAGGTCGTCGCCGCCGCCCGCACGCCGGTGCCGGCCGGGGCGGTGCCGGTCGGCTTCGCCGGCGACGCCGTCCTGGTGCGCCTCGACGCGGACCGGCCCGGCCACACCCTGTGGCGCCCGGCGCAGGGCCCGCTGAAGAGCGGGGGCGACCGTGCGACCCTGCGGGTCTACGGCACCCGCCCCGACGGCGTGGTGGTCGCGCAGGTGTCCGCGGGCACGCCGCGCCGGCTCTGTCTCGCCCTGCTCGACCCGACCCGGGACCTCGCGCCCGCCCAAACCGGCTGCGGGCCCACCCTGGGCGACGACGGGCGCGGCGGCGTCTCGGCCGACGGCCGGTGGCTGCTGGTCAACGGGCGGGTGGGCGGCGAGGACCGGGCGCTGCTGGTCGACCTGGACCGGCTGGGCGCCACCCGGGCGGTCCGACCGGCCGGGCCGCCCGTGCACGGGCCGGTGGCGTGGACGCCCGAGGGGACGGCGTACTACTCCGACGCCCGCGCCGGCCTGGTGCGCGTCGACGTGAGCCGGGTGCTCGCGGGCGAGGAGTCGTCGGGCGCCCCGGTCAGCGGCCTGGGCGACGGGCAGCGCCCGATCCCGGTCGGCCGCGCCGGTTCCTGACCCGCCCGCGCGCCGGGCGTCGGCGGTGGCCGGTAGCGTCGGGGCGGTGAGCGCGCGCCCGCGGATCGACCTGCACACCCACTCCACCGCCAGCGACGGCACGCTCAGCCCCGCCGAGCTGGTACGGGCGGCGGCGGAGTCGGGGCTGGACGTCGTGGCGATCACCGACCACGACACCACCGCCGGCTGGGAGCCCGCGCTGCGGGCGCTGCCGGCCGGGCTCAGCCTCGTCCGTGGGGCGGAGATCTCCTGCCGCTGGTACGGCGAGGAGCCGGCGGTGCCGCTGCACCTGCTGGCGTACCTCTTCGATCCGGACGCCCCGGAGCTGGTCGCCGAGCTGGCCCGGGTGCGAGCCGCGCGGGAGGAGCGGGGCGAGCGGATCGTGGCGCTGCTGCGGGCCGACGGGATCGATGTGAACTGGCCGGAGATCCTGGCCGGCGCGGCGGGCGGCTCGGTGGGCCGGCCGCACATCGCCCAGGCGCTGATCCGGGCCGGCCTGGTGGCCACCACCACGGAAGCGTTCGGGCCGGACTGGCTGGGCGAGCGCTACCGGCTGCCGAAGGAGGACATCGACGTCTTCCACGCGGTCCGGCTCGTCCGCGCGGCGGGCGGCGTGCCGGTCTTCGCCCACCCCCGGGCGACGCGGCGGGGACGGATCGTGCCGGACGCGCTGATCGCCGACCTGGTCGCGGTGGGCCTGGCGGGGCTGGAGGCCGACCACGAGGACCACTCCCCGGCCGAGCGGGCGCACGTCCGCGCCCTCGCCGGCGAGCTGGGCCTGCTGGTGACCGGCTCGTCGGACTTCCACGGCACGCACAAGACCGTCCGGCTCGGCGCGTTCACCACCGACCCGGAGGCGTACGAACGGATCCTCGCCGAAGCGAGCGGGGTGACCGGGATCGCTTCCGGCTGATCCGCGTTTCAGTCCCCGCCGGCGCGGCTACGTTGATCACGTGGATGCCAAGCTGTTCGGTGAGGTCTTCGTGACCCTGCTGGTGATCGTCGACCCGCCGGGCATGATGCCCATCTTCCTGGCGCTGACCGGCCCGCTCACGGCCCGGGACCGCAACCGGGCGGCCTGGCAGGCCGTCGCCCTGGCGCTCGGCGTGATCGTCATCTTCGCGGTGGCCGGCCAGACGCTGCTCGACTACCTGCACGTCGACCTGCCGGCGTTGCAGGCCGCCGGCGGGCTGCTGCTCATCCTGGTGGCGTTGGAGCTGCTGACCGGCAAGGCCGACGACCCGAGCCAGCAGGTCACCTCGAACATCGCGCTGGTGCCGCTGGGCACGCCGCTGCTGGCGGGTCCCGGCGCCATCGTCGCCACCATGCTCTTCGTCAAGGAGGCCGACGGCGGGTCGGACTACACCGCCATCGCCGCCGCGATCGTCGCGGTGATGGTCGCGGTCTGGGTGGTGCTCCGGTTCTCCGGTGGGATCGTCAAGATCCTGCGCCCGGGCGGGATCGAAGTGCTGACCCGGATCGCCGGCCTGCTGCTCGCGGCGATCGCGGTGCAGCTCATCGCGGACGCGGTGGCCGCCTTCGTGACCCAGTACGCCAACATGGCCTGACCGCCGCCCGGGTTTGTCGGGGCCGGATGGCAGGATCCAGGTGTGCGACGAGCCTCTTCAGCCGGACGGTCCTCCGCCCCGGGCCGGGCGCCCCGCCCCCGGGGCGACCAGCCCGAGCAGCTCGGCTTCGAGGGCATGCCGGAACGGCTCTTCGTCTGCACCCCCAGCAAGCTCGGCGCCTACGCGGACTGCCCCCGGCGCTACCGCTACTCCTACGTCGACCGTCCGGCCCCGCCCAAGGGCCCGCCGTGGGCGCACAACTCCCTCGGCGCGAGCGTGCACACGGCCCTGAAGAACTGGTACGCCCTCAGCCCCGAGCGGCGCCGGCCCGAGGCGCTCGCCACGCTGCTCAAGGGCACCTGGGTGCGCGAGGGCTACCGCGACGAGGAGCAGGAGCGGGCGGCCTACCGGCGGGCGCTGGGCTGGCTGGAGTCCTACGTCGAGACCCTGGAGCCGGGGGTCGACCCGCTCGGCGTGGAGCGGGTGGTGGCGGTCAAGACCGGCGTGCTGGCCTTCAACGGCCGGGCCGACCGGATCGACTCCCGCCCCGGGCCCGAGGGCCCCGAGCTGGTCATCGTCGACTACAAGACGGGCCGCACCGGGCTGGACGCCGACGACGCGCGCGGCTCGCAGGCCCTGGCGCTCTACGCGTACGCCGCCGAGCGGGTGTTCCGCCGTCCGTGCCGCCGGGTGGAGCTGCACCACCTGCCCACCGGCACGGTCGCGGCGCACGAGCACACTGTCGAGTCGCTGGCCCGACAGCTCACCCGGGCCGAGGAGACCGCGCGCGACATCATGGCCGCCGAGCGGGCGGTCGCCGACGGGGACGACCCCGACGACGCCTTCCCCACCACGCCGGGTCCCCGCTGCGGCTGGTGCGACTACCGGCGCACCTGCCCGGCGGGGGCGCAGACGCCCGGCAAGGAGCCGTGGGCGGCCGTCGAGCAGCCCGCCGACCGGCTGCCCGGCCGCGACTGACCGGCTCAGGCGGGGGTGCGGGCGAGGCGGGCGGCGCGTTCCTTCGCGGCCTGCTGCAACGGCCCCTCCAGCCAGCGGCGGGGCACGGCGGCGAGGGTCAGCCGCAGCGCCCGCACCGTCAGGTCGGCCGAGAGCGCGGTGGTCGGCAGGCCCAGGCCGCCGTACAGCCGCCGGGCCCAGGCCGGCAGCAGCGCGAACGCGGTGCCGGCGATGCCGAAGTACGCCCAGCGGGCCGGCCCCAGGTTGAGCCCGATCCGGGCGGGCAGGCTGAGCTTCCACGGGATCGGCGGGGCGGTGAGGAAGAGCGCCGTCTCGGCCGCCTCGCGGGTGATCCGCAGCTCCGGGCGGATCCGCCGGTAGTAGTCGGCCACCTCGGCGGCGGTGCCGGGGACCGTCTGCGGGTCGAGGCCCACCAGCGCGGCGGCGCGCCGCTGCTCGGTGTAGTAGCCGTCGACCTCGTCGGCGGTCAGCGGCAGCCCCGCCCGGCGGGCCGTGTCGAGGAACGACTCGATCTCGGTGACGTGCACCCAGCGCAGCAGGTCGGGGTCGTCGACGCGGAACTCCTCCCCGGTGGACGGGTCGGTCGCCCGCAGGCGGGCGTGCCGCCGGCGTACCCGCCGCCCGGCGGCCTCCGCCTCCGCTGTGGTGCCGTAGATGGTGGTCGCCACGTAGGTGGCGGTGCGGACCAGGCGACCCCAGGCGTCGGAGCGGTAGTCGCTGTTCTGGGCGACCCCGGCCATCGCGCGGGGATGCAGTGCCTGGAGGTAGAGCGAACGCAGGCCGGCGACGATCAGGATCGGCTCCTCGTGCACCTTCCACGTGACCGAACCCGGACCGAACAGACCGAGGTCATCGGAGTCCACCGACCAAGCGTGCCATGCCCCGCGACCCTCCGCCCCGGGCAACGGACGTCAGCCCGTCGGCCGTCCCGTCGTCGGCGGGGACGGTCGGTTGTCGGGGGAGCGGCAGAGCCAGGGCCTGCGGGGGCGGTCAGGCGTCGGCGGCGCGGCGGATCCGGCGCGGCCGGGTCAGTCGTCGGCGGAGCGGCGGGCCTGGCAGGTGGGGCAGAGGCCCCAGAAGGTCACTTCCGCCTCGTCGACCTCGAAACCGTGGGCGATGTCCGGATCCAGGCACGGGGCCCTGCCGACCGCGCAGTCGATGTCGGCGATCTCGCCGCAGCCCCGGCAGACCACGTGGTGGTGGTTGTCCCCGGCCCGCGCCTCGTAGCGGGCGGGGCTGCCGGCCGGCTCGATCCGGCGGGACAGCCCGGCCCGGGACAGCGCGCCGAGCACGTCGTAGACGGCCTGGGTGGAGACGGAGTCGAGGCGCTCGCGGACCCGTCGGGTGATCTCGTCCACCTCGAGGTGGCCGCCGGCAGCGAGTACGTCGAGCACGGCGAGGCGCGGCCGGGTGACCCGCAGGCCCCTCGACCGGAGCAGCTCCTCCCCGCCGGACATCTGTCAATGACAGCACGCGGTGACCGGGTCGACAACCGGCCTCCGGCAGAGGGTGGCCCCGGCCACAGCCGGCCTGCCCGTCCGGGCGGTGAACCGGACCGGTACGGGGCGCGTGTAGCGGATCGAGAGTTCTGGGCGGGGCGGCCGGCGCACCGTACGCTGGCAACCCGCGACCGCGTACGCCGGAGGTGTGGATGTTCAAGGAGATCCTGGGTCTGCCGGCCCACGTGCTGGTGGTGCACGCGGTCGTCGTGCTCGTGCCGCTGCTGGCCCTGCTCTCCGCCGCGTACGTGGCGCTGCCCCGGTTCCGGCCCCGGCTGGACTGGGCGGTGGCGATCCTCGCCGTGGCGGCGCCGGTGACGGCCTTCGTCGCGGTCGAGTCCGGCGAGGAGCTGAACGACGCGTTCCTGGCCCGGGGCATGCAGGGCCCGATCGTGGACCAGATCCTCGAGCACTCCCGCTACGGCGACCTCCTGTTCTGGTACGTCCTGCCGCTGGCCGTGGCGTCGCTGCTGCTGCTCGTGGTGACGAGCGGGCACCCGCGCGTGCCGAGGCTGCCGTCCTGGCTCACGCCGGTGCTGTCGGTCGTGGTGGTCGCGCTCGGCGTCGTGAGCCTGGTCTACACCTATCTGACCGGCCACTCCGGCGCCGAGGCGGTCTGGGGCAACACCCTCTGACACCCACCCCTGGCCCCGTTCGCGCGCTTCGCCAGGGCGGCAACCGCAAGATCGCGCTAGGGGAGTTGGGGTGGTCAGAAGATCAGGCGTGAGCAGAGCAGGCAGATCAGGATGACCAGCACCGCGCCGGCCAGCGCGCCGACGCCGTACGTGAGTCGCTGCGCCCGCTGTTCCGCCATGTCGAGCCCGGCCATGTCCTGCGGGGGCAGCCGCCGGGGCGGTGGCGGTCGCAGGTGCACCGGCGGTCGCCATCCGGCCGGGGGCGGGGTGGTGGTGGGCGGGCCCACGTAGCCGCCCCCGGGCGCCGGTGTCGGCGTGGCCCGGATCCCGGACTGCTCCGGCGCGGTGTCGGGCCGCCGCCAGTACTCGTCGGGGGCGCTGCCGGAGGTGGGGGTCGTCACGCCGTCCGACGCTACCAACGCTCCGGCCCGGTGACCGGCCGGACGCGGCCGGCCCACCGGCGGGTCGGCGCCGGACACCCCGGTCAGCCGTGGCCGGGCAGCCTGGCGAGCCGTGGCCGGATGCCCCCGGTCAGCCGTGTCGCCGGGGCAACGTGGCGGACCTGGTTCGACTCGGTGACCCGGTCGCGGCTGCGCTAGTCTTGCCGCTCGTGAGCACCGAGTTTCCTCCGACGCCGGCGGTACGCGGCGACGACGACCGTACGGTCGACCTGAGCGACGACTTCGTGGTGCTGCCCGAGCAGACCGCCGACGACACCGACCGGGGCTGGGGCGAGCGTTCCGGCGGCAACGACGACTGGCTGCTCGCGGAGCGCCCGCCGCACTGGGACTGAACCGGCTGCCAGGCGACCCGCCGGCATCCCGGGCCGCTTCCGCGAACCCGCCGGTATTCCGGGCCGCTTCCGCGAACCCGCCGGCATTCCGGGCCGCTTCCGCGAACCCGCCGGCATTCCGGGCCGCCTCCGCGAACCCGCCGGTGTTCCGGGCCGCTTCCGCGCGACCCGCAGGCCCCCGGGCCCGCTTCCGTGCCTGTGGAGAAACCCCGGCGGCCTGTGGACAACGTCCCCCGGTCCTGTGGATTACGCGGGCGACCCTGTGGACAACCGCCTGCCGGCGACCGCGCGGCCACCCCGTCGCGCCCGCGGGCGACACAGGCGATCCGGACGCCGCCGCGGGTCGACCAGGGATCCCGAGGCGGCGAGCCAGGAGGCGGGGGCCGTGGCTCTACGCCGATGACCTGCGCAGCAGGACGTGCCCGGGGCGGGCGGGGCCGGCCCCGGGACGGGATGTGGCGTGCGTCAGGAGGCGCTGGCGGTGCTGGCGGCCGGGGTCTTGCTCGCGCCGCCGCCGGAGCCGTTCGAGCTGGACGACGACGAGGACGAGGACGACGAGGACGACGCGGCGGTCGAACCGCTCGACGAGCCGGAGTCGCCACCGGAGGAGGACGAGTCGGACTTCGCCGGCTGGGCGGCGCCGCTGCTGCCGGTGTCGCTGCCCGAGGTGCGGGAGTCCGTGCGGTAGAAGCCCGAGCCCTTGAACACGATGCCGACCGAGTTGAAGAGCTTGCGCAGCTGCCCCTCACACGCCGGGCACTCGGTCAGCGGCTCGTCAGAGAAGGACTGCACCGCCTCGAGCTGGTGGCCGCACGCGGTGCAGGCGTACTGGTACGTGGGCACGTTCTCCTCCGGATCTGGCACGGCCGGTTGGCACTCGACGTCTTCGAGTGCCAATGGTGCGTCATCGCCCCCGGATTCGTCCAGCGGAAGTGTGGGGCGCGACACCGCCGCCCTCAGGCGCGACCCGCCGCGTCCCGGGGGGCGGCGTCAAGCGTACGCAGGCCGTCGGCGGGAGTGACCACCGCGCGCACCGGGCGGTCGTGCGGCTCGGCGGGCAGCGACCCGACCAACTCCCCGTCGTGCAGCGGCACCACGGTCAGCGCGGTCGCGGGCACCCGGGCCAGTGCCCGGTCGTACGAGCCGCCGCCCCGGCCCAGCCGCCGCCCCCGGCGGTCCACCGCCAGCGCCGGCACCACCACCAGCTCGGCCGCCGCCACCGCGTCCCGGCCCAGTCGTGGCCCCGCCGGCTCGCGCATGCCCCGGCCGGCGGCCACCAGCGCGTCCGCCCCGGCCCAGGCCGCCCAGTCCAGGTCGAGGTCGGCACAGAGCACCGGCAGTAGCAGCTCGGCCCCCGGCGGCAGCGCCGCGTGCAGCACCGCCGGCAGGTCGGGCCCGCCCGGCTCGGAGCCGACCGGCACGTACGCCGTCATCCGGCGCGGGCGCAGCCGGCGTACGAGAGCCACCAGCTCGGCCTGGACGCGCCCGGCGGCCTCGGCCCGCGTCGGCGCGGCCAGCGCCCGGCGGGCGGCGAGCACGGCGGCGCGCACGTCCCGCTTCGCCGCTTCCGCTTCATGAGAAAAATCGGGCACGCAACACTCCTGACGCAACGTTTGTCACCTGGTCGCTCTGTGTCAGCATCGCAAGCGACGGCGGCGGAACTTCCGGGGGGACCGAGTGACGCTACGCGGGCGGTTGACCACAGCCTTCCTGGCGGTGGTGCTCGGCCCGGTCCTGCTCGGGGCGTTCTTCGTCGGTTCGACCGTGGTGGCCGTCGACCGGAGTCGTTCCACCGAGCGGCTGGCGGTGGCCGCCGCGACCGTGCGCACCTCGGTCGACGCCCTCTGCCAGCAGCTGCGGGCCGCCGCCGACGCGGTGGCCCTGACCGGCGACCGGCCCGGCGCCGCGGGCCAGGTGGTCAGCCGCGGCCTGGCGGCTGCCGTGCGGGTCACCGACGTGGCCGGCCAGGTCACCTACGCCTCGCCGGGCGGGCCGCCGGAGCCCTGGCGGGACTGCTCCACCGCCGCGCCGGCCGCCGGCCCGGTGCGGGCGCTCGCCGTCCGGGTCGACCTGCGCGACCGTTCCGGCGGGTCGCTGGGCACGGTCGCCGCGGCGCATCCGGTCGACCCGGCCTTCGTGGCGCGGCTCGCGGCCGTGACCGGCGTGGCGGTCACCCTGCTCGACGACGCCGAGGCGCCCGTCCGGCTCGCCCACACCACCGAGTCGACCGGGGTACGCGACGCCGTGCTCGCCGCCGCCGGCACCGTCGACGGCGAGCGGGTCACCGAGACCGCCGACGGCCGGTACGTCCGCCGGGTCGGCCCGTCCGCCGGGCAGCCCCTGCCGCTCGTGCTCTCGGTCCCCAGCGACCAGCCGCCCGGCCTGTACGCCGCCCTGGTCGCGGCGGTGCTCGTGGCGGCCCTGCTGGCCGTGGTGGCCGCCGGGCGGCTGGCCCGGGTGACCACCCGGCCGCTGGTGGAGTTGGCGGGCGCGGTGGACCGGGTGGCCCTCGGCGACCTGACCGTCCGGGTGCCGGTGCGCAGCCGCGACGAGATCGGCCGGCTGGCCGGCGCGTTCAACCGGATGACCCGGGAGACCGGCACCTACGTGGCGGCGCTGACCAGCAGCCGCGACCAGTTGCGCGGGCATCTCGCGGTGCTGGGGGACACCCTGGCCAGCACGCACGACCTGCAACGCATCCTGCGGGTGATCCTGCACAGCGCGATCGCGGCGACGGGCGCCCGCGCCGGCGCGGTGTTGCTGGTCGACGACGGCGGGGTGCTCGTGGCGCAGTGCGCGGAGGGGCTGGACGGCCGCTGCCCGCCCGACGAACGGGCCGGGCCGCTGCGGGTGCCGCTGGGCAGCGGCGTGCTCGGGGCCGTCGCGGCGACCGGCGAGCCGCAGCGCGGCCGGGCGGAGTCCTCCGCCGTGCCGCCGGGCGAGCCGCGCTGCCGGACGTACGTCGCGGTGCCGTTCGCCGCCCCGGGCGCTACGGGCCCGGTCGACGCCGCCCGCGCGGACGCTCCGACCGCCCGGCCCGGGTCGTCGGAGCCGGCCTCCTCGGCCGGGGCGCTCGGTGTGCTGGCCCTCTACGACCGGCTCGGCGCGGACGAGTTCGACGACGACGACCTGGTTACCCTGCGGACCTTCGCCGGCCACGCCGCCGTGGCGGTGGACAACGTGCGGGTGCACGAGGAGGCGCAGCGTCTCTCGCTGACCGACCCGCTGACCGGGCTCTGGAACTACCGCTACCTGCGGGAGTCGATCCGCCGGGAGGTCGAGCGGGCGAACCGGTTCGGCCGGATGCTCAGCGTCCTCGCCCTCGACCTGGACCGGTTCAAGGACGTCAACGACACGCACGGGCACGCGGCCGGCGACGCCGTGCTGGCCGAGTTCGCCCGCCGGGTGCGGGGCGAGATCCGCGAGGTCGACCTGGCCTTCCGGCAGGGCGGCGAGGAGTTCGTGGTGCTGCTGCCGGAGACCGACGCCCGGGGGGCGGCGATCGTCGCGGAGCGGCTCGGCGCGGCGATCCGGGAGGCCCCGATCGCGGCCGACGGGCACGGCGGGGGCGCGCCCGTGGCCATCGCGGTGACCGTCTCCATCGGCATCGCCGTCTATCCCGGCCACGCCAGCACGGGCCAGGAGGTGCTGGACGCCGCCGACGACGCGCTCTACGCCGCCAAGGCGGCCGGCCGGGACACCTGGCGGATCGCCGACGACCGGTCCGACGGCGAGCGGGCGGATCCGGGCCGGGCGGACGACGAGCGGCCGGACGCCGCTCGGGCCGGCGGGGAACAGGCGGACGCCGCTCGGGCCGGCGGGGAGCGGGCGGGTGGCGGCCGGGCCGGCGAGGAGCCGGTCGCCCACGGCCGGGCCGACCAGCCGGCCCGGGAGATCCCCGTCCCGGCGGGCGCGGTCAGCCCCGAGGACGGGATGCCGCGCGCCGGCGCCCCGCGCCAGCCGGCCCGGACCCGCCCCGAACCGGCCGATCCGGTCGACGCCGAGCCGCGCGGCGCGCCGGCCGGGCCCGGGGCCGAGCCCCGGGCCGCGCCGGCCGGACCCGGTCCCGCGCGGCCCGGCACGAACGGCGGCGCGTCTTCCGGTCCTCACCCTCCACGGCAGAGCCGTGGCCGATAGTCTCGCGGCATGTCGGAGCACTCAGCGAACCCCTCAACGGCGACCGCCGCAACCGGTCGCTCCCGCGCGGTCAAAGCAGTCATCCCGGCCGCCGGACTGGCCACCCGGTTCCTGCCGGCCACGAAGGCGGTGCCCAAGGAGCTGCTCCCGGTGGTCGACCGGCCGGTGCTGCAGTACATCGTCGAGGAGGCCACCCAGGCCGGCATCGGCGACGTCCTGCTGATCACCGGGCGGGGCAAGACGTCGATGGTGGACCACTTCGACCGCCGCCCCGACCTGGAGGCCCGGCTGGAGGAGAAGGGCGACGCCGAGCGGCTGGCCGCCGTCCGCCGCCCCAGCGAGCTGGCCGAGATCTACACCTGCCGCCAGCCCGAGCAGCTCGGCCTCGGCCACGCCGTCGGGTACGCCGAGTCGCACGTCGGCGACCAGCCCTTCGCGGTGCTGCTGGGTGACGAGTTCGTGAAGCAGTCCGAGCCGCTGCTGCCGGCCATGTTGGAGCTCCAGGCACGCACCGGCGGCGTCGTGCTGGCCTTCTTCGAGGTCGACCCCTCCGAGACCAAGCGCTACGGCATCGCCTCGGTCGAGCCGGCGGAGGCGGAACTGACCGACATCGGCGAGGTCGTCCGGGTCACCGGCATGGTGGAGAAGCCGAAGCCGGAGGACGCGCCGAGCAACCTCGCGGTGCTGGGCCGCTACGTGCTGCCCGCCAGCATCTTCGACGCGATCCGGCGCACGAAGCCGGGCAGCGGCGGGGAGATCCAGCTGACCGACGCGATGGAGCTGCTGCGCAACGAGGGCACGCCGGTGCACGCGATCGTCTACCGGGGCACCCGCTACGACACCGGCATGCCGCTGGGCTACCTCCAGACCGTGGTGCAGATCGCCGCCGAGCGCGACGACCTCGGCGGCGAGTTCCGCAAGTGGCTGGCCGAGTTCGTCAACTCCGACGTGTCGGGCGTGACTGGTACATGACAGCGTCGGCCGACGCCGAGGCGGCCGCGAACGAGTTGACGCCGCTCGCCGACTACCTGGGCAGCGTGCTGCGCAGGTTACGCGCGCTGCCTCCGCTCGACCTCGACCTCACCCAGGCGCACGGCAACGTCCTCGCCGAGGACGTCGTCGCGCCGCACTCCTTCCCGGCCTTCGACCAGGCGGCCGTGGACGGGTACGCGGCCCGCTGGGAGGACATCTCCGGAGGCGGCCGGGGCGTGGGCTACGTCCCGACCCAGTCCGGCGGGCCGGGCGGGCGTAACGTCCGGCTCAACGTCGTCGGCGACCTCGGCGCGGCGAGCTGGCGCCCGGTGCGGCTCACCCCCGGCGCGTGCTTCTCCGTCGCCGCCGGGGCGCCGCTGCCGCTCGCCGCGGACGTGGTGGTCCCCGTCGAGTGGACCGACCAGGGCATGGCCGCGGTGGAGATCTTCCGCGTCCCCAAGCGCGGCTACGGGGTGCGCCGGGCCGGCGAGGAGCTGCCCGCCGGGACCCTGCTGGCCCGGGCCGGCACCTACGTCTCCCCGGCGCTGGTCGCGGTGTTCGCCGCCACCGGCATCGGGCACGTGGTGGTCCGGCCCAGCCCCCGGGTGGTCATCGTGGCCACCGGCGACGAACTGGTCGACGTGGGCCGGGGCAGCCAGCCCGGCCAGACGGTCGACGCCAACTCGCACGCGCTCACCGCGGCGGCGGCCGAGGTGGGCGCCCTGGCGTACCGGGTGGGCATCTGCGACGACGACCCGGAGGGGCTGCGCGGGCTGCTGGAGGACCAGACGCTGCGCGCCGACCTGATCATCACCACGGGGGGCACCGGCACCGGGCCGGGCGACATGGTGCGGCGGATCCTCTCCCGCCGGGAGGGCGCCCGGGCCGGGCCGGTCGCGTTCACCGAGGTGGCGCTCTATCCCGGCACCTCCCTCGGCTTCGGCACGGTCGGCGCCGAGGAGGTGCCGGTGGTGTGCCTGCCCGGCGACACGGGCGCCGCCCTGATCGGCTTCGAGGTGCTGGCCCGCCCGGCGATAAACCTGCTCGCCGGGGCGGAACCGGTGTTCCGGCCCAGCGTCCGCGCGCACCTGCTGGAGACGATCTCGTCCCCGGTCGGACTGCGCGAGTTCCGCCCCGCGCACGTCGCCGAGCGGCGCGGCGGCGGCTACACGGTCCAGCCGCTCAACGGCGGGCCGTACACCCTCTCCGGGCTGGCCGAGGCGAACGGCCTGCTGGTGCTCGGCGAGCGGGTGACCACCGCGGCGGCCGGGTCCACCGTGGACGTCCTCCTGCTGGACCGGCGCCGGTGAGCGTGGCCTCCCGGGCGCGGCGGGACGGACGGCGCGGTGCGGGCGGGAGTGCGCTTGCGGTGACGCGGTCGTGAGCGGAAGCTGACGCGGTGAATCTGTTCGGGGGTGGGCGGGCGCCGGGGTGGCCGGCGGTGCTGACCGACGGCCCGGTGGTGCTGCGGCCCTACCGGCGGGCGGACGCCGCCGCCTGGTCGGAGGTGCGCCGCGCCAACCGGGAGTGGCTCGCGCCGTGGGAGTCGTCCCTGCCGGGAAGCTGGCACGAGCTGAACTCGCCGGCCGCGTTCCGCTGGGTGCACCGCGACCAGCGCCGGTCGGCGCGCAGCGGCGAGGGGATGCCGTTCGCGGTCTGCCTGCGCGAGGACGGCCGGGAACGGCTGGTCGGCCACCTCAACGTGGGCAGCATCGTCCGGCGGGCGTTCTGCTCCGGGTACGTCGGCTACTGGGTCGACTCCCGGGTGGCCGGTCGCGGCATCATCCCGACCGCGTTGGCCCTCGCCGTCGACCACGCCTTCGGCCCGGCCGGGCTGCACCGGGTCGAGGTGAACATCCGCCCCGAGAACCGGCCGTCCCGCCGGGTGGTGGAGAAGCTGGGCTTCCGCGAGGAGTCGTACCACGTGCGCTACATGCACATCGACGGTGCGTGGCGGGACCACATCGGATACGCGATGACCAGTGAGGAGGTCGCCGCCGAGGGCGGCCTGCTGGGCCGCTGGCACCGGATCCGCGCCAGCGCGGGGTGAGCCGTCCCACGGACGGGATCGGCGCGGCGCGTCACCATCCGCGTCGGCGGCCCGTAACCTCAAGTGACTGCAAGCTGTGGCAAGCGCTGCTCCACCCGTACGATCCACGCACCCGACCACGCTCGGTGGAAGATCCTGCGGTCGGGCGGCGGTTGCTCCGAATTCGGTGACGGGAGGGGTGAGGGTGCCGACCTCGGTGCTCCTCGCCGTCCTCGCCGCCGCCGGCCTGCTCGCCCTCGCGCCGGCGCTGGTCCGCCGGTACGACGCCACCGAGCGGCTGGTGGCGGAGCGGGCGCAGTCGACGGCGCGGGTGCTCCAGCGCCGCCGGCGGCGCCGTACTGTCCCGGGGCGGCGGCCGGTCCACCCGCCCCGATCCCTCGTCGTCACACTGGCCGAGAGCAAGGACGCGGGGGGTCTCGCGGCCCCGGTCTCCGCGCCGCCCGCCGCCCGCCGGTCGAGCCGGCTGCGCGCCGTGCCGCCCGCCGGGAAGAAGAAGACCCGCCGCCGGCCGCCGCCCCGCCGGCAGCACACCCCCGCCGTCTACCGCCGGCGCCGGGTGCTCGCCGCGCTGCTGCTGCTCAACTTCGTCGAGCTGATCGGCGTGATCGTGGTCGGCCCCGGCTTCTGGATCAGCTTCGGGGTCACCGCCACCCTGCTGGTCGCGTACGTCGTACACCTGCGGGCGCGGGCGGTGGCGGATCGCCGGCGGCGGCGGGCGCAGGCCCGGGAGGCGGCCTGGCTGGCCGCCCGGCAGGCCGAGGTGCGGCGGGAGCAGGCCCGTCGGGCGGCGGCCCGCCGGGAGGCCCAGCGCCGCCTGGCGGCCCAGCGCGAGGTGGTACGCCGCGCGGCGATGGGCCTGGACCGGCCGGCCGACCTGCCCGCGGCGGCCAACGGCGGCTCCGTGTCCTACCGGCGCACGGGCGGCCTGCGGGGGCGCCCGTACCAGTCCGGTCGCGGCACCCACTCGGCCTGAATGTCCGTTTCCGGCGCGGCCCGGATGTCCGCATCCGGCGTCGCCGCTCCCGTCCTCCGTGGGTCGGTTCTCGCCAAGATCCCGCCGCGCCGGGGGTGGATTCGCGGTGGGGGCGGTCGACCTGTTAGCCTTGTCGCCGGCCCGCCCGGTGAAAGCCGGGTGGGACCGACGCCGGTTCGCCGGCGGAGGGGCTGTGGCGCAGACCGGTAGCGCACCTCGTTCGCATCGAGGGGGTCAGGGGTTCAAATCCCCTCAGCTCCACCCAGTTCAAAGGCCGTTTCCCGTCGTGGGAGACGGCCTTTTGGATCTTGTGCAGCAGCGAAGTGCAGCAGTCGTCGCCCGCAGGTATGGGGCTGGCCGCGAGCTAATCCGGCAGCGGCGTGGGATGCATCGTCAGGTAGATCAGCCCCTGCTCCTCGTGAATGGTGCAGCTCAGTTCGTAGGGCTCCGCAGCGCCAATGCGGAAGATGAGGGTGACCCGATCCCGCACGAAACTCCGTGTGCCGATGGGCTCGCCAAGCACGCCGGTGATCTCCTCTTGGCCCTGCCCTGCCCGCAGGGGGAGCTGGAGCATGCCGATCATGCTCTGGACCGTTGACTCCGGCAGGGCGACGAGGTCGATCGCTACCGAACGCGTCACGCCGGGAGCCGACTCGAGACGAAGCCACTCCGTGAAGTCCGACGCCTCCCCGACCCAGCAACGGTCCAGGTACTCCCAGCCGTGGAGTTGCTCAAGGTGCTCCGCCGCTATGAAGTCGGCGAGGCGAAGCCGACCGAAGGCGTCATGCGAGATCCCCAACGGCTCCACTCTGACACTCCTTCAGTTGATCGAGATCGGGCGACAGCACCGTAGCTCACAGGAACAAACGCCGGCGGACCGCGGCCAGGGCGAGCCGTGCCAGCCACGTGCCGGAAGCCTGCGGTCACCAGCGGGCAGGAACGGGACCGCCACACCGCCGATGGCCAGCCACAACGGACGGATCAGGCAGCCGATGATTTCCAACTGGTGGTGCGAAATTCGATCCCCGTCGCCCCCTCTACGGGTATCGACCCTGGTCGGATAGTAGGTCACTCCAACCAGGCGGGGCCCGATGGGCAGAGCTCGCAACCGTCACTCTGGCAGAAGTCAAAGCCGCGCGGATGGAAGCTGGTGGGACGTGGGCAGGCATCGCCGAGGGAACAGGTCGCGACCTCTGTTTCGTGGATGGTCGGTATGCCCTGGCAGAATTGCGCGGGATCAACGCCCGGAGCTAGACGACCCATCGTTTCTCCTCGCAGCCTTGGTACGTGCAATGGTGCTGGTGTTGAAGCCGCAGACGTAGGTGTTCGCCGCAGGCCAAGGCTGTGGTCTGCCTCTAGCCCGCACCGCCTTCCTAAACCGTGTGCCACAGGGCCAAGTCAGCCGAGACCCAGTCGGTGCAACGCGATGGCCACGAACCCGCGCACCGACCGGTCCCAGCCGGGTACGTCGGCATCGAAGTCCGAGGTGCGGGCGTCGGTGAGGACGTCGAGAGCGAGGTCGGGTAGCTGGTCACCGAGTCGGTATGCCAGTCCCACCGCGGCCGTAACCCGGACGGCCGCAGCGTTTGCGGACAGCATCTCCCGGAGGCAGGCGTCGATCCGCTCGGAGCCGGCCGGACAGTGGGCGAGGGTCAGGTTGGCGCTGGCCCGGGTGGCGGCGCGGGCCTCGTCATCCGGGACTGCGATGAGTCCGGCCAACGCGGCCTCGTCGGGTGGGAACCAGGCGAGTAGTTCGGCGGCGTACCCGGCCAGATGCGGGTCCGGATCGGTGAGCCAGCGGACGTACCGGTCGGTGTGCCGGGCTCCAGCATGGAAGGCGTCGGCCTCCCAGCGGACCGCTACGTTGTCAGCCAGTTCCGCGGCTTCCTCGTGCTCGAACAGGTCTTCGGCCTCCAGATGCTGCGCCACCAGCGCCGTCTGTTCGTCGGTGATCCCCTCGGCGGCGGCGAAGGTCTGCTGCGGATCGAATGGCAGCTCGTCGTCGCGCCGGTCGCCGAGCACCACCGACCGGAGCAGGTTGGCCACCGCTGCCCGGTCCGGGCTGTCCAGGTCGTCGGTGAGCGCTACCAGGAACGGCACCACGTGACAGCTCGCCCCCCACCGGGTGCCTTGGTGGTAGACGTTGCCGAACAGCTCGGACAAGGCGCGGCGCCGGACCGGCACCTCCGCCGAGCGCAACGCACGTAACTGGTCCGGTACGTCGACGGCCGGGCCGTGGGCGTGGTGCAGCGATTCCCACGGGACCTCGTCGACCCCGGCCAGCGGGTCGGTCAGTTGATTCATGCGGGCGGTTCTACCAGCAACGGGCAGGGAGCAACGGTAGCGGCTGACATCAGTCGTTGACATCAACGATGGCGGCCGAAGCCGGATGAGTGCGGACGGATGTCGCCTCCGACCCGAACCCAGCGGACGCCAGCGGACGTTGCGACCTTTGCCGGAAGCGCCTTGTAAGCGAGGCGTCGCGCCTCGGAGAGCGACCCCGGCTTACCGGGGAAGCGGGTTGGCGACGTAGACGCCCTTGCCCTGCTGGCCGTCAATCAGGCCCTCGGCCTTGAGCTCGATCTTTGCCGAGCCCGCGTACGGTAGCAGCGGGCCTGATCTGCACCGTTTGCCGATGATGCCCGAAGGTGGGAGGGAGCGGACATGTCGGTCTACGACGTCATCGTCGTGGGGCTCGGTGGGATGGGCAGCAGCGCCGCCTACCATCTGGCCGTGCGGGGGCAGCGCGTGCTCGGTCTGGAGAGGTTCGGCCGGGCGCACGACCAAGGGTCCAGCCACGGCGGCTCGCGCATCATCCGGCAGTCGTACTTCGAGGACCCGGCCTACGTACCGCTCCTGCTCCGGGCGTACGAGCTGTGGGAAAAGCTGGAACACGACGCCGGGCAGGAGATCATCTCGCTCACCGGCGGGGTGTTCGTCGGCCGACCGGAGAGCCTCGCCTTCGCCGGCAGCCTGCGCGCGTCGCGCGAGTGGGACCTGCCGCACGAGATCCTCGACGCGGGTGAGCTGCGCCGCCGCTTCCCGACGTTCAGCCCCGGGGACGACGAGCTGGCGCTCTTCGAAGCCAAGGCGGGCTTCGTGCGCCCCGAGGCGACCGTCACCGCTCACCTCGACCTCGCCGCCCGGCACGGTGCCGACCTGCGCTACGGCGAGCCGGTCACGCGCTGGCAGGCGCTGCCCGAGGGCGGCGTACGCGTGACGACCGAGAAGGGTTCCTACACCGCCGGCCGGCTCGTCGTCTGTCCTGGCGCCTGGGCACCCGAACTCCTCGCCGATCTCGGCGTGCCGTTGACGGTCGAGCGGCAGATCATGTACTGGTTCCAGCCGGAGACCGGGGTCGGCCCCTTCGAGCCCGGGCGGCAACCCATCTACATCCACGAGGACGCCGCCGGCACGCAGGTGTACGGCTTCCCGGCCATCGACGGGCCCGACGGCGGCGCCAAGGTGGCCTTCTTCCGTGGCGGTGCGGTCTGCACGCCGGACACCATCGACCGGCAGGTGCACCCGGAGGAGGTGCAGGACATGCGGCAACATCTCGCCGGGGTCCTGCCGACCCTTCCGGGCCGGTTCCTGCGGGCCGCGACGTGCATGTACACCAACACGCCGGACCAGCACTTCGTGATCGCGACGCACCCGCGGCACCCGCAGGTCACCGTCGCGTGCGGGTTCTCCGGGCACGGCTTCAAGTTCGTCCCGGTGGTCGGGGAGATCCTCGCCGACCTGGCGACGAGCGGCGCGACCGCACACCCCATCGGGCTCTTCGACCCGCGACGCGACTTCTCCGGATAGCCCCCGACATGGAGCACCGCCCCCGGCGCGCGGCCGGGGGCGTGGCGACGTGCCGGGTCAGGTGGTGAAGTTGTCCCGCGCGTCCCGAGCGTCCTCCTGAACGTGCTCGCCGGGCTGGTTGCCCCGTATCTCGTCCCGCTTCGCCACCCGTTCCGCCTGTGCCCGCTCGCCCTGTGCCATGTCGCCCATCCGCGCCCTGGCGGCGCCGGCGACCCGCTCGACCTTGTCCTTCGCCCTCTCCAAGCTCATGTCGCCTCCCTGTCGCTTCGGCGGACCAGGGTGCTGTCCGCGCCTCCCGACCCGCGTCCCCGCCCGCCCCTCGGTGGAAACCCCGATCAGCGGCTGGGGCCGGTCACCGAGGCGTTGAGCGCCGTCTGGGTGTCTTCGGCTGGAACGGGCCTTTTCTGACGCCGGTGCCGCCGTGGACGGGCTCCGCGTTCGTGCAGGTCGGCGCGCGAATCCTTGCCCGCCCGGAACCAGGGGCGGTCAGGGGACGGCGGCCGGTCGGCGCGCCGTGTGATGGTCCCTGTCGTCCGGTGAACCCGCCGAATCCCACGTGTCCCGCTCGCTGTCATCGGGCGAGCAGGACACGTGGGAGGGCGTCGTCGGTCAGGCGTAGTAGTTGACGCTGACCGGCCAGGTGCCGGTCCACGGCGTCCAGCCCTGGAGCGTGGCGGGGATGCCCACGCGGGTGCTGCAGTTGATGACCTGGAAGTGCAGGTGCGGTGCGGTGGACGCGCCGGTGCTGCCCGACCAGCCGATGACCCGGCCCTGCGGGACCCAGGTGCCGGCGTTGTAGATCGCCCGGTTCAGGTGCGCGTAGTGGGTGCACTGGCCGTTCGAGTGCCGGATGATCACCTCGATGCCGTTCTGCCAGTACGGCGACCAGTTCGACATGATGATGGTGCCCGCCTGGGAGGCGGAGACCTCGTAGTTCGCCGGCAGCCCGAAGTCCCAGGCGTACTCGTTGTACGCGCCGACGTGCGAGTACGTGCCCTCCGGCCCCTGGGTGACCCGGTAGGACTCGCCGGCCGGGTACGGCAGCTCGTAGTAGTAGTTCGCGGCCGAGGCCGGGGTGGCCCCGACGACCACGGCCCCGGCGACCAGCAGCATCGCGCTCACGGTCGCGCCGATCCGGCGCAGGACCGTCTTCCCTCTGTTCACTGTGGATCCCTCTTCGGTGTGCCAGCAGAGATTCAGCACCGTCATCGTCGACCGCACCGGTGGGAACTGAACAGCACGCCGGGGGGCGGTTCAACGAACCGGGTGGACGACAGGGGTGGGATCAGGGGTCGCCGCGACTGCGGGTGACGAAGGCGAGGCATCGCGTCGAGATGAACCCCGCCCGGCGTCCCGACGGCCGGCGCTCGTGCGGGCGGTCACTACGCTGCCGCCCGTGGATCGATTGATGAGCGTTTTCCTGTTCGCCGGCTGCGGGGCGTTCGCCGTCCTCCTCGGGGTCGGGCTCACCGCGCTGGTCGTGACGACCCACCGTCAGGAGCGGGAACGGCGGGACCGGTGGCGGCAGTGGGCCGCCCGGTACGGCTGGACGTACGCCGAGAGACCGCAGGTCGCCTGGACCGACCGGGTGCCGGGCCGCAGCCGCCGGGGCGTGCGGTTCGCGCTGGCCGGGATGCTGCACGGTCGCCCGGTGGGGGTGGCCGAGTACGCGTACACGGAGACGCAGACCTCGACCGGCGCGGACGGCAACCAGACGACCACCTCGCAGACCCACACGTACGTCGTCTGTTCGGTGTGGCTGCGGCGGCAGTTCCCGCCGCTGGCGGTCGCGCCGCGCCACGTGTTCTCGAAGCTGGGTCGCGCGCTGTTCGGCAGCGACAGCTACGCCACCGGGCACGAGGAGTTCGACCGGCAGTGGCGGGTGGGCGCGGCGGCCCCGGGTCAGCAGGCCCTGGTCGGGCCGACCCTGATCGGCGCGCACCTGGCGGGGGCGGTGCCGGCCTGGAGCGTGCGCGGCGCGGAGCTGATCACCTACCGGCGCGGCCGGCTGGCCGACCCGGCCCTGGTGCCGTCCCTGGTGACTCCGCTGATCACGGTCGCCGACCTGCTGGAGCAGGGCCGCTGACCGCGCACCGGCACGCCGGCGGCGCACGGCCCGGACAGCGCGGGAGGCCGGCCCCCGAGGGGACCGGCCTCCCGTCAGCGGGTGCGGACTACGGCTTCCAGGAGCCGGCGCTCTCGAACCTGTGCTTGTACTCCAGCGCGCCGTTCTTGTCGCGGACGTCGAACACCACGGTGCCCGTACGCTTGCTGCCCTCGCGCAGGTTGTTGCCGGAGCTCAGCGTGTCGCCGCAGCCGGAGAGCGCGCTGGCCAGGCCGTTGGTCGTGGTGCCGTCCGAGGCCACCCACTCGAAGTAGAACGGGTTGATCGAGCCCTTGCCCTTGGTCACCGTGGCGGTGACGTGGGCGATCAGGTACATGCCCTTGTCGGGGTCCGGAGCGTACTCCCGGCAGCCCTTGGTGGAGGTGGTGAACCGGGTGACCGTGACCTCGAGGGTCCCCTCGTCGTCGGAGAGGACCAGCGTGTCGCCCGGCTTCATGTTGTAGGTCTCGTCGTCCTTGCCCGGCGCGGCGCTGGTGGCGGGGGCCCCGCCCGGCGCGGCGTTGGTGGTCGCCGGGGTGGGCAGGGCCTTCTCCAGGTCGTCCTTCGCCTTGTCGGCGCCGGCGACGACCGCCGCGATGCCGCCGACGCAGCAGAGCAGGGTCAGCACGACCGCCACGATCGCGATGATCAGGACGGTCTTCTTCTTGTTGTTCGGCGGCGCGACCGGCTGCGGCGGGCCGAGCGGGTAGCCGGGCGCGCCGGACGTCACCTGCGGGTACGGCGTGCCGGAGATCGGCGGCTGCGGCATCCCGGACGTCGGCTGGTGCGGTGGGGCCCACGGCTCGGCCGGCGTCCCGGACACCGGCGGCTGCGGCGCGCCGGAGACGGGTGGCTGCGCCCACGGCTCGCCGGGCACGCCGGACACCGGCGGCTGCGGCGCGCCGGAGACCGGCGGCTGGGGTGCGGCCCACGGGTCGTTGGCCGGCTGCTGCGGCACGGGCGGGAGCGGGGCCCACGGGTCGCCCGCGGGCTGGGGGCCGCCGGAGACCGGCGGCTGGGGCGGGTAACCGCCCTGGTTGGCGGGGAACTGCGGCATCGGTGCCGGCGGGTACGGCTGTGGCTGCTGCTCCGGGCTCGGCTGGTAGGGATCCTGCGGCCCGTATGGGGGCTGGGGGTGACTCACCGTACTCCTAGGCACCTGACGACGACGGCAAACGCGGCTGACGCTACCGTGCGCGGACAACGGAACATCCTCGCGTCTCCGGCGGCCCGGCGTCGTCCCCTGAACGGGTCCCATGCCGGGTCGAAGGGGCCATGGCCCCGGTGGCGGGTCAGCGGGGCAGCAGCACGGCGGCGGTGCGCACCAGGGCGTCGTCGACGCTGAACCGGCCGGTGACCAGGGTCGGCGGGTCGGCCACCGGGGCGGCGTCGATCCGGGCCGGCGTGATGCGGGCGGTGAACGTGCCGGCGTCCGGGTCGAGTTCCACCAGGGCGTCGTGGAAGTCCAGCCAGGTGCCGACGATCGGATGCCACACCTTGTAGACCGTCTCCTTCGCGCTGAACACCACCGCCGGCCAGGAGGTCCCCGCCGGCAGACGGGCGAACCGGTCCTCCTCCTCGGGCAGGCAGATCAGCCGGCGTACGCCCGAGTTGAGCTCCTTGTGCCGCTCGGCGTCGATGCCGACCGACCGGACCTCGGCGCCGCGGGCCGCGACGGCCGCGCAGTAGTCCCGGGTGTGGGTGATGGCGCCGACCACGCCCGCCGGCCAGACCGGCGACCGGTCGGCCGCAGCCGGCACCGGGGCCGGGGGCACGCCGAGCGCCGCCATCGCGCGGCGGGCGCACACCCGCCCGGCGGTGAAGTCGCGGCGGCGGCTCTCCACCGCCCGGTCGCTGAGGCACGCCCGCTCGGCCGGCAGCAACTCGCCCGTCCAGTCCGCCGGCCCGGCCACCGCCACCGCCACCGACGGCGGCAGCAGGTCACGCATCGCCACCCCCCGAGAGGTACGCCCGCACGCGCGCCCGCTCGGCGTCGAGCCCGCCGGCCGGCACCGGCGGCGACTCCGGCCACAGGTCCACCACCGGTTCGCCGTCGCGGGCCTCCCAGGTGCCCACCACCCGTCCCCGGTGCACCACCACCGGCGAGATCCAGCCTGCGGCCCGGCTGACGGAGGCGCGTCGGTCGGCCGGGAGGATCGTGGTGTCCTTCGTGCCCGGCCCGAGCACCCACTGGTCGAAGGCGGGCAGCAGGCGTACGGCGTCGTCGGGGCGGGCGGCGGCGATCTCGTCCACGTCGACCGCCCGGGCGTACGCCGGCCGCTCGTCGACGGTCACCGGCACCAGCTCGCCCGCGTCGACGAGCCGGGCGAACCAGCCGCGCAGCGCGGCCCGCTTCGAGCCGCCCCGGCTCAGCCACTGGTCGAATGTCTCCGCGCTCGCCGGCCCGTACGCGCCCAGCCAGGCCGGCACCACCCGGGACGCGGCCTCCTCGGGGTCGGGCAGGCCGGGCCAGTCGGGCAGCAGCGTCTCCGGCCGGGTGAAGGTGACCCGGTTGCCCTCGGTCGGCCCCTGCACCAGCAGGCCCTGCCAGGCCAGCGGCTTGAGCACGGCCCCCCACCCGGAGTCGAGGTGTGCGGCGACCGTCCGGTCGCCGGTGCGTTCCACGATCTCGGCGGTGAGCTGCTCCCGGGTCAGCGTCCGGCCGTCCAGCGCGGCGGCGGCCGACTCGGCGATCGCCGCGAGCCGGTCCACGGTCACGAAGGTGCGCTGCCACGAGCCCTTCTCCCAGAACCGGCCGGCGGCCAGCAGGGACAGGCAGGCGGGCGCGTCCTCGACGCGCAGCACGTGCAGGGTGCCGCGCATCGCCCAGGTGCGCAGCAGCCGACGCCCCGCGAGCGCGGCCGCGACGGCCCCGGGCCGGGGATCGGCCTGCCGGGCGGCGACGGCCTGCTCGGCGGCGGAGGCGGCCTGCGCCTGCACGCCGACGAGCCGGCCGACCACGTCGACGGGGTCCACGCCCGTCGGCCGGTGCAGCAGGTGCCGGCCGGCCCGCCAGGCCAGCACCTGGTCCACGGTCAGCGTCGCGATGGCCATGGTTGGTGAACGTACCGCAACCGCGTAACGCCGTAGCGTTCGGCGGCGCTGATGGGGCGTCGCAGGGGGGACGACTCTCATCCATTGTCGACTCTGGTCCGCCGGGGGCGGGCCGCCACGTGAACCGGAGAGGGAGTGCGATGACCGGTGGTGTGGAAGGCTCAACGTCCCCCGTGGACGATCACGCGCCGGTGACGCCGGGCTGGACCTGCGGCACCTGCGGCGCCGACTGGCCGTGCACCACCAAGCGCGCCCGGTTGCTGGAGGAGTACCGGGTCGACCGCGCCATGCTCAGCGTCTACCTGGGCTCCTGCCTCGCGGCCGCCGCCCAGGACCTGACGCCGGCGCCCGGGGCCACCCTCCAGGACCGGTTCATGGGCTGGCTGCCCCGGCAGCACCGGCGCGAGTGACGGCACCGGGAGATCAGCTCCCACCGGACGCCGGGGCCCACCCGTCCACCGTGCTCCGCACCAGGTCATGGCCCAGGTCGAGGCGGATGCCGTCCGGGTTGGTCAGCTCGGCGTCGGCGTACCACGACCGGTCGGCTTCGGGGTGCGGTCCCACGAGTCCGACCCGCCCGGCGCCGAAGGCGGTGACGACGGCGGCGGGTGCGCCGGTGTCGTAGGTGGCGAGCACCATGCCCGGCGCCCCGGGTCGCAGCTCGAGCGTCGGCCCGTCCTGGAAGAACATGTGCCGGGTCCTGCCGCGCCACCGGACGGGGATCACCGCGTCGTCGACGCTGTCGACGCTCGCCCCGGCCGTCCTGATGTACTGGTCGACCTTCCCGTCGAGCAGCCCGAAGCCGGGCCGGGCGGCGGCGAGGTACGCCCCCAGGCAGAAACCGAGGTAGTGGCCGCCGTCGCGGACGAAGCCACGGACGTCCTCGGCGTGGTCACGCAGCCTGCGCCAGGCCGGGCCGACGTTGCCGCCGCCGGGTTGGGCGTAGACCGCCGCTTCGGTCAGCGTGCTCCGCGAGATCTGCCGCTGCTCGCCCGGGCCGCAGTATTCGGTGCGGAACCCGCCCGGCGCGCTGCGCAGGAGGGCGGCCACGGCCTCGGCGCAGCCGGAACAGGCGGCCGCCCCCCGGTAGACCAGTGCCAGCGGCCGGTCGCCGTTCCCGGTGACCGCCGACATGCCGGCCCAGGCGAGGGCGGCCAGGGTGCCGGCGGCGCCGGCACCGACGACGAGGCGTCGTCGGCTGATCCGCCCGGTCTCTTCCCGCAGCAGGCCCGAGCTGATCCGTCCCATGTCGCACGCCTGCCGTTCAGCCGCGCCGCCAGGCGGTCGCGTGCCGGTCGGCGGAGGGCGGCGCCGGCCGTGCGTACATCGACATGCCGCCCCGACCCCGCGATGCTCGGCCTGGCCGGGTGACCAGTCGACCCGCGCCTCGCGAGAGCAGCGTCACGAGCCCTTCCAGCGGGCCGCGGCCCGCGGTTGCCCACCAGGCGGTCGCGATCAGCACGATGGCCACGACCTGCGCGACGTATCCGGCCATGGGCTCGAGGGTGTCGAGGTCGGAATTGATGAACACGATGTGCGCGGTGTAGAGCGTCAGCGTCATGCTGCCGGCTGCGGCGAGGGGCACCAGCAGCACGGAGGTCGCCCGCCGTGCGACGTGGCCGAGGAGCAGCATGGCGGCGAGCACGGCGATCGCGCTCCCGATCGTGCCGAGCAGATCGAGCGGGGTGCTGGTGTGCGGCGCGTCGACCGCGAGCCACCACCACGTCGAGGTGGGCGTGCTGCCGTCCCCGCCGAGCGCGAGGAGTCCGCTCGTCTCGGCCACGGTCAACCCGCTCTTCGGCTGCGTGAACCAGATCTGCTGCAGGCCCTCGTACCGGTTCAGCAGGACCCACGACACCACCGGCGCCGCCGCGGCGAGCGCGACCCCGGTGTAGAGCAGGCCGAGGATCACCGACATCCGGGTGAGGGTCAGCCGCCCGACCACCAACCCGGCGCAGAGGTACGCCAGCCACGTCACCGCAGGGAATTCCCCCGTCATCGACAGCTCGGTGAGCAGCGCGCCTGGAGCGTCGACGAGATGCGCGAACGCCGGGTTGTCGTAGGTCGGCTCCGGCAGCTGCGGCAGCAGGAGCTGGCGGAGCACGGGACTGCCGGCGGCCACGGCCAGGCCGGTGAACGCCACCAACCAGGTCGGCAGGAACACCAGCGGGATGGCCAGCACGAACATCACCGCGTAGTACGGCAGGATCACCGACGCCAGGGACGCGTCGGCGTAGCCCAGGGCCAAGCCGATCGCACCGATGGCCAGGGCCCGGACGACGAGCGCCGCCACCGGACCCGCGCCGGCGGTCAGGCGGACCCGCCGTCGACCGGTCATGAACGCGATGCCGACCCCGGCCAGCACCGCGAACAGGGCGGCCGCCCGACCGCCGAAGACGGTGAACGACCAGGTCGGTCGGCCCAGGGCGTCGGACTGGTACAACGAATGCACGGCGATCATCCCGAACAGCGCGACGCCACGCGCGGCGTCCACGCCGAGCAGTCGGGAGCGCCCGGACGTCGCGGGCGGAGCGTCGCCGGCGCGGTCCAGGGCGGCGCGGCTGAGGTAAACGGTCTGTGTCATGGCCTCATCACGGTGTCGATCAGGTCGCAGCCGAGATCCGTGCCGAGCCGGTCGGCGATCGGCAACCCGGCGTCGACGTACCAGTCGTCGGTGGCTTCGGGGTGGGGGCCGACGACTGCGACCCGGCCCGCGCCGAAGGGGGCGACCATCGCGGCGACCGTGCCGTTCGGGTAGGTCGCGAGGACGTCGGCCTCGGCCTTCGGGCGCAGCCAGAAGTACGGGCCGTCCTGGAAGAAGAGCGTCCGCTGCCGGCCGCGCCAGGAGACCTGGACGACGGTGTTCCGCTCCGAGTCGACCGTGGCGGCGGACGAGGCGATGTACTGGTCGGTGTCGCCGGGCAGGAGGCCGAAGCCGGGCGTGGCCCCCGCGAGGTAGCCGCCGAGGCAGATGCCGAGGTACCTCCCGCCGGAGTGGACGAACTGCCTGATCTCGTCGCGGTGGCGCTTCAGGTGGCGGTAGCCGCGGTTGAGGGTGCCGCCACCGGGCTGGGCGTAGAGCGTCGCCCCGGCCAGTGCCCGCCGGGTCAGCGGCAGGTCGTCGGCGTCCGGGCCGACGTACCGGACGTCGAAGCCCCAACGGCTGGACTTGAGCAGCGCCGCCACCGCCTCCGGGCAGCCGGGCAGCGTTGCCGGCCCCCGGTACACCAGCGCCACCGGCGGCTCCGGCGACCCGGGCAGTGGCGAGCGGGCCGCCAGGCCACGGCCGGCGAGTGCCCGCCCGCCGGCGGCGAGCAGCCGACCGACGTTCCCCATCGCCATCACGGCCTCGCCGGCAGGGGGTTGTCGAGGGTCAGCGCGGTGCAGCGGACCCCGCCTCCGCCCTTGGCGAGCTCGGTCGTGTCGAGTTCGACGACCCGCAGGCCGCGCTCACGCAGCGCGGTCGCCAGGCGCGGCGCCCCCCTGGTCATGGTCACGGTGGTGCCGTCACTGACCAGGTTGAGCGCGAAGCGCGTCGCCTCCTCGACGCAGACCTCGATCAGGTCCATGCCGAGGCCGCGCAGCCGATGGCGGCTCGGCTCGTCGAGGGCCTCCGGGCAGTAGGCGAGCGTTCGCCCCGGCTCGACGACCCCGACCGCCAGGTCGAGGTCGTACCACTGCTGGCTCACCGTTCGCAGCGGCACGATCTCGTAGCCCAGCTCTCCCGCGAGCACGGCATGCATCCGCCGGTCGGTCCGCTGGCCGTAGCCGGCGAGCAGCAGGTCGCCGCAGGCCAGGGCGTCGCCCTGCCCGCTGAACGGGTACGGCGCCTCCAGGACCTCGAAGTCGTGGTCGATCAGCCACTCCTGGAAGTACGGCAGCTCCGCCTTGCGCTCCGGTGGTGGTGCTCCCAGCACGGCCCGACGGCCCCGTACCAGGGCGGCGTTGGCGGTGAAGACCATGTCCGGGCACTCCGGCGCCGACGTCACGTACTCGATGCGGCGCCCCGCCGCCCGGTGCGCGGCGACGATGCGCTCGTGTTCGAGGATCGCCACCGCGTGGTCGGGCTGGATCTCGGTGTGCATGTACGGGTTGATCTCGTAGTCGACGCGGAAGTGGGCCGCGTCGGAAACCAGCAGTGCCTTGTTCATCGAGCGTTCTTCCCTTTCGGTGGATGGATGGTGGACGGGATCGGTTGCGGCGCGGTGCGAGCCGCAGCCGTACGGCGCGGCATCAGGCCGCCCGTTGGCCGGTGGTGTCGTGGGTGAGCACGCCCTGGGCGGGGATCCCGCGCCATCGGGTCCCGGAAACCAGGTGTTCGCCCTTCATCAGCAGCGAGAGCGAGCCCAACATGACGTCGTCGCCGACGACCGCGTCGTAGAGCACGATGGCGCGGGTGCCGATCGTGGCGCCGGCGCCGACCGTGACGACGGACATCTTCATCACCCGGTCCTCGAACAGGTGGGTCTGCAGCGACACCTCGGTGCCCACGGTCGCGTCGTCGCCGATCTCGACGAGGTCGAACTCGGTGAGGTACGTCGTGCCGATCCAGGTGCGTCTGCCGACGCGGACCCCGAACCAGCGCAGCAGCGGCGGTAGGAACGGCGTGCCGACCAGGAGCCCGATGCCGGCGGGGACCGCCGCGGCCTCGTAGAGGCCGGTGACGAACTCGGTGCGCCGGACGAAGCCGCTCCACAGCGGTTCCACCCGGGGCCGGTAGGTGCCGACGACGTTGCGCTTGGTCGCCGCGCAGAAGGCGATCACGGCGACGCTCGACGTCATCGCGACGAAGGGCGACACCAGCGCCGGCACGAGCAGGTCCCGACCGTTGGCGAGTTGGGACAGCGCCAGGAGGTAGAGGTAGAAGCTGGCGCCGAGCACCGATGCGGGCAGGGTCGCGCGGAAGAACTCGACGAACAGCCGGCGGGCCACCACGGGGCGTGGCGGGCGGTACGTCACCTCCTCCGAGAAGGAGCCGCTGCTCTGGCGCGCCGGCAGGTGCATCGCCGGTGAACCCAGCCAGGACGTGCCCTCCGGGACGCCGTCGTCGGGCGGCAGTGTGCCGACGCCGATCAGGGACCCCTCGCCCAGCACCGTGCCGGCCGGTACGAACGCGGCGTTGCCGACGAAGGCCCGGCTGCCGACCGTGGTGGGCAGGAACGCCATCCGGCCGTTGCCGAACGTCGCGGCGCCGAGGCTGGCCATGTCGGCGACGAAGCTCTCCGATCCCAGGGTGAGCAGGTCCGGGTCCAGGTGCGCGGCGGTGGAGACCTCGGCGCCGCGGCCGACCCGGGCACCCAGCAGTCGCAGCCAGGGCCCGGTGTAGAGGGTCGCGTAGAGCGAGTTGGTGAACATGAGGCTCGACTCGAGCAGCTTGTCGGCGATCCACTTGCGCACGCCGAGCATCGAGTGGATGCGGTGGTGAATGCCGACCGGCACCCGCGGCAGCACGAGACGCTTGCCGGCGGCGACCAACGCGCAGACGGTGAGCACGTAGACGATCCCGGCCGGCAGGGTCGCGACCAGGCCGGCGAGCAGGCCACGGGTCAGCAGCACCCACCACACCAGCGCCACGCTGGGCAGGACCATCGCGATCGCCCCGAGTTCCAGCCCGACCAGGCCGACCAGCGCGGCGGCGATGTGGTGCACGCGCCAGCCACGCCGCAGGCGGCGGTAGCTGAGCAGGGATTCGACGGTGGGAGCGAGCCGGGGGATCGGTGCCGGCGGCGAGCCCGCCCAACGCTCCCCAGGTGGCACCGTCTCGCCGTGGACGAGGACGGACTGTTCGCCGAGGCCGGCGTCCGCCCCGACCGAGGCGCCGGGCTCGAGGACCGCGTTCGCGCCGACGAAGGCGTCCGCCCCGATCGTGACCGGCCCGACGACGACCCAGCCGTCCTCCGCCCGCCACGGCCGCAGCGAGACGCCGTACCCGACCGAGGCGTCCCGCCCGACGGAGATCAGGGTCGGCAGGCTGATCGCGCTGGTCGCGATCATGGTCCGGCGGCCGATCCGGGCACCGAGCAGCCGCAGGTAGGTCGCCATCAGCGGAGAACCGCTGAGCATGGGCAGCGGCCCGACCGCCAGCAGCGTGTTCAGCGCCCAGAGCCGGACGTAGGTGGGGCCCCACAGGCGGTACCGGCCGGGCCGGATGCCCGCGGCCAACGGCCGGGCCAGCAGCACCGGCAGCACCCACCGCACGCCGAGGTAGCTGAGCAGGATCGCGACCATCAGCTCCACGAGGACGCGGGCCGACACGAAACCGTCGTTGCGGGTGTAGACGTAGGAGACGGGGAGCGTGACCGCCAGCAGCAGCAGGTAGATCACCGCCGCCTGGCCGGACCCGGCCAGCGCGATCCGCCGGCTGCTGTGCCGCACCGGGGCGGGGCGGGGCGGAGCGCTGGGCGCGACGGTCCGATCGGCGGCGCCGAGATGGGCCGCCATGCCTCGTACGGTCGGGTGGGCGTACAGGTCGCGGACCGCCGGGCTCACGCCGACCTTGCGGGCGCGCAGCAGCGACACCACCCGCGCCGCGAGCAGCGAGTGCCCCCCGAGGTCGGCGAAGAAGTCCGCCTCGACCGAGAGCGCCTCCGACTCGATGCCGAACGCCTCCGCCCACGCCGCGCGTACCTGCTCCTCCAGCTCGCCCTCGGCGGCCACGACGGGGCCGGTGGCGAGGGTGAGCCGGCGGTTCGGCGGGGGCAGCCGTCTCCGGTCGACCTTGCCGCTGGGCATGGTCGGCAGCGCGGTGACGACGTCCAGGAAGGAGGGCACCATGTAACCGGGCAGCCGGGTCTGCAGGGTCTGACACAGCCGGGCGACCAGTTCCTCGCGCCCTACCTCGTCGCTGTCGTGCGCGACGAGGTAGGCGGCCAGCTCGTGGGGGGCGTCCGGGGCGTCGGCGACCGGGACCAGCGCCGCCACGGCCTCGGCCACCCCCGGGTCCTCCAGCAGCACGCTCTCGATCTCACCGAGGTCCACCCGATGGCCACGGATCTTGACCTCGGAGTCCGCCCGGCCCAGGTACTCGATCTCGCCGTCCTCGGTGATCCGACCGAGGTCCCCGGTGCGGTACAGCCGACCGCCGGGCGGTGCCAGGGCGTGCGCGATGAACCGGTCGGCGGTCAGGTCCGGGCGCCCCACGTACCCGCGCGCCACCCCCGGGCCGCCGATGCAGATCTCACCCACCTCGCCGTCGGCGACCGGCTGCCGCTGCTCGTCCAGCAGCACCACGGAGTAGGTCGGCAGGGGCCGCCCGATGGTGACCGGTCGCCCGGGCAGCAGCTCGCCCCAGGTCGCGGTGACCGTGGCCTCGGTCGGCCCGTAGGTGTTGAGGATCCGCCGGCCGGGCCGGCTCCACCGCTCGACCAGCTGCCCCGGGCAGGCCTCCCCGCCGACGAGCAGGTTGCGGATCCGGGGCAGGTCGCGCGGAACGGTGGCCAGCAGGGTGGGCACGCAGTAGAGGACGGTGATGCGTGCCTCGTCGAGGAAGTCCGCCAGCTCCGCGCCGAGGCGGCGCGAGTCGTTCGGGCCGGCCACCAGGGTGGCGCCGACCGACCACGTCGGCCAGATCTCCTCGATCGCGAAATCGAACGCGATCGTCATGCCCTGGTAGACCCGGTCCGTCGGGCGCACGTCGTACACGCCGGGCACCACGTCGAGAAAGTTGCAGATGCTCGACTGCGCGACGTCGACGCCCTTGGGCCGACCGCTCGACCCGGAGGTGTAGATCACGTAGGCGCCGGGGTCCTGGCTGCCGTCGCCGCCGAGTTCCGGCCGGTCCGCGGGCGCGGCGGCGAGTTCGGCGGCGCACTCGTCGACGACGAGGGCCGGCCGGTCGCCCACCCGGTCGGCGAGCGCCGAGGACGTCAACACCAGGTCGACGGCGGAATCCTCGGCGATGTAGGCGACCCGGTCGGCCGGCGACTCGGGGTCGATCGGCACGAACGCCGCGCCGGCCTTCCCCACGCCCAGCAACGCCACGTACGTCTCGACGGAGCGCCGCAGCAGGATGGCCACCCGCGAGCCGTCGCCGACACCGAGCGCGCGCAGGTGGTGGGCCAACCGGTTGGCGCGCTCGTCCAGCTCGCGGTAGGTCAACCGCGCATCGCCGCACTCGAGCGCGACGGCCGCCGGGTTCCGGTCGCACGCGGACTCGAACACGTGGTGCAGGCGCCGCGTGCGCGTGACGCCGCCCTCGTCCCACGGCCCCCGGACGGCATCGACGACCAGCGAGCCGACCGCGACGCGCGCCTCCGCGTCCGGAAGACGCTCCGGCACCGGGGGAGACGTGGGCGTACCGGTGAGACCTACCTGTTCCACGGAACCGCGAACCTCCTGCGTCGATTACGGGCAAGCAACCGGTGCCGTGCGGCGGACGCCTGTGCGGACCCCCCGTCATCACCGGAGCGGTGGCAGGGATGTCCGACAGGGGCCACCCGCAGGGCAGGTGCGATGGACAGCGAGATCGCCGTGAAGCCCGTGAGGCGTCACGGAAGTGGCGAAACGTTGGGACGGGTGTCGGCTGGACCGCCGACCGCCGCCGGGATCAGCCGGCGCTTGCGCCTGCTACCGGCCGGGGCTGATCGGTCGCGCGCCGATGGGGCGGGCGTCGACGTCCCGGGGGACGCGGGTCGGGAGCGCCGGTCCCGACCGGACAGTGGCCGCGACGGCCGAGAGGCGCGTCAGGGGGCCTGCCGCGGCGGGGACGCGGCTGCGCCGCGCCGGTCGATGTCGCCGCCCGGTGGCGTCGACGAGGGCCGGGGCGGCGACGGAGCGGGCGGCGGGGACGGAAAGTCCCTTGAGGACGGCGGGCGACCCACCGTCGTGAATGTAGACGACCACTCGGACGAGAGTAGGGAGGCAATTGGAACTATATGTCGGGTTATGCGGTGTTGCGTGACGTGCGGTCTCCAGAAGGTGAACATCCGGATGAACGGCCTGTCCGGCGACGCCGATGACGATCGGCGCAGGCGGTCGAATATGGAATGACCGGGCATGAACCGCACGCCGGCCAAGGGGGACGGTCGACCGGGAAGTTCGGTCGGCTGTCGGCCTGCGGTGGCCCGTCGATCCGCACCGTTTGCGCAGGATGACGGACCGTAAGATGCCGGATGTAAACCATCCGTTCGGTGTCGCGTAGGTCGGAAATCTGACCGAAGTCGACCCGTTGTGCCAGTGGTGTGGGGTGGCTAAGCTCTTCATGCGCGCCCCAATCGCCCGCTTCCCCCGTGGCAGGCGATCGGGGCGCGCTTCTACGTCGACGGGCCCGCACGCGTGGCGTGCGGGCCCGTTTCTCGTGCGCACGCCGCGCCCCGGTGGCCCCGGAGCCGCGGCGGGTCGCGCGCCGTCGGTCAGATCCAGCGGCCGTCCAGCCACATCCGCGCCGACCACTCGGCGTACGGGAGCAGCTTGCCGACGAAGATCGGATGGAAGTACGCGAAGCAGAGCGCGACCAGCAGGACGTACGCCCCGGCGATCACCCCGCCCACGAGCCGGCGGTCCTGGCCGGCGTCGAGCGGCGCGACGGTGCCGCCCCCGGGCGGGCCGGCGGGTGTGACGATCGCGCCGAGCACGTAGACCACCGCCAGCACCAGGAACGGCAGCACCGGCGCGGTGTAGAAGGAGAACATCGTCCGGCCGTCCAGCGCGAACCAGAACCAGGGCAGCAGGCCGGCCGCCACGACGAGCAGGATCGCGCCGGCCCGCCAGTCCCGCCGGGCCAGGCCCAGCCACGTCAGCGCCACCAGGGCGGGCAGGAACGACCACCAGAGCAGGGGCGTGCCGAGCAGCAGGACCTCCGAGGCGCAGCTCGGCGCGCCGCAGGCCCCGTTGCCTGACCAGTAGAAGGCGACCGGCCGGCCCAGCAGCAGCCACTGCCACGGCCACGACTGGTACTTGTGCCCCTCGTCCAGAGTCCGGTGGAAGCCGTACGCCGCCTTGTGGTACTCGACGAGGTTGTGCAGGGCGCCGATGACGGGGGTGTCGCTCAGCGGCGCGTTCGGGTACCGCTCCGCGAGCCGGTAGTAGCCGTCGTCGCCGAGCAG
The DNA here is from genome assembly GCF_040643125.1 of Micromonospora sp. NPDC047465. Lineage (NCBI taxonomy): Bacteria > Bacillati > Actinomycetota > Actinomycetes > Micromonosporales > Micromonosporaceae > Micromonospora > Micromonospora sp. NPDC047465. The sequence continues at coordinate 87,010 of NZ_JBEYTP010000014.1, forward strand.
CCAGCCGGACCAGGTGGCGACGTAGGTGACCACCATCAGCACCCCGGCCAGCACCAGCCAGGGCAGCTCGTCGAGGAGGGTGTCCCGCCACGGCCGGCGGGCGCCCGCGGAGCGGCGGACCCCGACCTCCCAGAGGATCACCAGCAGCGCGAACACGGGCAGGAAGTAGAGCGCGCTCCACTTCACCGCGCAGGCACCGCCGAACAGCACCCCGGCGGCCAGCCGCCACCACGGCCAGGTCCGCCAGCCGCCCGCCGGCCGCCCGGCCCGCCCCGGCCGGCCCGGGTCGAGGCCCGCCTCCAGCGCCCGGGCCCACCGGCGGCGCCGGGCGTCCCGGTCCAGCACCAGGGCGCCGAACGTGGCCAGCACGAAGAACAGCAGGAAGATGTCGAGCAGCGCCGTGCGGGACAGCACCAGGTGGAAGCCGTCCAGCGCGAGCAGCAGGCCGGCCGCGCAGCCGAGCGCGGTCGAGCGGAACATCCGCCGGCCGATGCGGACCAACATCAGCACCGACAGGGTGCCGACGACCGCCGCCGAGAACCGCCAGCCGAACTCCGGGGCGGTGGTCATCAGGTGCCCCGGCGCGGAGATGCCCTGCTCGGCGTCCGAGTAGCCGAAGGCCCACTCGCCGAGCCCGATCAGCCACTTGCCGAGCGGCGGGTGGACCACGTACGAGGGGCCGTTGTCCTGGTAGTTCCACTCGACGCCCTTGTCGACCAGGGCCCAGCCCTCGCGGGCGTAGTAGATCTCGTCGAAGATCTTCCCGGGCGGATGGCTCAGGCCGACGAACCGCAGGATCGCCGCGATCGCGACGATCACGCCGGTGGCCAGCCAGGAGCGCCCGTCCAGCCGGGCCTCCACGGTCGCCAGCCGGCGCCGGACGATGCCGGGAACGCCGCCGCCGGGAGCCGGGGACGATCCTTCCGCCGGCGCCCCCGCCGTGGGATCGGGTCCCGCCTGGTCCGCGCTCTGTGCTGTCGACGCACTCGTCACCCGGCGATCGTAGGCTGCCAAGGTGCCCGGTGGCGCCCGTCGCCTCCGATACCGGCACCCCTGTCGATGAAGGAGCCGTTCCCGTGGGTGAAATGTCCGACACCGGGCGCCTGATCCTCCTCGGCGCGCCGCTCGGCAACCCGGCCGACGCCTCGGCCCGCTTCCGCGAGGTGCTCGCCACCGCCGACGTGGTGGCCGCCGAGGACACCCGCCGGCTCACCCGCCTGGCCCGCGACCTGGACGTCACCGTGGCGGGGCGGATCGTCTCCTACTTCGAGGGCAACGAGGAGCGGCGCACCCCCGAGCTGGCCGACGTGTTGACCGCCGGCTACGTGGTCGCCCTGGTCACCGACGGCGGCATGCCGAGCGTCTCCGACCCCGGCTACCGGCTGGTGCGGGCCGCCCTGGACGCCGGCGTGCCGGTCACCGCCGCGCCCGGTCCGAGCGCCGTCACCACCGCGCTGGCGCTGTCCGGGCTGCCCTGCGACCGGTTCTGCTTCGAGGGCTTCCTGCCGCGCACCCCCGGCGCCCGCCGGTCCCGGCTGCGGGCGCTCGCCGCCGAGGAACGGACGCTGGTCTTCTTCGAGGCGCCGCACCGGATCGCCGGCGCGCTCGCCGACCTGGCCGCCGCGTTCGGCGCCGACCGGCCTGCCGCGCTGTGCCGCGAGCTGACCAAGACGTACGAGGAGATCGTCCGCCGCCCGCTCGGCGAGCTGGCCGACTGGGCCGCCGCGGGGGAGCCGCGCGGCGAGATCACCCTCGTGGTGGCGGGCGCGCCCGAGACGGCCCCGGAACGCCCCGACGACGACACCCTGCGGGCCGCCGTCGCCGCCCGGGAGGCCGCCGGCCTGTCCCGGCGGGACGCGATCACCGAGGTCGCCACGGAGTACGGCCTGCGCCGGCGCGACGTCTACGGCGTCGTGCACGCCTGACGCGCGAGGCGACTCACCAGGCGGCGACGAGGAAGCCGAGGGTGAGCGCCAGCGGGCCGGCCACGGCGCCGGTGACCGCCCAGCGGCGGGTCCGGGGGTCGGCGAGCCGGGTGGCCCCGGTCCACCTGGCGATCCCGGCGCAGCAGCCCAGCACCACCAGCAGGCCGAGCAGCCAGCGCAGGTGCCCGGCCGCCCCGGCGTCCGCGTACGCGGTGCCGCCGTCCGGGCCGGTCATCCGGGCCGGCAGCGTCGCGCCGGTCGCGGTCCGCTCCGCGGCCACCCCGCTGACCCGTACGCCGTGCGCGATCCACGGCTCGTCGGCGGGGGCGAAGTTGCCCCGGCAGCGCTGGGTGAGCCCGTCCCCGGTGCAGTCGACGATCACCGCCGTGCCCCGCGTGGCGTGCCCCACCGCCAGCCAGAACGGCCCCGCGCTGACCCAGGCGAAGAAGGCCGCGACCAGGCTCAACGCCAGCAGCACGGCCAGCCCCGGCAGCGGATCGGGCGGGCGCGGGGCGCGCCGGGCCTGCCGGTCCCCGTCCCGGGAGGACCGCTGCCGTTCGTGCGGTGGCTCCTCTCTGATCGGCGTGCCGTCCCAGTGCACCTGTTCGATCGGCGGCCAGTACGCGCCGTCGTCGCCGTCGGGCGTGCCGCCGGCGTCGTCGCCGTCCGGCGTACCCCCGTCGGCGGGACGTCCCCGGCGGGCGTGGTGGGGCTGGCGGACCGGGACCCGGCGCGGCACGGCGTCGACCGGCGCCCCGGTCGTGGGCTCGACCTCGGCGGCCGGCTCGGCGGCCCCGGCCGGTTCGGCGGGCGGCCCGGCGGGGTCGGCGGGCGGCCCGGTGGGCGGCCTGGCGGGCGCGGCCGGCGGCTCCGGCGGCGCGGCGGGCGGGACCACCCGCGGATGCGGCGCGACGGTGCCGCGCGACGCACCGGCCGCACCGCCGTCCGGCGGGCCGGAGGGGCGGTCGTCGTGATCCCGGGCCGCTCGTCTGCCAGTCACGACGTTCATTGCACCCCGCCACCCGCACGCGAACGGGCAGCTCGGGCCGCGTGTCGGCGACAAATCGGACAAATGGCGGAGCCGATCCGGCCGGTCCGCCGACCCGCGAGGCCTATTGATTCGCGGTCACCCGAAGCGGGTCACTAGGCTTGCTGGTCATGAGTCACGTTCTCGCGGCGGTTGCCTGGCCGTACGCCAACGGCCCGCGCCACATCGGCCACGTCTCCGGTTTCGGCGTTCCCTCCGACGTCTTCAGCCGGTACATGCGGATGGCCGGCCACGACGTGCTCATGGTGTCGGGCACCGACGAGCACGGCACCCCCATCCAGGTGCAGGCGGACGCCGACGGCGTCACCCCGCGCGAGCTGGCCGACCGCTACAACCGGGTGATCGTCGAGGACCTGCACGGCCTCGGGCTCTCCTACGACCTGTTCACCCGCACCACCACCCGCAACCACTACGCGGTGGTGCAGGAGCTGTTCGAGGGGATGTACCGCAACGGCTACATCGTCCCGAAGACCACCATGGGCGCGATCTCCCCGTCCACCGGCCGGACCCTGCCCGACCGCTACATCGAGGGCACCTGCCCGATCTGCGGCTACGACAGCGCCCGCGGCGACCAGTGCGACAACTGCGGCAACCAGCTCGACCCGATCGACCTGATCGACCCGAAGTCGCGGATCAACGGGGAGACCCCGAAGTTCGTCGAGACCGAGCACTTCTTCCTGGACCTGCCCGCTCTGGCCGACGTGCTGCGGCAGTGGCTGGACACCCGCGAGGGCTGGCGGCCCAACGTGCTGCGCTTCTCGCGGAACCTGCTCGACGACCTCCAGCCCCGGGCCATCACCCGGGACCTGGAGTGGGGCGTGCCGATCCCGCTCGACGGCTGGCGGGACCGCCCCGACAAGCGCATCTACGTCTGGTTCGACGCGGTGATCGGCTACCTCTCCGCCTCGATCGAGTGGGCCCGCCGCTCCGGCGACCCCGAGGCGTGGCGCAGGTACTGGAATTCAACGGGCGCGGAGGGCGGTGTCCCGTTTGCCGACGGAGTCGGCGGTGACGCCCGCGCCTACTACTTCATGGGCAAGGACAACATCGTCTTCCACTCGGTGATCTGGCCGGCGCTGCTCTCCGGCTACTCGGGCGAGGGTGACCGCGACGGCCAGCCGGGCGAGCTGGGCCGGCTCAACCTGCCCACCGAGGTGGTCTCCAGCGAATACCTGACCATGGAGGGGCGCAAGTTCTCCTCCTCCCGGCGGGTCGTCATCTACGTCCGGGACTTCCTGGAGCGGTACGACGCCGACGCGCTGCGCTACTTCATCGCCGCCGCCGGCCCGGAGAGCAACGACACCGACTTCACCTGGGCCGAATTCCTCCGCCGCAACAACGACGAGCTGGTCGCCGGCTGGGGCAACCTGGTCAACCGCTCCATCTCGATGGCGGCGAAGAACTTCGGCGCGATTCCGCCCGTCGACCCGGCCGGGCTCACCGAGGCCGACGAGGCGCTGCTCGCGGTCGCCCGGGCCGGCTTCGCGACGGTCGGTGACCTGATCGCCCGGCACCGGCAGAAGCAGGCCATCGGCGAGGCGATGCGGGTGGTCGCCGAGGCCAACAAGTACCTCTCCGAGCAGGCACCGTGGAAGCTCAAGGGCGAGGCCGACAAGCCCCGGATGGGCACCATCCTGCACGTCGCCCTCCAGGTGGTCAGCGACGCCAACACGCTGCTCACCCCGTTCCTGCCGCACTCCGCGCAGAAGGTGCACGAGCTGCTCGGCGGCACCGGCGTGCACGCCCCGATGCCGGTCATCGAGGAGGTCGACGACCTCGACGGCGGGCCCGCGTACCCGGTGCTGACCGGTGACTACTCGGTCGGCGCGCGCTGGGAGTCCGTGCCGCTGGAGGTGGGCCGGGCGTTGGCCGCACCGAAGCCGGTCTTCCGCAAGCTCGACCCGTCGATCGTCGACGAGGAGCTGGCCCGCCTGGCCGGCTGATCCCGAGCGTGCCGACGGGCGCGGCCCCCGAGGGGGTCGCGCCCGTCGTCGTCCACGCCAGGCCGTGCGGCTGCGCCCCGGGACGGTCAGGCCCGCGCCATCGCCGGCGCGCCGATGAAGTCCATGATGCTGCGGTTCACCTCGGGCGCGTTCGTCCACGGGATGCCGTGCGGCGCGCCCTTCAGGGTGACCAACCGGCTGCCGGCCAGCATCGGCTGGAGCCGCTGCCCCGTCTTCGGGTACGGCAGCACCGCGTCGGAGTCGCCCTGCACGATCAGCACCGGCACGTCGATGCGGGACACGTCGCCCCGGAAGTCGGTCTGCCAGGCATCCACGCTGTCGTGGGTTCCCTTCGCCGAGGCCCGGGCGCCGATCTCCCAGTGCGCCCGGAACGCCTCCTCGCTGACCAGCTTGCCCCTGTTCTCCTGGTAGTTGAAGAACGCCTCGCAGAAGGTGGTGAGGTAGGCGAAGCGGTCGTCGAGGATGGCCTGCTGGAAGCCCTGGAAGAGGCTCTTCTCGACCCCCTCCGAGTTGTCCGAGGTCTTCAGCAGGAACGGCGCGAGCGGGGCCAGCAGCACCGCCCGGTCGACCCGCTGCGAGCCGTACACGCCCAGGTAGCGGGTCACCTCGCCGGTGCCCATCGAGTGGCCGACCAGGATCGCGTCGCGCAGGTCCAGCTCGGTCATCAGCACGTCGAGGTCGGCGGCGAACGTGTCGTAGTCGTACCCGAACGCCGGCTGGGCGGAAGCGCCGAAACCCCGCCGGTCGTACGTGATCGTCCGGTATCCGGCGGCCAGCAGCGGCCCGGTCTGCTTCTCCCAGGTCGCGCCGTTGAACGGGAAGCCGTGGATCAGCACGATCGGCTGACCGGAGCCGTGGTCCTCGTAGTACAGGTCGATGGGGGCGGAGTTCTCCGTCCCCACGGTGATGAAAGGCATGCGCGTCTCCTGGTCACGTGACGGCTGGACGCGTGCGGGTTCCCACCCCGTCCCCGGTTATGCCGGCGAGATCTGGCACGGGCCGGGTCAGAGCCGGTACGGCAGGTCCACCACCCGGTCCTCGGTGACCTCGGCGGCCGGCGCCCACGCCTCGTAGACGCCCCGCTCCTGGCACTGCGCCCCGGTCTCCGCCACCGCGTCCGGATCCGGTCGGCGCAGTCGCAGGCGGAGCCAGCCGGTCTCCTCCCGCAGCACCAGGCAGGGCACGCCCCGCCAGTCGGCCACCCGCAGCCGGCGGGCCGCCCACTCGACCGGGTACCGGGCGGCGCGGGTCATCGCCAGCACCCGGAACCCGCCGGGCAGGTCGGCCACCGCCTCGTAGTCGCCGCCGGCGTAGCCGCCGACCAGCCGGGTGGAGCGGGGCGCCTCGCCCGTCGGCACGTACTCCTGGTCGGGGGAGAGCCCCGGCACCGCCGCGAGCAGGTGCCGCCACTGCGGGCCGGCCATCCGCAGCCAGCCGCGCTGCTCGGCCTGGTAGCTGTAGAGCACGACCTCCACGCCGTCGGCCGGGTAGGCGAGCAGGGTGGCGTTCGCCGGCATCGGCAGGTCCGCGAAGTCCCGCGTGACGAACTCCGGGACGAGCTGGCCGCTGCTCGGCACGAACCCCGTGCCGAGGACCGCCGCGCCGATCCGGTCGCGGGGCGCCAGCGCCGTCAGGCCGCGGTGCGCGTCGCCGACCGGCACGTCGTAGTCGCCCGGGTCGGCGGCCCGCCAGCGCAGCGCGTACGTCACGTCCGCGCCGTCCCGGGCGTCCGAGCCGTCGGTGCGCAGCACCGTCGTCGCCGCCGGGGTACGCAGGTGCGCCACGTCGTGCTCCCGGTAGCAGAAGCCGTGCGGCAGCCACCCGCGCACGTACCCGGCGAGCTGCCGGGCGGAGAGCACCTTCACCATCCGGGTGCCGCGCCGGACCACCGCCGAGGCGCGCACCGCCGCCAGCGTCGGGTCGCCGGCCGCCGTCGGCTGCTGGCTGAGCTGCTGCACGTACGACCAGCCCCGCTCCCGGTGCAGCGGCACCAGCAGCGGCGCCTCCGGCTCCTCGACCGGCTCCGTCGCCGGATGCACGTCGCTGACCTCGGTGGCGTGCACGAACCTGCGCCACGGCCGGGTCGTGCCCGGCCGGGACCACTCGAAGCCGGGCGCCTCGGCCGCGCTGGACAACTCGTACGCCGCGCCCCGGGCGATCTCCTCCGCCGGGTACACCGCGCCCTCGTATGTGACGCTGAGGCTGTTTCCGCTGGTCTGAGGGGTGACGGTCACCCCGCTGACGCTAGGCCCGACATGTGCCGAGTCGGTGAACGGCCGGTGGCGTCCCCGCGACGCGGGCCGCCGACGGTGTGTGATGCTGGCCTGCGATGAGCGAGCCCACCGAAACCCGCAAGCAGCGCGCCGCCCGCCGGGCCGGGGAGTTCCCGCCCGCCCCCGAGCCGCTGCCCCGCCCCGTGCTGGACAGCCACACCCACCTCGACATCACCGTCAACGAGGCCGGCGTGCCCCCACAGGCCGCGCCGGGCGAGCCGGCGGCGCGGGCAGCTGCCGACTCGAGCGGCGGCCCCGCCGCGGACCCCGTCGCCGCGGTCGTCGCCGTCGCCGCCTCCGTGGGCGTCGACCGGCTGGTGCAGGTCGGGGTGGACGTGGCGTCGTCCCGTTGGGGCGCCGACGCCGCCGACGCCCACCCGGCCGTGCTGGCCACCGTGGCGCTGCACCCGAACGAGGCGCCCCGCCTGGCCGACCTCGACGAGGCGCTGCGCGAGATCGAGGCGCTCGCCGCCCGCGACCGGGTACGCGGCATCGGCGAGACCGGCATGGACTTCTTCCGCACCGGGGAGGAGGGTCGGGCCGTGCAGGAGGAGAGCTTCCGCGCGCACATCGCCATCGCCAAGCGGTACGGCAAGGCGCTGGTCATCCACGACCGCGACGCGCACGCCGACGTGCTGCGGATCCTCGACGACGAGGGCGCGCCCGACACCGTGGTGCTGCACTGCTTCTCCGGCGACGCCGACTTCGCCGCCGAGTGCGTCCGCCGCGGCTACCTGCTCAGCTTCGCCGGCACCGTCACCTTCGGCAGCGCCGGGGCGCTGCGCGAGGCCGCCGCCCTGACCCCGCTCGACCAGATCCTGGTGGAGACCGACGCGCCGTACCTGACCCCGATGCCGCACCGCGGCCGGCCCAACGCGTCGTACCTGATCCCGCTGACCGTCCGGGCGCTGGCCGAGACGACCGGCGCGGACCTGGACGACCTCTGCGCCGCCATCTCCGCCACCGGCGACCGCGTCTTCGGCCCGTGGTGACCGGCAGGTCCCCCCTCCGCACGCCCGTGCCGGCCCGCATAGGCTACGGGGCGTGACCGGTCTCCTCGGCCCGGCGGAGATCCGGGAACTGGCCGCCCGGCTGGGCGTCGCCCCCACCAAGAGGCTCGGCCAGAACTTCGTGCACGACCCCAACACGGTGCGGCGCATCGTCACCGCCGCCGGGCTGACCCCGGACGACGTGGCGCTGGAGGTCGGCCCCGGCCTCGGCTCGCTCACCCTGGCCCTGCTCCCCGCCGCCGCCCACGTGCACGCTGTGGAGATCGACCCGACGCTGGCCGGCGCGCTGCCGGAGACCGCCGCCCGGCACGCCGGCCCGGACGCCGCCCGGCTCACCGTGCACCACGCCGACGCGCTGCGCGTACGCGCCGCCGACCTGGCCGACCCGGCGCCGACCGCGCTGGTGGCGAACCTGCCCTACAACGTGGCCGTGCCGGTGGTGCTGCACCTGCTCGCCGAGCTGCCCAGCCTGCGGCACGGCCTGGTGATGGTGCAGAAGGAGGTCGCCGACCGGCTCGTAGCCGGTCCCGGCTCCAAGGTGTACGGCGTCCCGTCGGTCAAGCTCGCCTGGTACTCCCGCGCCCGCGCCGCCGGGAAGGTCCCGCCGAACGTGTTCTGGCCGGTGCCGAACGTCGACTCCGGACTGGTCGCCTTCACCCGCCGCGAGCCGCCCCGCGACGACGTACCCCGGGAACGGGTCTTCGCCGTGGTGGACGCGGCGTTCGCGCAGCGCCGCAAGACCCTGCGCGCCGCGCTGGCCGGCTGGGCCGGCGGCGCGGACCGGGCCGCCGCCGCGCTCGCCGCCGCCGGCGTCGACCCCGGCGCGCGCGGCGAGTCGCTCTCCGTCGAGCAGTTCGCCGCCATCGCCGCGTCGGCCCCGGCCGCCCCGTCCGCCGCACAGTAGGCTGACGCCGTGCCCGCCCCGGGCCATCCGCACGTGTACGCGTACGACCTGGTCGACGGCCGGTGCGTGCCGGCCGCCGACGCCGCCGAGGAGCTGATCGTGGAGAAGCCGTTCGACATCCGCCTGCGCCCGCGGGACACCGCCCCGTGACCGAGGCCTGGGGACCGGACGACGAGGACGAGCAGCGGCGGCGCGGCGCCAGCGGACCGGTGCGGGTCCGGGTGCCCGCCAAGGTCAACCTGCACCTCGGGGTGGGGCCGCTGCGCCGCGACGGTTACCACGAGCTGAACACCGTCTACCACGCCATCTCCATCCACGACGAGCTGACCGCCCGCCGGGGCGACACGCTCACCCTCACCATGGAGGGCGAGGGCGCCGGCGAGCTGGCCCTGGACGACTCCAACCTGGTCATCCGGGCGGCCCACGCCCTCGCCGGGTACGCCGGGGTGACGCCGCACGCCCGGCTGCACCTGCGCAAGCAGATCCCGCTGGCCGGCGGGCTGGCCGGGGGCAGCGCCGACGCCGCCGCCGCACTGGTCGCCTGCGACGCGCTCTGGGGCACCGGGCTGTCCCGCGACGAGCTGGCCGGGATCGCCGCCGACCTGGGCTCCGACGTGCCGTTCCTGATCTACGGCGGCACGGCGCTCGGCACCGGCCGGGGGGAGGCGGTCAGCCCCGTGCTGGCCCGCCCCACGTCCTGGCACTGGGTCGTCGCCATCGCCGACGGCGGCCTCTCCACCCCGGCCGCCTACCGCGAACTGGACCGGCTCCGCGACGCCGGCACCGCCGGCGCGCCGCTGGGCAGCACCGACGCGCTGCTCGCGGCGCTGCGCCAGCGGGACCCGCGGGTGCTCGCCGCGACCCTCGGCAACGACCTCCAGGACGCCGCCCTGGCCATGCGCCCGTCGCTGGCGGCGACGCTGAAGGCCGGCGAGGCGGCCGGCGCGCTCGCCGGCATCGTCTCCGGCTCGGGGCCGACCTGCGTCTTCCTCGCGATGGACGCCGCCGACGCCGAGCGGATCGCCGCCGAGCTGGCGTCGGCCGGGGTGTGCCGCGAGGCACGGACCGCCCACGGCCCGGTCGCCGGCGCCCGCATCATCTGACCGCCGGCGCTCCGGCGCCCGCTGACCTGGAACAAGCCGGCCGCCCCGCTGGTTGATTCGCGGCGGGCCCGGCTCCGGCCGGGGCGGGCCCCGGCGCCCGCGTACGCTGGGAGGCTCAGGCGTCCCAGGTGCCGACCGGCACGGGGACGCCTTGATCATGGGAGGTGAGGTCGTGGCCAACATCGTCAACCTGGACCGGGTGTCCAAGGGCTACGGCGCCGCCGGGCCACTGCTCACCGACGTCTCGCTCGGCCTCGACGACGCCGACCGGATCGGCGTGGTCGGCCTCAACGGCGCCGGCAAGTCCACCCTGCTGCGGCTGCTCACCAAGCAGGAGGAACCGGACGACGGACGGGTCACCCACCGCCGTGACCTGCGGGTCGCCTGGCTGCCGCAGAGCCTGACGCTCGCCCCCGACGCCACCGTCCGGGACGTGGTGCTCGGCACAGCCTGGCTCGGCGAGAGCATGGGCGCCGAGCACGAGTGGGCCGGCGACGCCGGCGTCCGCGCCATCCTCGACGGCCTCGGCATGCCCCATCTCGGGCTCGACCAGCCGGTCGGCCCGATGTCCGGCGGCGAGCGGCGGCGCGTGGCCCTGGCCGCGCTGCTGGTCCGCGAGTCCGACCTGCTCATCCTCGACGAGCCCACCAACCACCTCGACGTCGGCGGCGTCGACTGGCTGGCCCGCCACCTCGTCGGCCGCAAGGGCGCGCTCGTCGTGGTCACCCACGACCGGTGGTTCCTCGACGCCGTCTGCACCACCACGTGGGAGGTCGCCGACCAGACCGTCCGGGCGTACGAGGGCGGCTTCGCCGCCTGGACCCTCGCCCGCGCGGAGCGCGAGCGGGTCGCCGCAGCCACCGAGGCCCGCCGGCAGAACCTGCTCCGCAAGGAGATCGCCTGGCTGCGCCGCGGCCCGCCCGCCCGCACCTCCAAGCCGCGGTTCCGCATCGACGCGGCCAACGCGCTCATCGCCGACGTCCCGCCGCCGCGCGACACCATGTCGCTGCAACGGCTCGCCACCGCCCGGCTCGGCAAGCAGGTGTACGACCTGGAGCAGGTGACCCTGCACGCCGGCCCGAAGGAGATCCTGCACGACGTCACCTGGCAGGTCGGCCCCGGCGACCGCATCGCGATCCTCGGCCGCAACGGCGCCGGCAAGACCACCCTGCTGCGGATGCTGGCCGGCGTGACCCGCCCCGACGGCGGGCGCCTCGCCACCGGCTCGACCGTCCGGCCGGCCTTCCTCTCCCAGGAGTTGGCCGAGCTGCCCGGTCACCTGCGGGTCCTCGAAGCCGTCGAGGAGGTCGCCCGCCGGGTGCAGCTCGGCGACCGGGAGGTCTCCGCCGCCCAGCTCGCCGAGGTGTTCGGCTTCGACGACCGGCGGCTCTGGACCCCGGTCAGCGACCTCTCCGGCGGCGAGCGCCGCCGGTTGCAGATGCTCCGGCTGCTCGCCGGGGAGCCCAACGTGCTCCTGTTCGACGAGCCCACCAACGACCTCGACACCGACACCCTCGCCGCGTTGGAGGACCTGCTCGACTCCTGGCCCGGCACCATCGTCGTGGCCAGCCACGACCGCTACCTCATCGAGCGGGTCACGGACGTCGCGTACGGGATGTTCGGCGACGGGCGGCTCGTGCACCTGCCCGGTGGCGTCGACGAGTACCTCGCCCGGGCCGCCGGCCGACCCGGCCCCGCCCCGACCGAGCCGGCCGCCGCGGTCAGCACCGACGCGCCGGCCGAGGTCGGCATGTCCGCCGCTGAGGCGCGCCAGGCCCGCAAGGAACTGGCCCGGCTGGAACGGCAGATCGCCAAGCTGGAGCAGAAGGAGGCCGCCCTGCTCGACCAGCTCGCCGCGCACGCCACCGACTACGCCAAGGTCGCGGAACTCGACGCGCAACTCAAGGAGCTGCGGGCCGAGCGGGAGCGGACCGAGGAGACCTGGCTGGCCTTGGCGGACGAGATCCCGGCGATCTGAGCGGCCTCGTCGTGGCGGCGCACGCGGGAGGACCCCCGTGTGCGGCGTCACACCGCCGCGTGCGGGACAATCGTCCGCGACCCCTCACCCGAACGGCGTTGGAGACACAGACATGGCCCACACCCCCGTCAACCACCCCGCGCGGCCGGTCTACCGGGCGATCGGCGGGCTGACCGGTCTGTACCTGGTGGCCTTCGGCGTGCTCGGCATCATCGCGAGCGCCGGCAACGAGGTCCTCGCCCAGGATGACACCCAGGTCCTCGGCCAGGGCACGAACCTCGGCTTCTCGCTGCTCACCGCCCTGCTCGGGGCGGCGGTGCTGGCCGGCACCGTGATCGGTCGCAACATCGACGTCATGATCAACCAGTGGATGGCGTACGCCATCATGGTGATCAGCCTCGCCGGTCTCGCCTTCATCCAGACCGAGGCCAACATCTTCAACTTCAGCATCATCACCGTCATCGTGCTGATGGTGGTCAGCCTGGTCCTGCTGACGGCCGGCATGTACGGCAAGGTCGGCACCGAAGAGGAGCAGGAGGCCTGGCAGAAGGCCCGCCTCGTGCTCTGAGTGGTTGTTGGTTGCTCTCCGGGTTGTCGCCGGAGCCCGCCCCGCTCCGGGCGGTCAGGCTTGATCCCTCCGCGGGTCGGGCTCCGGCGACAACCGACCTGGTCCCGCTCCATCCCGGCCCTGCGGCCGGTGGGGTGGGACCTTCGTGGTTCTGCCTCTGTCGAATGTTGCCTTCGGGCGTTTTGCCGGACATCGGCCTTCTGCCCGGGTGACAATCGGGTGATTGTCGCTACTCGGGCGGAGGGGTCATGCTCCACTTTCCGGTAAACCACCCGGCGCGGCCGATCTACCGGGTCCTCGCCGGGCTGGTCGGGCTCTACATCCTGGTCTTCGGGATCTGGGGCACCATCCAGACGCTGGGCGAACCACTCTTCGACCGGGGCGACACCTGGGTCCTCGGGCTCCGCACCAACCTGGCGTTCTCGCTGGTCTCGGTGATCTTCGGAATCGTGCTGATCATCGGCGCCTCACGGCGCGGCAACCTCGGCCACTACATGAACCTGACCGCCGGAGTCGTCTTCCTGGTGACCAGCATCCTCATGATGGCCGTGCTCCAGACCGAGGCCAACTTCCTCAACTTCTCGATGTCCACCGTCATCGTGTCGATGTTCTTCGGCCTCCTCCTGCTCGGCACCGGCCTGTACGACAAGGTCGGCACCGACGAGCACGCCGCGGAGGAGCGGCGCCACCGCCACCACCCCGTCTCCGAGGCGCACACCCGCTGACCGGCGGCGGACTCAGCGCCCCCGCACCGTGATCAGGCCCGGCTTGGCCTCCAGGTGCGACAGCCCGTTCCAGGCCAGGTTGACCAGGTGCGCCGCCACCGTCTCCTTCCGCGGCTTGCGCACCTCCAGCCACCAGCGGCCCGTCAGCGCCACCATGCCCACCAGCGCCTGCGAGTAGAGCTCGGCCAGCTTCGGGTCGTACCCGCGGCTGGAGAACTCCGCGCCCAGGATGTGCTCCACCTGGTGCGCCACGTCGTTCATCACGCTGCTGAAGTTGCCCGTCGCCGACAGCACCGGCGACTCGCGCACCAGCACCCGGAAGCCGCTGGTCTCCTCCTCGATATACGTCAGCAGGGCCATCGCCGCCTGCTCCAGCAGCTCCCGCGGGTGGCCGGCGGTCAGGGCCGTGGTGATCCGTTCCAGCAGGGCCCGGACCTCCCGGTCCACCACCACCGCGTAGAGCCCCTCCTTGCCGCCGAAGTGCTCGTAGACCACCGGCTTGGAGACCTTCGCGCGGGCCGCCACCTCCTCTATCGAGGTGGCGTCGAAACCGCGCTCGGCGAAGATCTGCCGGGCGGTCGAGATCAACTGCTCGCGGCGCTGGGCGGCCGACATGCGTACCCGTGCGGAGGGCTTGCCGGCGGGGGCCGCTCGCCGCCTGCCGGTGCTGCCGTCACTGCCAGGGGCATCCGCCATGTCGTCACTCCGCCGGCGCTCGGTGACGCCCTGTCGTGGGATGGAGCCGCCGGTGTGCTGGCTCATCTGGTCGCCCCACCGTCGGCCGGTCCGGTGGCGCTGCCGCGCCGTCCGACCGTATCCCCGCCGGGCCCGGCTCCCATGGTGCCGGGCCGTCCGTCGTTGCCCCCGCTGTGCTCGGTCACCCGGCCATACTGCCAGGTAACCTTCCCCGGCACCGCCCGGTTTACCGCTAGGTGACCGGCTTGACGAGCTTCGCCGCGATGCGTTCGGGCTTCGGCCACCGCACGTCCCAGGCCGCGCCGACCTTCTCGAACAGCCAGATCACCCGGGCCGAGATGTCCACCTGGCCCCGCAGTACGCCGTGTCGGGCGCTGGTCGGGTCGGCGTGGTGCAGGTTGTGCCAGCTCTCGCCGAGCGACAGGATCGCCAGCGGCCAGAAGTTCGACGCCCGGTCGCCCTGGCGCATCGCGAACGGCCGCTCACCGTAGACGTGGCACACCGAGTTGATCGACCAGGTCACGTGGTGCAGCAGCGCGATGCGGACGAGGCCGCCCCAGAAGAGAGCGGTCAGCGCGCCCTGCCACGACCAGGTGAGCAGGCCGCCCGTCAGCGCGGGCCCGAGCACCGAGACGGTCACCAGCAGCGGGAAGAGCCGGTCCACCCGGTTGATGTCGCGGTCGGCGAGCAGGTCCGGGGCGAACCGCCTCCGGTTGGACAACTCCCGGCCGAAGAGCCAGCCGACGTGCGCGTGGAACAGGCCCTTGACCAGGCCACGGACGTTCTCCCCGAACCGCCAGGGCGAGTGCGGGTCGCCGTCGAGGTCGGAGAAGGCGTGATGGCGCCGGTGGTCGGCCACCCACTGGATGATCTCGCCCTGCACCGCCAGCGAGCCCGAGACCGCCAGCGCCACCCGCAGCCACCGCTTGGCCTTGAACGAGCCGTGCGTGAAGTACCGGTGGTAGCCGACGGTGATGCCCAGCCCCGAGATCGCGTACCAGACCGCGGTCACGGCCACGTCGGTCCAGCTCAGCCAGCCGCCCCAGGCGACCGGTACGGCGGCGACGAGGGCCAGGAAGGGGACCACCACGAACGCCCAGAGGGCGACGAGGATGCCTCGGGACTGGCTGCCCTGGGTGAGGGGTTTGGGGCCGGCGGCGGCGGGCTCGAGGAGGGTGGTGGTGGACATGGCACCTCGCAGCAGAGGGACGGGAGATCACGAACTTACGCCTACGTCACCGTAACTTAGGTTCCCGGCGAGCGCAGCGGACAGCGCCGAACATGAATGCCCCGGTCTGTCGTACGCGTGTTCTAGCGTGCTGCTCGTGACCGATTTCCTCGCCGCCGAGGTGCGTCGGCTGCGCACCGTCGAACAGCTCTCCGTCCGCGAGATCCGGGCGCGCACCGGCCTTGGCCGTAACCGGGTGCACGAGTTGCTGCGGGGCGTCCCGCCGCCGGAGCGGACGCGTCGGCCGCGCGCCAAGGACGACCTCAGGTCCGCAGCGGTGGAGTTGCGCGCCGAGGGGCGATCGGTCAACGACATCGCCCGGCAGCTCGGCGTGGCCAAGTCCACCGCGTACCAGTGGGTCAGGCACCTGCCGCTGGACGCGGACGAGGCGGTCGCCGAGCGGCGGAGGGAGCATTCGGCGCTGATGTCCGAGGCGCGGTGGGCGGCGCACCGCGAGGCCCGGGACGCCGCCCAGGCCGCGGAACGGGCGCGGGCGGCGGGCGTGGTGGGGTCCCTCGACGAACGGGATCTCCTCCTCCTCGGCGCGGCGATCTACTGGTGCGAGGGGACCAAGTCGAAGCCGTGGCGGCGGGACGACCGCCTCCAGTTCGTCAACAGCGATCCGGGCCTGCTCGCGCGTTTCCTGCGCTTCCTGGAGGTGTGCGGGATCGGCCGAGACGTCCCCGGCTATCGCGTCAGCATCCACGAGACGGCCGACGCCGAGGCCGCCGTGACCTGGTGGGCGCGGGAGCTCGATCTGCCGGTCGAGCGCTTCCGGCCCGCCAGTCTCAAGAAACACCGGGCGGTGACGGTGCGCCGCAACACCGGTGATGACTATCGTGGCTGTTTGGTGATCACCGTGCCGCGCAGTCGCGAACTCTACTGGCGGATCGAAGGTATGATCGCCGAGCTGTTCCGGATCACGGGCGGCAGTAACGGAAATTGACGGTTCGTGAAGCTTGACATTCATTGGGGTGTGGGGTAACGGCAACCCGCAGGCCTTTGGAGCCTTGAGCTCCTGGTTCGAATCCAGGCACCCCAGCTCAAACCGTATCTACCGGCATTCGTGCGGCCGTGCCAGACGTCGGCCCACTGTCTGGTTAGCATGGCCGCGAGAGTGTCCGCCGTCCCGACGGGAGCCCACGTCGTGTCCCAGCCCCACCTCCGCACCGTTGTCGTGCTCGCCGCCGGGGAGGGCAAGCGGATGAAGTCGGCGCTGCCCAAGGTGCTGCACCCGCTGCTCGGTCGTACCCTCGTCGGCCACGTGCTCGCCGCGGCCGCGCCGCTGGCCGCCGACCGCACGGTGGTCGTGGTGGGTCACGGCGCCGACCAGGTCCGCGCGCACCTGGCGGAGATCGCCCCCCAGGCCACGCCGGTGCTCCAGGCCGAGCAACTCGGCACCGGGCACGCCGTCCGGATCGCCCTGGACGCCGCGCCGGACGCGACGGGCACCGTGGTGGTGATCAACGGCGATGTGCCGCTGCTCCGCCCGGAGACGGTGGCCGCGCTCGTCGAGGCGCACGAGGGTGTGGGCGCGGCGGCGACCGTGCTCGCCGCGGAGGTGCCCGACCCGACCGGCCTGGGCCGGATCGTGCGGGACGCCGACGGGCGACTGGAGCAGATCGTCGAGGAGCGGGACGCCACCCCGGCGCAGCGCGCGATCCGGGAGATCAACGCCGGCATCTACGCGTTCGACGCGGCCCGGCTGCGCGACGCGCTCGGCAAGCTGTCGACCGACAACGACCAGGGCGAGGAGTACCTGACGGACGTCTTCGGCCTGCTGGTCTCGGCCGGCGAGCCGGTGGCGGTGCACGTCGCTGCCGACCATGTCGAGACGCTGGGCTGCAACGACCGGGTCGAGTTGGCCGCGCTGCGCCGCCTGCTGCGCGACCGGGTCAACGAGGCCTGGATGCGGACCGGGGTCAGCCTGCTCGACCCGGACACCACGTGGATCGACGTGACGGTCGCCCTGGACCGGGACGCGGTGGTCGACCAGAACACCCAGCTGCGCGGCGGCACGGTGGTCGGCACCGGCGCGGTCGTGGGGCCGGACGTGACGCTGATCGACACCGTGGTCGGCCCGGGCGCCACCGTGCTGCGCAGCCACGCGGTGGGCGCCGAGGTCGGTCCGGGCGCCACCGTCGGGCCGTACGCGTACCTGCGGCCGGACGCCCGGCTGGCGGAGAAGGCCAAGGTGGGCACGTTCGTCGAGGTGAAGAACTCCGAGGTGGGCGCGGGCGCGAAGGTGCCGCACCTGTCGTACGTGGGGGACGCGACGATCGGCGCGAAGGCCAACATCGGCGCGGCGACGATCTTCGTGAACTACGACGGGGTGAACAAGCACCGTACGACGGTCGGCGAGGCCGCCTTCATCGGCTGCGACACCAGCCTGATCGCGCCGGTCGAGGTGGGCGCGGGGGCGTACGTGGCGGCGGGCAGCGCGATCACCCAGGACGTGCCGCCCGGCGCGCTCGGGGTGACCCGGGCGCCGCAGCGCAGCATCGACGGCTGGGTGGCCCGCAAGCGGGCCGGCACGGTCTCCGCCGCGGCGGCCGAGCGGGCCGGCGGCGCTGGTCGGGCCGACGAGGGTGCGTCGGCGCGCGCTTTCGGGGCAAGTGAAGGTGAGGCAATCCACGGGGATGCCGAGGCGGTCAGCCCGGCGTCCGGCGCGGGGGATACTGCAACCGAATAGTCCCCGGCCCACCACCACCGTGCCGGGTACCACCGACCAACGGGAGCAGACGGGCCCATGGGCAGCATCGTCGCCGAAAACCGCAAGAGCCTGATGCTTTTTTCCGGACGTGGCTTTCCGGAGTTGGCCAAGGAGATCGGTGAGGTGCTCGGCGTCGCGCCGACGCCGGCCGACGCGTACGACTTCGCCAACGGTGAGATCTTCGTACGGTACAAGGACTCGGTGCGCGGTTCGGACGCCTTCGTGGTGCAGTCCGTGACGCACGGGGTCAACACCTGGGTCATGGAGACCCTGATCATGATCGACGCGCTGAAGCGCGGTTCGGCCAAGCGGATCACCGTGGTCCTGCCGTTCTACCCGTACGCCCGGCAGGACAAGAAGCACCGTGGCCGGGAGCCGATCTCGGCGCGCCTGATCGCGGACCTGTTGAAGACGGCCGGGGCCAACCGCATCCTCACCGTCGACCTGCACACCGCGCAGATCCAGGGCTTCTTCGACGGCCCGGTCGACCACCTGTTCGCGATGGACATCCTGGCCGAGTACGTCCAGCACAAGTACGCCGGCCGCCCGATGACGGTGGTCGCGCCGGACTCGGGCCGGGTGCGGGTGGCGGAGCGGTGGACCGACCGGTTGGGCGGCTGCCCGCTGGCCTTCATCCACAAGACCCGGGACCCGTTGAAGCCGAACCAGGTGGTGGCGAACCGCGTGGTCGGCGAGGTCGAGGGGCGGGTCTGCCTGATCGTCGACGACATGATCGACACGGGCGGCACGATCTGCAAGGCGGCGGACATCCTCCGGGAGTCCGGCGCCGCCGACGTGATCGTCGCTTCCACCCACGCCCTGCTCTCCGACCCGGCGACCGAGCGGCTGAAGAACAGCCCGATCAGCGAGGTCGTGGTGACCAACACGCTGCCGCTGCCGCCGGAGAAGCAGCTCGACAAGCTCACCGTGCTGTCGATCGCGCCGCTGCTGGCGCGGGCGATCCGCGAGGTGTTCGACGACGGCTCGGTGACCACCCTCTTCGGTGGCCTGAGCTGACCACCTGACGCGTGAGCCGGGCGGGGGCGGTCCCCCGGCCCGGCGTCCGCGTCGCCCCTGCGGGTCGGCGGGAACGGTGATAAGGGGACTGCCGGAAAGCGCGGAATCAGCTCGGGTAGACTGGTGCGGTTGCCACGGCGAGGGTGCCCGGCGGGCCGCTGACAAGCGCCGCACGGAGGCACCGTCATCGACGCGGTGCTCCGGGCAGTCGTTCTCGACGCATGAGCCCCAGCGAGCCCCTCGCCCCAGCACCGCCAGTCGACAAGCCGCCGCAGCGAAGCATCAGGAGTTTCCCCGTGTCCGAGGTAAAGATCAGCGCCGAGCCCCGTACCGAGTTCGGCAAGGGTGGTGCCCGTCGTACCCGCCGGGCCGGCAAGGTGCCCGCCGTGCTGTACGGCCACGGCGAGAAGCCGAAGCACATCGCGCTGCCGGCCCGTGAGTTCGCGGCCGCGATCCGCAAGGGCGGCGCCAACCAGCTCTTCGCGATCGAGGTCAGCGACGGCACCCAGGTGCTGGCGCTGCCGAAGGCGATCCAGCGCGACCCGATCAAGGACACCTTCGAGCACGTGGACCTGCTGCTGGTCCGCCGGGGCGAGAAGGTCACCGTCGAGGTCCCGGTCCAGCTGACCGGTGAGGCCGCGAAGGACACCCTGATCGTGCACGACCACGACACCCTCTCGGTGACCGCCGACGCCACCAAGGTGCCGGACCACCTGGAGGCGTCGATCGAGGGCGCCGAGGCCGGCACCCAGATCACCGCCGGCGACGTGGAGCTGCCGGCCGGCGTCGAGCTGGTCGCCGACCCGGAGCTGCCGGTCGCCGCGGTGACCGCCGCGCCGACCGCCGAGCAGCTCGAGGCCACCCTCCCCGAGGTCGAGGAGGCCGCCGAGGAGGCCGAGGCCGAGGTCGGCGAGGAGACCGCCGAGGCCGCCGAGGCTCCGGCCGCCGAGGGCGAGGAGACCGCCGAGGCGAAGACCGAGGCCTGATCGGTCCGCATCGTTGCCACAGGCGTCCCCGCGCGGTCGGGGGCGCCTGTCGGCGTATCGGTGCCCGGCAGGTGGGTGAGGGCGAGCAGCGGGAGGGACGGGCGTGACGGACGAGACGGGGCCGTGGCTGGTGGTCGGCCTGGGCAACCCCGGTCGGGAGTACGCCGGCAACCGGCACAACGTCGGCTTCATGGTGGCCGACCTGCTGGCGGGTAGGCTCGGCGCGAGGTTCGGCCGGCACAAGCGGGCGGTGGCGGAGGTCGCCGAGGGGCGGCTCGGGCTCGGTGGGCCGAAGCTGGTGCTGGTCAAGCCGCTGACCTACATGAACCTCTCCGGCGGGCCAGTGGCCGGCCTGGCCCAGTTCCACAAGGTGCCGCCTGGCCGGGTGATCGCCGTGCACGACGAGCTGGACATCGGCTACGGCCAGATGCGGGTGAAGTGCGGCGGCGGCGAGGGCGGGCACAACGGCCTGCGGTCGATGTCGAAGTCGCTGGGCACCAAGGAGTACGTCCGGGTGCGGTTCGGCATCGGCCGGCCGCCGGGGCGGCAGGATCCGGCGGACTACGTACTGTCGGATTTCAGCGCGGCCGAGCGCAAGGAACTGGAGTTCCTGGTGGACCGGGCGGCGGACGTGGTGGAGTCGGTGATCACCAGGGGCGTGGAGCCGACGCAGAACCTGTACCACGGGGTGTGAGCGTCGGATCGCCCGCGGTGAGCCGGTAGTCTTCGCCTTTCGGCGTGGCGCACCGGCGACGCGGCTCGGCGTGCCGGCGCGGAGCGTGGCGAGGCGACGGGAGCAGAGTCATGGGCAGTCCTCCGATGATCGACGGCGCGTTCGCCCGGTGGCTGGCGGCCCGGGCCGGCCAGGCGCTGCTCGCGCTGCGGGCCGAGATGGGCTTTGCGGACGCGGGCGCGCTGAAGTCGGCGGGTGACAAGGTCTCGCACGACCTGATCCGCACCGAGCTGGCGAAGTGGCGGCCGGGTGACGCGGTGCTCTCCGAGGAGGACGAGGGGTCGCGCCTGGCCTGGGCGGCGGAGGTGAACGCCGGGGCGGTGTCCCGGCTGACCGCGGACCGGGTGTGGATCGTCGACCCGCTGGACGGCACCCGGGAGTTCGCCGAGGAGGGCCGGTCGGACTGGGCGGTGCACGTGGCGCTCTGGGCGCGTACCGCGCCGACGCCGCACGGCCTGGTCGCGGGGGCGGTGGGGTTGCCGGCGCAGCACCGGGTGCTGGGCACGGACTATCCGCCGGCGTACCCGCCGATGACGGTGGAGGCGGCGACCGCGCCCGGTGGGCGGACGATCCGCCTGGCGGCGAGCCGGAGCCGGCCGCCGGTGTTCCTGACCGACCTGGCGGAGGACGTCGGGGCGCACCTGGTGCCGATGGGCTCGGCCGGGGCGAAGATCGCCGCGGTGGTGACCGGTGAGGTGGACGCCTACATCCACGCGGGCGGGCAGTACGAGTGGGATTCGGCGGCGCCGGTGGCTGTGGCGACGGCCACCGGGCTGCACGCTTCCCGGATCGACGGTTCTGCGCTGAGATACAACGAGGCGGATCCGCGTCTGCCGGACCTGCTGGTCTGTCGCAAGGATCTCGCCAGTCGGTTGCTTGCAGCGCTGGAGCGTCATTCCGGGTAGCCTGAGCGGCACTTCTTGGCATGCCCGACCGGAAAGGTCTGGAATAAGATGAGCGGATTCGACCGAAGCGAGCCCGTGTCATGACCGCCCCCGCCGCCTACCAGGTGTCCCACCTCGACGCGCTGGAGGCCGAGAGCATCTTCGTGATGCGCGAGGTGGTCGCCGAGATGGAGCGGCCGGTGCTGCTCTTCTCCGGCGGCAAGGACTCGATCGTCATGCTCCGGCTGGCCCAGAAGGCGTTCGCCCCGGCCAACATCCCGTTCCCGGTGATGCACGTGGACACCGGCCACAACTTCCCGGAGGTCCTGGAATACCGGGATCAGCGGGTCGCGGAGCTGGGGCTGCAACTGGTGGTGGCGAGCGTGCCGGAGGCCCTGGCCAGCGGCCTGGTCCGCGAGTCGGCCGACGGGATGCGCAACCGGATCCAGACGCCGGTGCTGCTGGATGCGGTGGAGAAGCACCGCTTCGACGCGCTCTTCGGCGGCGCCCGCCGCGACGAGGAGAAGGCCCGCGCCAAGGAGCGGGTGTTCAGCTTCCGCGACGAGTTCGGCCAGTGGGACCCGAAGAACCAGCGTCCCGAGCTGTGGACGCTCTACAACGGCCGGCACCACCCGGGCGAGTCGATCCGGGTCTTCCCGCTGTCCAACTGGACCGAGCTGGACGTGTGGCACTACATCGCCCGCGAGCGGATCGTCCTGCCGTCGATCTACTACGCGCACGAGCGCGAGGTGATCGAGCGGGACGGGATGCTCTACGCGGTCAACGAGTTCTTCCGCCCCCGGGAGGGCGAGGAGCGGTTCAAGGCGCGGGTGCGCTACCGGACGGTGGGCGACGCCTCCTGCACCGCGGCCGTCCGCTCCGACGCCGACACGGTGGAGAAGGTCATCGAGGAGGTCGCCGCCACCCGGATCACCGAGCGCGGCGCGACCCGCGGCGACGACCGGGTCAGCGAGGCCGCCATGGAGGACCGCAAGCGGGAGGGCTACTTCTGATGACCACCGAGACCGTCGCTCCGGCGACCACCGAGACGGCCGGTCGCCCCATGGACCTGCTGCGCTTCGCGACCGCCGGCAGCGTGGACGACGGCAAGTCGACCCTGATCGGGCGGCTGCTCTACGACACCAAGTCGCTCTTCACCGACCAGCTCGCCGCCGTGGAGGCGGTCAGCGCGGCGCGCGGCGACGAGTACACCAACCTGGCGCTGCTCACCGACGGCCTGCGGGCCGAGCGGGAGCAGGGCATCACCATCGACGTGGCGTACCGCTACTTCGCCACGCCGCGGCGGAAGTTCATCATCGCCGACACCCCCGGGCACATCCAGTACACCCGCAACATGGTCACCGGGGCGTCGACGGCCGACCTGGCGCTGATCCTGGTGGACGCCCGCAAGGGCCTGGTCGAGCAGTCCCGCCGGCACGCGTTCCTCTGCTCGCTGCTGCGGGTGCCGCACCTGGTCCTCTGCGTCAACAAGATGGACCTGGTCGACTACTCGCAGGAGGTCTTCGAGCGGATCGCGGACGAGTTCACGGCGTTCGCCGCGAAGCTCGACGCCCCCGACCTGACCGTGGTGCCGATCTCCGCGCTCAAGGGCGACAACATCGTCAGCCGGTCGGAGAACATGCTCTGGTACGAGGGGCCGTCGCTGCTGCACCACCTGGAGCGGGTGCACATCGCCAGCGACCGCAACCTGGTCGACGTCCGGTTCCCGGTGCAGTACGTGATCCGGCCGCAGTCCACCACCGTGACCGACTACCGGGGCTACGCCGGCCAGGTCGCCTCCGGTGTGCTCAAGCCGGGTGACGAGGTGATGGTGCTGCCGTCCGGCTTCACCAGCCGGATCTCCGCCGTGGAGACCGCCGACGGGCCGGTCGCGGAGGCGTTCCCGCCGATGTCGGTGACCGTACGCCTCGAAGACGAGATCGACATCTCGCGGGGCGACATGATCTGCCGGCCGAACAACGCCCCGGCGGTGGCCCAGGACATCGAGGCGATGGTCTGCTGGATGGACGAGACCCGCCCGCTCCAGGTCGGCGGCAAGTACGCCGTCAAGCACACGACCCGCTCGGCGCGGGCCATCGTGCGCGGCCTGCACTACCGGCTGGACATCAACTCGCTGCACCGGGACGACTCGGCCGGCGAGCTGAGGCTCAACGAGATCGGCCGGGTGCGGCTGCGCACCACCGTACCGCTGCTCGCGGACGAGTACCGCCGCAACCGCACCACCGGCGGGTTCGTCATCATCGACGAGACCACCAACCGTACGGTCGGCGCGGGGATGATCGTCGAGGCGCAGTGAGCCTCATCGACGGGCGGGCGCCGACGCCCGCCCGCCGTCCGCCGCGCTGACCACGCCGGCCGCCGGGCTGGCCGCGCTCTCCGTGGCACCGGCCGCGCCGGCGGCCGTGGCCCGTGCGGTCGCGCGGGCCACGAGGCGCGTCCAGATCCGGTAGCCGATCCAGCGGACCACCGGGACGGCCCGGCGCGTGAGCTGCCGCCAGGCGCGGAAGGCGAAGACAGCGCCGGCCGGCATCAGCAGCAGCGCGGCCACCCCGCCGGCAGGGGTGTCCCTCGCCGGGGCGAGGCCGTTGACCACCAGCCCGCCGAGTGCCGCCGCGGTGAGCGCCAGGCAGAGCACGACGGACGTCGAGCCGAGCTGGCGGCGCAGTTGGAGGCGGACCGCCGGCGGCTGCCGCCGCCAGGCCGGCAGGGCCGACCCGGCGACGACCGCCAGGAGCGCCAGGGCGGCGGCGAGCCGCTCGGGCCGCCCGCCGTCGACCAGCGCGAAGAGCGCCCAGTGGCCGATGCCGGCCAGTGCCGCCGCGTCGAACAGGCGCCAGCACAGGGCCACCGCGACGGCCTCGTGCGCCGCGGCGGCCCCCCGCGCGTGCGGGTTGGCGGCCAGGGCGTCGGTGAACCCCCGGGCGGCCCGGCCGACCCGGTCCCGCGAGGCTTCCATCCGCGCCAGCAGGGCCAGCGCCGGCTCGTACGCCGGGTCCAGGACGAGGGCCTGCCGGCATGCCTCCCGGGCCGCCCGGAGCCGGCCCATCCGCAGGTGGATCCGGGCGTCCAGCAGGTGGACGTCGGGGATGTCGTGGCGGATCTCCCGCGCGGTGTCGGCGTGCCGGCGGGCGACCACGACGCGGGTGGGGTTGCCGAGGGCCAGCAGCGCCTCCGCGAACAGCGCGTGGGCCTCCCAGGACCGCGGCGCCAGCTCCAGGGCGCGTCGGGCGGCGGCCGCCGCGTGGCCGGGGTGCCCGGCCGCCAGCAGGATCCGGGCCTTCTCCGCGAGCAGGTGCTCCTGGGCGCGGGCGACGCCGAGGGCCTGGTCCACCAGGCGCATGGCCTCCGCCAGCTGGCCCGTCGACCGGTGACAGCGGGCCAGGTGGAGCAGCAACCCGGCGTGCTGGGGTTGCTCGGCCAGCGCGCCGCGCAGCACCTGCGCCGCCTCGGCGTGCCGTCCGACGCGGCTCAGCGCCTGGGCGCGCTCCTGCGCGACCGTTCCGGCATCGCTCACGTCGCCTCCCGTTCCGGGACGATCCGGTCGACGCCACACCCTACCGATCGTCCTGACCGGATGGTCGAGCCGCGCAGTCAGTCCAGCCGGGTCGCTCCCGGCCCGGGCAGCACGGTGACGTGGCCGGGCGCGGCGAAGCCGCGTTCGCCGTACGCGGCCGTGACGGCGGCGGCGACCGCGTCGGCACGCTCCGCGTCGACCAGGGCGAGGACGCAGCCGCCGAAGCCGCCGCCGGTCATCCGTGCCCCCAGGGCGCCGGCCGACAGGGCCGCCTCGACCGCCGTGTCGACCTCCGGCACCGTGATCTTGAAGTCGTCGCGCATCGAGGCGTGCGAGGCGGTCAGCAGCGGGCCGATCTCGCGTACCTTGCCGGCGCGCAGCAGGGCGACGGTGTCGAGGACACGCTGGTCCTCGGTCACCACATGCCGCACCCGGCGGCGGGTCTCGGCGTCGTCGAGCCGGGCCAGCGCGTCGGCCAGCCCGTCGGTGGGGACGTCCCGCAGCGCCGCGACGCCGAGCAGCCCGGCCGCCGCCTCGCAGGACCTGCGGCGGGCGGCGTACTCGCCGTCGGCGTGCCGGTGCGGGGCCCGGCTGTCGACCACCAGCAGGGCCAGGCCGGACGTGTCCAGGTCGAACGGGATGTGTTCGACGGACTCGTCGCGGCAGTCCAGGAAGAGCGCGTGCCCGGCGCGGCAGCGGATCACCGCCGACTGGTCCATGATCCCGGTCGGCGCGCCGACGTAGCCGTTCTCGGCGCGCTGGGCCAGCCGGGGCTGCCGGTCGGCGGGCAGGTCCAGCCCGCCCAGGTCGACCAGGGCGGCCAGCACGGCGGCCTCCAGCGCCGCCGAGGAGGAGAGCCCCGAGCCCAGCGGCACGTCGGAGGCGATCGCCAGCCGGGCGCCGGGCACGGCGTGCCCCGCCTCCCGCAGCGCCCAGACCACCCCGGCCACGTACGCGCCCCAGCCGGTGACCCGGCCCGGCCCGGCGACCTCGTCGGCGTCGAAGGCGATCGTCTCGCCGGACAGCTCGGACCAGACCGTCCAGCGTTCGCCGGGCTGCGGCGCGGCGGCGGCCACCGTGCGCAGCGGCAGGGCGAAGGGCAGCACGAAGCCGTCGTTGTAGTCGGTGTGCTCGCCGATCAGGTTGGCCCGGCCGGGAGCCGCCCAGCGGCCGGCGGGCGGCTCGGCGTACGCCGAACGGAAGCCGGCGGTGGCGCGGGCCGCGACGTCGTCGGTCACCGCGGCGCCACGAGGTGCGTGCGGTAGAAGGCCCAGGCGTCGCCCACCATGTCGTGCAGGGTCGGCTTCTGCGGCACCCAGCCCAGCTCCTCGCGGGCCAGCGCGGACGAGGCGACCAGCTCGGCGGGGTCGCCCTCGCGGCGGGGGGCCACCTCGACGGGCACCGGGTGCCCGGTGACCTCGCGGACCACGTCGACGACCTGGCGGTTGGTGAAGCCGTTGCCGTTGCCCAGGTTGTAGATCCGGTGCTGGCCGGCGGTGGCCGCGCCGAGCGCGAGCAGGTGGGCGCGGGCCAGGTCGGCGACGTGGATGTAGTCGCGCACGCAGGTGCCGTCGACGGTGGGGTAGTCGTCGCCGAAGAGCTGGAGCTTCTCCCGGCGCCCGGCGGCCACCTCGAGCGCGATCGGGATCAGGTGGGTCTCCGGGTCGTGCCGCTCGCCGAGCGCGACGTCGCCGTCGAGGTGCGCCCCGGCCACGTTGAAGTAGCGCAGCGACACGGCGGCCAGGCCGTGCGCGACCGCCTCGGAGGTGAGCGCCATGTCGACGGCGAGCTTGGTGGCCCCGTAGGTGTTGGTGGGGGCCTTGACCGCGGTCTCCGGGATCGGCAGCTCGGTGGGGTTGCCGTAGACGGCGGCGGTGGAGGAGAAGACCAGCCGGGGCACGCGTGCGGCCCGGGCGGCGTCGATCAGGGCGAGCGAACCGACGGTGTTGGTGTGCCAGTAGAGCTCCGGCCTCACCATCGACTCGCCGGCGGCGATGAGGGCGGCGAAGTGCAGCACGCCGTCGAAGCCCGCCTCCGGGGTGAGCACCCGGGCGGCGTCGTGGAGGCCGGCGTCGACGTGGGTGGCGTCGGGGGCGAGCGCCTCCCGGTGGCCGGTGCGCAGGTCGTCGAGGACGACCACCTGGTGGCCGGCGTCGAGCAGCATCCGGGTCACCACGCTGCCGATGAAGCCGGCGCCCCCGGTGACGAGCAGTTTCACGTCGGTCTCCTCCCGCCCGGCCGCCGCGTCGCGGCCATGTCGTGATCACCCTACGGCCGGTCGCCGTGCTTCCGCGCTCCATCGACGCCCCGCCATTCCACCACGAACTCTCATGTTCGAACAGAGGCGAACATGGCGCACCCGACGGCCCGGCGCTGTCTACCATCACTGTCATGCGGGAAGCGGGTGGTCCCGGGCCGCGTCGACGCGCCCGGACGCGACCGCGCCGCGAGCCGGGCCCGCTGGCCCGGGCCGTCGCCCGGATCGTGGTCCGCGCCGCCGACGGCGCCACCCGCGCGGTGACGGCCCTGCTCGGCGCCAGCCCCGCGGCCGGCCGGGAGCGGATCAGCGAGGCGGAGCTGCGCGACCTGGTCGCCGCCAACACCCTGCTCGACCCGGTCGAGCGCCGGATCATCGACGAGGTGCTGGTCGCCGGCGCGAGCCTGGTCCGCGAGGTGATGATGCCCCGCACCGAGGTGGTCTTCCTCTCCGCCCGGCTGACCATCGCCGAGGCGGAGCGGCTGGTCCGGGCCGAGACGCACACCCGCTACCCGGTCGTCGACGGCACCCACGACGACGTGGTCGGCTTCGTGCACCTGCGCGACGTGCTGCTACGCCCCGACCTCGACCCCTGCACCACCGTCGGCGAGCTGACCCGGGAGGTGAAGCGGCTGCCCGGCAGCAAGCGGGTGCTCGCCGCGCTCAGCGAGATGCGCCGGGAGCGCCACCACCTCGCCGTGGTGGTCGACGAGTACGGCGGCACCGCCGGCATCGTCACCCTGGAGGACCTGATCGAGGAGCTGATCGGGGAGATCCACGACGAGTACGACACCGCCCCCGACCCGGTGCACGCCGGCCTGCCCGCCGTGGTGGACGGCCGGCTCAACCTCGCCGACTTCGCCGAGCGCACCGGGGTGACCCTGCCCCCGGGGCCGTACGAGACGGTGGGCGGCTTCGTGATGGCGGCGCTCGGCCGGCTCCCGGTCGTCGGTGACGAGGTGCCGGTGGCCGGCGGCCCGGCAGCCGACGACCCGCCCGGCGGCTGGCTGCTGCGGGTACACACGCTGGAGGGCCGCCGGGTGGCCCGGCTCACCGTCGCTGCCGTGCGCGTGCCGGAACCCCGGCGCGAGGTCACCGCTCCGGCGCCGGTGGGTCCGAGCCGACCCGCCGGCCCGTCATGACGTACGCCAGGCGTTGCTGACAGAATTGCCGGCATGTCCGACGTTCCCGCCCGCCCCCGCGTCTTCTCCGGCATCCAGCCGACGGCCGACTCGTTCCACCTCGGCAACTACCTGGGCGCGGTGCGGCACTGGGTGGCCCTGCAGGACACCCACGACGCGTACTACTGCGTGGTCGACCTGCACGCGATCACCGCCGGCCACGACCCGAAGGTGCTCACGCAGCGTTCCCGGCTGGCCGCCGCGCAGTTGTTCGCCGTGGGTCTCGACCCGGAGCGCAGCACGCTGTTCGTGCAGTCGCAGGTGCCCGAGCACCCGATGCTCGCCTGGGTCCTGGGCTGCATCACCGGGTTCGGCGAGGCGAGCCGGATGACCCAGTTCAAGGACAAGTCGCAGAAGCAGGGCGGCGAGCGGGCCAGCGTCGGCCTGTTCACCTACCCGATCCTCCAGGCCGCCGACATCCTGCTCTACCAGGCCCACGCCGTGCCGGTGGGCGAGGACCAGCGCCAGCACCTGGAACTCTCCCGCGACCTGGCCCAGCGGTTCAACTCGCTGTTCGGGCAGACCTTCACCGTTCCCGCGCCGCACATCGTCAAGGACACCGCGAAGATCACCGACCTGCAGGACCCGACGGCGAAGATGTCGAAGTCGTCGTCCTCGCCCGCCGGCATCATCGACCTGCTGGAGGACCCGGCCCGCTCGGCCAAGAAGATCCGCTCGGCGGTCACCGACACCGGCCGGGAGATCGTCTTCGACGCCGAGACCAAGCCGGGCGTCTCCAACCTGCTCACCATCTACTCCGCCCTCACCGGGCGGAGCATCGACGACCTGGTGGCCGCGTACGCCGGCAAGGGCTACGGCGACCTGAAGAAGGACCTCGCCGAGGTGGTGCGGGAGTTCGTCACGCCGATCCAGGAGCGCACCCGGACCTACCTCGACGACCCGGCGCAGCTGGACAAGCTGCTCGCCGCCGGCGCGGAGAAGGCCCGGGCGGTCGCCGCGGCGACGCTGCGAACCGCGTACGAGCGGGTGGGCTTCTTCCCGCCGGTGCGCGGCGAGTAGCGCCGCGGCGCGACGGGTGAGGGTGGACGGGTCGGTGGCCGGAGGGATGGCGCGGAGCGTGGATCGCAGGGACGGGGCGCCGGACGCCGGTGACACCATCCAGATCGGCATCGCGGTGGACATCCCGGAGCCGTGGGGCGGCACGCTCACCCGACGCCGGGTCGAGGCCGGCGACCCCCAGGTCGTGCCCGCGCACGTGACCCTGCTCGGGCCGACCGAGATCCCGGTGGCGGCGCTGCCGACGGTGGAGCGGCACCTCACCACGGTCGCCGCCGCCCACCTGCCCTTCACGCTGCACCTGCGGGGCACCGGCACGTTCCGGCCGGTGACCCAGGTGGTCTTCGTGGCGGTGGCGGCCGGGATCAGCGAGTGCGAGCTGCTCGCCGCCGCGATCAGCGCCGCCCCGGAGCTGCGCCGCGAGGCGCGCTTCCCGTACCACCCGCACGTCACCGTCGCGCAGGACGTCGCGCCGGAGGCGCTGGACAAGGCGTACGAGGACCTGGCCGACTTCTCCGCGATGTTCGAGGTGGAGGCGTTCACCCTCTTCTCGCACAGCGGGCAGACCCGGTGGCAGCCGCGCCGGGACTTCCGGCTGGGCGGCTGACCCCGTCCGGCCGGCGCGTCGGGGCGGCCGGGGCGACGACGCCGACCGGGTGACGCGCCGGCGGGCTAGGGCCGGCGGCAGGTTGCCCCCGTGACGGCGATAGATCGGCGAGGATGACGGCGTGAACGTGTGGGGCCGCATCGAGGCGGGCGTCGACCGCCGGATCAGCGCCGCGCGCCGCCGGTCCGGTGTCGTCGACCACCTGTGGCGGGCCGGCGCGCTCTACGCCGAGGTGCTGGGCGGGCGGCTGGCCGCGGCGATCGCCTACTACGGCTTCTTCGCGGTGTTCGCGCTCGCGCTGGTCGCGTACTCGATCTTCGGGGCCATCCTGGAGGACAACGACGAGGTCAGCGCCGCCGCCGCCGGCTTCCTGCGGGAGAACCTGCCGTTCCTCGACCCGGTGCAGATCGCCGAGAGCAGCGGCACGGTCGGGGTGGTCGGCCTGATCATCCTCGTCCTGACCGGCATCGGCTGGGTGGAGGCCATCCGCTCCTCACAGCGGCTGATGTACGGGCTCAACCAGCAGCCCGGCAACCTGGTGGTGCGCCGCCTGGTCGACCTGGGCGTGCTGCTCGTCGTCTTCGTGCTGCTCGGCGTCTCGGTGGCGGCGGTGGACGCGCTGGAGTCGCTGCTGCGCTTCCTGCTGCGCAGCACCGGCTCGGTCGGCCTGACCACGGTCAGCGCGGTGCTCAGCGTGCTGGTCAACGCGGTGCTGGCCACCCTGCTGCTGGTGGCGGTGCCGAGGTTGCGGATGAGCCGGGTCCGGCTGCGCCCGGTGGTGCTGCTCGTCGCGGTCGGCATCACGCTGCTGAACACCGTCGGGCGCTACTACGTCGTGCGCACCGAGCGCAATCCGGCGTACACGGTGGTGGCGGGCGCGGTGGGGCTGTTGCTCTACCTCTACCTGCTCAACCAACTGGTGCTCTTCGGCGCGGCGCTCGCCGCGACGAGCCGGCGCGGCCGGGTGGTGGACCTGGCGGAGAGCCCGCCGCCGGCCGACCTCGACGCGGACACGGATCCCGGCGCCCCCGGCGGGGCCGGATGAACGGGGGAGCGGGCGTGCGGATCTCGGTGGACCCGGGCTCGGCGGTGCCGCCGTACGAGCAGGTGCGCGGGCAGCTCGCGGAGCTGATCGGGACGGGCCGGCTGGCGGTCGGCACCCGGCTGCCGACGGTGCGGCAGTTCGCGGCGGACCTCGGGCTGGCGGTCAACACGGTGGCCCGGGCCTACCGGGAGCTGGAGGCGGCCGGCCTGCTGGAGACCCGGGGCCGGCACGGCACTTTCGTCGCACCTGGCCGCGATGATGCGCTGGACCGGTTGCAGCGGGTGGCGGCCGACTACGCCGCCGAGGCCGCCCGGTTGGGGGTGCCGCCGTCGGCGGCGCTCGCCCTGGTCCGCGCGGCCCTGGACGCGGCGCGGCCGGGCTGACGGCGCGACGGCGGAGGCGGGTGGCCGCGCCGGACGAGGATCCGGCCGTCACGGTGACGGCGATTGAGCCGAATGCCACCCGCGTTTCCGGTGGGACGGACGATGATGGGCGCGTGGGCGCACTCGTGACACTGGACCTGCCGGAAGACTCCCCGATGCTCGGCCTGCCGTGGATCATCACCTTCGGCCCGCTCGGCGACGCCGACGAGTGGGAGCCGGTGGTCTGCGGCCCCTACGAGCGACCGCACGCCCTCGCGCTGGCCGAGGCGGTGGTCGCCGAGGAGCAGCTGATGGCGGTGGTCGAGCCGCTGCTGCCGGCGGTGTCGGCGGAGGAGATCCGGGGCGAGATCGCCGCCGCGCAGGTCGCCGCCGAGGACGAGTCGGCGCGGATCGAGGAGGCCGACCTCTACGGCGAATTCGAGGACACCATCGACGAGGAACTCGAGGCGGCGGCTGCGGAGGAGCACCGCACCGAGCCGCTCGCCCCGCCCAGCGAGGCCGAGCTGCGGGCCGGCTTCAGCCGCATCGCCGCGAAGCTCACCGGCGGCGCCGCCTGAGCCGACCGGCGGAGACCCGGGCGGCCGGGGCGACACCTGTCCGGGATGGACGCCGGCGCCCCGGGGAGCGGACTCCACGAGGCGCCGGCGCCACCTCACCCCCCACCACAAGGGGTCGGTGGCCCAGCCGCCCGTCGGCGCGGGGCACAACGGACGACCAGGTCGATGACGGGTTACCCGCTCAGCGCCGTTCGAACCAGGCAGCCGCGTCGACCGGGAGCAGGTGACCCGTGCCCTGGCCGGTGAGCGCCTCGCTGGCGGCGATCGGCTCGCCGTACCCGTCGATCAGGGCCGGGGCACCGCTGATGTTGACCACGCAGGTCAGCACGGTGTCGCCGGCGGCGCGGCTGAAGGCGAGCACACCCGGCCCGGTCTCCAGCCAGGTGACCCCGCCCGCGTCGGCGGCCAGCGCCGGGTGCGCGTGGCGGATCCGCAGGGCGGTGCGGTAGAGCTCCAGCGTCGAGCCGGGCACGCCGGACTGGGCGGCGACCGAGAGGGCACGCCAGGTCGCCGGGGCCGGCAGCCAGCTCAGCTCGCTGCCCTCCGGCCCGAAGCCGTACGGGGCGAGCTCGCCGCTCCACGGGATCGGCACCCGGCAGCCGTCCCGGCTCTCGCCGGTGCGCAGGAACGCCGGGTCCTGGCGCAGTTCGTCCGGCAGGTCGAGCACCTCCGGCAGCCCCAGCTCCTCGCCCTGGTAGACGTAGGCACAGCCGGGCAGGGCGAGCATCAGCAGGGTGGCGGCCCGCGCCCGGCGCAGCCCCTCGGCGCCGTCGCCGTAGCGGGTGACGTGCCGCTGCTTGTCGTGGTTCGAGAGCACCCAGGTCGTCGGCGCGCCGACGATGGCCGACTCGGCGAGCGCGGTGTCGATCACCTTGCGGAACGATTCGGCCGACCACGTCGCGTCGAGGAAGTCGAAGCTGAACGCCTGGTGCAGCTCGTCGGGGCCGATGTAGCGGGCCAGCCGCTGCGGGGTCTCTGCCCACGCCTCGGCGACGGCCATCCGGCCGCCGGGGTAGCTGTCCAGGATCGGCCGCCAGGCGCGGTAGATCTCGTGCACCTCGTCCTGGTCGAAGTAGGGGAGCCGGCCCTTGCCGAGCAGCTCCACCTGGCGCTGCCCCGTGGTCATCGTGCTGAAGCCGACGTCGGGCAGGCCCTCGGCCTTGATCATGCCGTGCGCCACGTCGATCCGGAAGCCGTCCACGCCCCGGTCCAGCCAGAAGCGCAGGATGTCCTCGAACTCGGCGCGGACCTCCGGGTGGCGCCAGTTCAGGTCCGGCTGCGCCGGGTCGAACAGGTGCAGGTACCACTGGCCGTCGGCCACCCGCGTCCAGGCGGGGCCGCCGAAGATGCTCTCCCAGTCGTTCGGGGGCAGCTCGCCGTCCGCGCCCCTGCCGTCGGCGAAGAGGTAGCGCTCGCGCTCGGCGGAGCCCGGGCCGGCGGCCAGGGCGGCCTGGAACCACGGGTGCCGGTCGGAGGTGTGATTGGGCACCAGGTCGACGATGATCCGCAGGCCGAGCGCGTGCGCGTCGGTGATCATCGCGTCGAAGTCGGCGAGGGTGCCGAACATCGGGTCGACGTCGCGGTAGTCGGCGACGTCGTAGCCGCCGTCGACCATCGGGGAGGTGTAGAAGGGGGTCAGCCAGAGCGCGTCCACGCCGAGGTCGCGCAGGTACGGCAGGCGCTCGCGGATGCCCTGCAGGTCGCCGATCCCGTCACCGTTGGAGTCGGCGAAGCTGCGGACGTAGACCTGGTAGACGACCGCGGAACGCCACCAGTCGTCGTCGGAGGTCAGCGGCGTGGGGTTGCTGACGGTCATCGGAGGCGGTTCCCCGTTCTGTGACGCGCGGGACAGCACACCCGGTGCGGTGCGGGTGGAAGGCGCGGTCTGAGCAGGATGCCGCCCGGTGCTGCAAGAGTCAAGCATTTCTTGCGCAAGGGATGGCCCCGGTCACGCCGGGCGGGCGCCCACGGCCGGTCCGCCCGGGTCCCGGGCGGGCGGCAGCCGAGGCGGGCGGTCAGGCGGGGACGGCGAGCGCGGGCGGCGCGGGGCGCTGGCGGCCCGGGGCGCCGCCGCTGGCCGGGCGGGTGCCGTCGGCCGGGGCGACCGCGGTGGAGCCGCGCACCACCAGCTCGGGCCGGAACACGTACTCCGAGTGCGGGGCGGCGTGCCCGTTGATCTCGTCGACCAGGGCCCGGACGGCGGCGACCGCCATCGCGGCCACCGGCTGGCGCATGGTGGTCAGCGGCGGGTCCGTGAAGGCCATCAGCGGGGAGTCGTCGTAGCCGACCACCGAGAGGTCGGTCGGCACGGACAGGCCGCGCTGCCGGGCGGCCCGGATCGCGCCGAGCGCCATCAGGTCCGAGCCGCAGACGATGCCGGTGACGCCCCGGTCCAGCAGTCGCGCGGCGGCCGCCTCGCCACCCTCCACACCGAACAGGGAGAGCTCGGCCAGTTCGCCGAGGTCCGCCTCGGCCGCGCCGGCCAGCCGGCCCATCGCGGCCCGGAAGCCGGCCACCCGCCGCTGCACCGGCACGAACCGGTCCGGGCCGGTGATCAGGCCGATGCGGCGGTGCCCGAGCGCCACCAGGTGGGCCACGGCCAGTTCGGTGGCCTCGCCGTCGTCGCAGGAGACGAAGGGGGCGGGGATGCCCGGCGCGTACCCGTTGATCATGACGATGGGCAGCGGACGGGCGATCAGGGCGCGGTACCTGTCGTGGTTGGCGGCGGTGTCGGCGTGCAGGCCGGAGACGAAGACGATCCCGGAGACCTGCCGGTCCAGCAGCATCTCGACGTACTCGTCCTCGGTGACTCCGCCCGGCGTCTGGGTGCACAGCACCGGGGTGAACCCGCTCTGCGCCAGCGTCGACTCGATCACCTGGGCGAACGCGGGGAAGATCGGATTGTCCAGTTCGGGCACCACCAGGCCCACCAGGCCGGCGCTGCGCTTGCGCAGCCGGGCGGGGCGCTCGTAGCCGAGCACGTCGAGGGCGGTCAGGACGGCCTGCCGGGTCTCGGGGGCCACGCCTGGGCGGTCGTTGAGCACCCGCGACACCGTGGCCTCGCTGACTTCGGCCTGCTGGGCGATGTCGGACAGTCGAGCGCGCATGGCCCGCACTTTAGCTCACGAGCAAGATCTTGCGTACACTCCTGCAAGCCCTTCCATTCTCTGAAACCCCTTGCTAACGTCCCCGCAACACGCGAGAGCAGCGGCGCAGCACATCGGGCGCCGGTTTGGCAAGAATTTACAGAGGTTTCCACTGGTGGGTCGCCCTTCCCCCGGCGGGCCGCCATGACGACAGGAGTACCGATGCGCATCCGTACCGCGGGTGTGGTCGCCGTCCTCGGCCTGGCGCTCGCCGCCTCCGGCTGCGGCAGCGACAGCAGCGACGAGCCGGCCGCGAAGGAATCCACCAAGGCCGCCACCGGCGGCAAGCTGGTGATCTGGGCCGACGACAAGCGCACCGCCGCCCTCAAGCCGTTCGCCGAGAAGTTCGGCCAGGAGAACGGCGTCACGGTCGAGGTCCAGGCCGTCTCCAAGGACCTCCAGACCAACTTCGTCACCGCCTCGCAGCAGGGCAGCGGCCCGGACGTCGTGGTCGGCGCGCACGACTGGATCGGCAACCTCGTCCAGAACGGCGCCATCGACCCGGTGCAGCTCGCCGCCGAGCAGAAGAGCGGCTTCAACGAGACCGCCGTCAAGGCCGTGACCTTCAACGGCCAGCTCTACGGCGTGCCCTACGCCATGGAGAACCTGGCGCTGATCCGCAACACCGAGCTGGCCCCCGAGGCGCCGAAGACGATCGAGGACCTGGTCGCCGCCGGCAAGAAGCTCAAGGCCGAGAAGAAGGCCAGCGAGATCCTCTGCCTCCAGTCCGGCCAGAACGGCGACGCGTACCACATCTACCCGCTCTACACCTCCGGTGGCGGGTACCTCTTCGGCACCGCCGCCAACGGCGACTACGACCCGAAGGACCTGGGCGTCGGCAAGCCGGAGTCGATCGAGGCGTTCAAGAAGATCGCCGCGCTCGGTGAGAAGGGCGAGGGCGCGCTGAAGCGGTCGATCACCCCCGAGAACTCGATCGCCACCTTCACCGGCAAGAAGTGCGCGTTCCTGGTCTCCGGCCCGTGGGCCGTCGCGGACGCCAAGAAGGCCAACATCAAGTACGACATCTCCCCGGTCCCCGGCTTCGCCGGTGGCAAGGAGGCCCAGCCGTTCGTGGGCGTCCAGGCGTTCTACGTGGCGTCGAAGGGCAAGAACAAGGCCCTGGCCCAGGAGTTCGTGGCCAACCACGTCACCACCCCCGAGCTGGCCGTGGTGCTCTACAACGCCGAGCCCCGCCCGCCGGCGCTGACCGCCGCGCTGGACCAGGTCAAGGGCACCGACCCGGACCTGGCCAAGTTCCAGGAGGCCGGCAAGAACGGTCAGGTGCTCCCGGCGATCCCCGCCATGGCCACCATCTGGGACCCGTTCGGTAAGGCCGAGGCCGCCATCATCGGCGGCGCCGACCCGACCAAGACGATCACCGCGGCCGGCAAGACCATCTCCGGCCAGATCAAGTAATGAGCACGTCGCTGTCCGGCCCGGGACCTGCCACACAGGACCCGGGCCGGGAGCCCGTCGGCTCCGGGCTCCCGCGCCCGTCCCGCACCGCGCGGCACCACGCGCCGATCACCGCGACCGGTCTGCTCGTCAAGGTGATCCTGCTCGGCCTGACCGCCGGGATCGCGATCTGGGCGGCCTTCCCGCTCGTCGAGGCGGAGAAGTGGATCGGGCTGGCAGTTCTGGCCGCCACCACCGCCGGGCTGTTCTACCTCTACCTGACCCGGCGGCACATCCCGGCGAAGTACCTGGTCCCCGGCACGCTCTTCCTGATCGCGTTCCAGGTGGTCCCGGTGCTCTACACGGCGAGCACCGCCTTCACGAACTTCGGCGACGGTCACCGCGGCACCAAGGACGAGGCCGTCGTCGCCATCCAGACCGCCTCGGTCAAGCAGGTGCCCGGCTCCGCCGAGTACGCCCTGTCGATCGCCACCAAGGGCGACCCGGCGACCGGGCCGCTCGTCTTCCTGGTCTCCGACCCGGCCACCGGCGTGGTCTCGGCCGGCGACGGCGGGGGGCTGCGCCAGCTCGACGCCGGCCAGGTCACCGTCGCGCCCGGCGGCAGAGTCACCGCCGCCGAGGGCTACACCGTGCTCAACTTCGGTCAGGCCAGCGCGCGCAGCCAGGAGATCACCGACCTGGTGGTGCCGACCTCCGGGGGCGCGCTGCGCTCCGCCGGCCTGTCCCGCGCCTACGAGGGCAAGGCGGTCCGGGCGTACGACGCCGGCTGCGACTGCATCAGGGACACCGAGACCGGCCGGACCTGGACAGCGGACGAGGAGACCGGCGCCTTCGTCGCCGCCGACGGCGAGCGGCTGGCCCAGGGCTGGAAGGTCACCGTCGGGCTCAAGAACTTCTCCCGGGTGCTCACCGACCCGGCCATCTCCGGGCCGTTCTTCGGCACCCTGCTGTGGAACTTCGCCTTCGCGATCGGCTCGACCGGCGGCACGTTCCTGCTGGGCATGTTCATCGCCCTGGCGCTGCACTCGCCCCGGATGCGGGGCACCAACCTCTACCGGGTCCTGCTGATCCTGCCGTACGCCATGCCGTCCTTCGCGATGCTGCTGGTCTGGCGGGACATGTTCAACACGGACTTCGGCCTGATCAACAACCTGTTCGGGATCGGGGTGGACTGGTTCGGCCAGGAGTGGTCGGCCCGGATCGCGGTGATCCTGGTGCAGCTCTGGCTGGGCTACCCGTACATGTTCCTGGTCGCCACAGGCGCGTTGCAGGCCATCCCGAAGGAGTTGACCGAGGCGACGTCGGTCGACGGCGCGTCGCCCTGGCAGTCGTTCCGGTCGGTCACCCTGCCGCTGCTGCTGGTCGCGCTCTCCCCGCTGCTGATCGCGTCGTTCGCGTACAACTTCAACAACTTCAACGCGATCTACCTGACCACCGAGGGTGGCCCCTTCCCGGCGGACAACCCGACCGCGGGGGCGACCGACCTGCTCATCACGTACACCTACCGGCTGGCCTTCGGCGCCCAGGGAGCCCAGTTCGGCCTGGCGGCCGCGGTGTCGATCTTCATCTTCACCATCGTCGCGGTGGTCTCGGCGGTGAGCTTCCGGCGCACCCGCAAGCAGGAGGAGGTGTACTCGTGACCTCGCTGCACGGCAATTCGGTCGCGGGCGGCGGCACCGGCGCCGCCCCGGCCGCCAACCGCAACGC
Organism: Micromonospora sp. NPDC047465; assembly: GCF_040643125.1. Taxonomy (NCBI): domain Bacteria; kingdom Bacillati; phylum Actinomycetota; class Actinomycetes; order Micromonosporales; family Micromonosporaceae; genus Micromonospora; species Micromonospora sp. NPDC047465. Next base: position 125,616 of record NZ_JBEYTP010000014.1, read on the forward strand.
GGGCCGCAACCGGTGGTTCGCCCAGGTCGGCTGGCGCCACCTCGTCGGCGTGCTGGCGGTCGTGTTCAGCCTCTTCCCGATCCTTTTCGTGCTCTCGGCCGCGCTCAACCCGCTCGGCACGCTCTCCTCGACCGAGCTGGTGCCGACCGGCGCGTCCTTCGACAACTTCGTGGACCTGTTCGACCGCACCGCGTTCGGGTGGTGGTTCGTCAACTCGCTGCTGATCGCCGGGGTGGCCTCGTTCGCGTCGGTCTTCCTGTCGGCGCTGGCGGCGTACGCCTTCTCGCGGATGCGGTTCTCCGGGCGGCGCGTCGGGCTGCTGTCGCTCCTGCTGATCCAGATGTTCCCGCAGTTCCTGGCGATCGTGGCGATCTTCCTGATCTTCACCACGATCACCGACCTCTGGCCGGCGATCGGCTTCAACACGCCGTGGGGTCTGCTGCTGCTCTACCTGGGCGGCGCGCTCGGCGTGAACACCTGGCTGATGAAGGGCTTCTTCGACACGCTCCCCCGGGAGCTGGACGAGTCGGCCACGATGGACGGCGCCACGCACGCCCAGGTCTTCTTCCGGATCATGCTGCCGCTGGTGGCGCCGATCCTGGCGGTGACCGGCCTGCTCGCCTTCATCGGCACCATCAACGAGTTCCTGATGGCGAACGTCTTCCTGACCAACAGCGAGTCCAAGACCCTCGCGGTCGGCATGTTCGGTCTGGTGGCCGGGGAGCGGAACAACAACTTCGGCATCTTCGCGGCGGGCACCCTGCTCACCGCCATTCCCACGGTGCTGGTCTTCCAACTGGTCCAGCGCTACATCGTCTCCGGCCTCACCGCCGGAGCTGTCAAGGGATGAATCGGATGGGTGGCCGCCCTCCCGCGGAGGGCAAGGTCAGCGTGCCGACCCCGTCGGCCGCCTGATCCCCCCACCCGATCTCCCGTTCGCTGCGGCAAGGGCGTCGGCGTCCGACGTACACCGGAGCAGTCGCGGGTCGACCGCCGCGGTCGGGAAACCGGCCGCGGCGGGTGCCCCCTTTCTCTCCCCGTCCGATCGACGCGAAAGGCACCGCCATGTCCCTGTTGCCGCACCACGACGGATCCGCCCTGTACGTCCCCGAGCAGGAGCCCTCGCTCGGCGACACCGTCGACGTCTTCGTCCGGGTGCCGGCCGGCGCCGACGTCCGCCAGGTGCACGTGCGCACCACCGGCGACGGTGAGCCCCGGTTCACCGAGGCGGTCGTCGACCGCACCGACGGCGACGACGTCTGGTGGCGGGTGCCGGTCGAGGCCCGCAACCCGGTCAGCAACTACCGGTTCATGCTCACCGGCCGCCGTGGCTACCGCTGGCTGAACGCCGCCGGCGTGGCGCACCACGACGTGCCGGACAACGGCGACTTCAAGCTGGTCACGTACGCTCCGCCGCCGGCCTGGGCCCGGGACGCGGTGATCTACCAGATCTTCCCGGACCGGTTCGCCCGCTCCGCCGCCGCCGACGGGCGCGACCTGCCGGACTGGGCGATCCCGTGCGACTGGGACACCCCGGTGATCGGGCGCGGCCCGGAGACCCCCTACCAGTTCTACGGCGGCGACCTGGACGGCGTCACCGGGCGGCTGGACCACCTGGACCGGCTCGGCGTGAACACCGTCTACCTGACGCCGATCTTCCCGGCCCGCTCCAACCACCGCTACGACGCGTCCAGCTTCGACACCGTCGATCCGCTGCTCGGCGGGAACGCCGCGCTGGCCCGGCTCGCCGACGCCGTACGCGCCCGCGGCTGGCGGCTGCTCGGCGACATCACCAGCAACCACACCGGCGACGCGCACGAGTGGTTCACCCGGGCCGCCTCGGACGTGTCCGCGCCGGAGCGGGAGCTGTACTACTTCGACGAGGTGACCGGCGACTACGAGTCCTGGAACGGGGTCAAGTCGCTGCCGAAGCTGAACTGGGGCAGCGCCGAGCTGCGCCGGCGCTTCGCCACCGCCGAGGGCTCGCTGCTGCGCCGCTGGCTGCGCCCACCGTACGGGCTGGACGGCTGGCGGGTGGACGTGGCGAACATGACGGGGCGGCGGGGCGCCGACGCGTACACCCACGAGGTGGCGGCGCTGCTGCGCCGGGTGGTCGCCGAGACCCGCGCCGACGGCCTGCTGCTGGCCGAGCACGGCCACGACCACACCGGCGACCTGGACCGCGACGGCTGGCACGGGACGATGAACTACGTCGGCTTCACCGACCCCGTCTGGTCCTGGCTGCGGCACGGCGACGACCCGCTGCCGAACTTCCTCGGCACCCCCGGCGGCGTGCTGCGGCGGGACGCCGGCGCCGTGCTGGCCACCATGAACGCCTACCGGTCGCTGGTCTCGTGGCGGTCGTACACGCACTCGTGGCAGCTGCTCGGCTCGCACGACTCGGCCCGGATCCGCACCGTGGTCGGCGACGCCGCGCGGCAGGAGGTCGCCGCCGGTCTGCTCGCCACCATGCCGGGCACCCCGGTGATCTTCGCCGGCGACGAGCTGGGCCTGACCGGCACCAACGGGGAGGGCTCCCGGACCCCGATGCCGTGGCACCGGCCCGAGACCTGGGACGAATCGACGTTCGCCGGCTACCGGGCGCTGGTCGCGCTGCGCCGCGCCGAGCCCGCGCTGCGCCACGGCGGCCTGCGCTGGCTGCACCACGACGCGGACACCCTGGTCTTCCTGCGGGAGGCGGCGGCCGGCAGCGTGCTGGTGCTGGCCCGCCGGGCCGCCGGCGCTCCGGTCCGCCTGGCCGGGCTGCGGGCGGCGGAGAACGTCTACGGGGGTGCCCCCGCGCTCCGCCCCGACCCGGACGGCACGGTCACCCTGCCCGCCGACGGCCCCACCTTCCAGGCCTGGCGCCTCTCCTGACGCGGGGCCGCCCGCGCCCCGCCCTGCCCCGTGCGCGCCGCCGCGCCGGGGCGGGGTGGGTAGGGGTCGGTCAGGGGGCGAGGAGGGCGCGGACGCCGGCGAGGTAGGTGGCGCGGTCCGGGCGGCCGGTGAGGAGCCGCTGGAGGAACCAGCCGATGACCAGGGCGAAGAGGCCGGCGGCGACCGCCTCCGGGTCGGCGTCGGCGGCCACCTCGCCGGTGCCCTGGGCGCGCCGGACGAGCGCCTCGAAGTGGCGGCGGATGCCGTCGTACTTGCCGGCCACGAACTCGGCCAGCACCGGGTCCCGCTGCGCCTCGCCCCAGACCTGGATCGCGATCCGTAGGGCGCCGTCGTCGCCGGTCTGCGTCTCCACGTACGCCAGCGCGCGGTCGAGCGCCTCGACCAGGGGGAGTGGTGGCTCCCGCCGGAGCAGGTCGTCGAGGACGACTCCGGCGCCGCCGACCGCCTCCTCGGCGATCGCGTTGATCAGATCCGCCTTGCTCGGGAAGTAGCGGTAGACGGCGCCCACGGAGAGACCGGCCTCGGCGATCACGTCCTGCATCGTCGTGCGGTGGAAGCCCTCCCGCAGGAAGCACCGGCGGGCCGCGTCGACGATCTGGCGGCGACGGGCGGCGAGGTGTTCCGGGGAGACGCGGGGCACGGGACACATCGTAAATCGAACGTTCGTTCTTGACAGTCGCGCACCACGGCGGCAGCCTGGAATCCTAAAAGAATGAGCGTTCGTTTTAGGAGGCTCCCATGTCGACCCGCACCCCGCCGCCCCTGCCGGCCGCCCTCGGTGTCGCCGCCCTGGCGGCGGTCCTGCTGGCGCTGCTCGTACCCCTCTTCGCGGCTCCGGCCGTCAACCTGGCGCCGCGCGACCTGCCCGTGGCGGTCGCGGGCCCGGCGCCCGTCACCGGCGACCTCGCCGCCCGGCTCGCCGCCGCGCGGCCGGGAGCCTTCGACGTGACCACCCTCCCGGACGCCGCGGCAGCCGACCGGGCCCTGCGCGACCGACAGGTGTACGCGGCGTTCGTCGCCGGCCCCGAGGGCGTCGCCCTGCACACCGCGCCGGCCGCGAGCCCGACGGTCGCCGCGCTGCTCACCGAGGCGGCCGCCCAACTCGCCGCCGGCCGCCCGGTGTCGGTGGTCGAGGTGGTCCCCGCCGCCCCGGACGACCCCCGGGGCGCCGGGTTCGCCGCCGGTTTCCTGCCGTTCGCGATGGCGAGCATGCTGGCCGGAGCGCTGCTGACCCTCCTGGTCGCCGGCCGGGGTGCCCGACTGCTCGGCCTGGTGGTCTTCGGCGTCCTCGCCGGGGGCGCCGGCGTGGCCGTGCTGCACGGCTGGCTCGGCGTGCTCGACGGCGACCCGCTCGCCGAGGCGGCGGCGGTCGGGCTCTTCGCGCTGGCCGCCGCGGCCACGGTGGCGGGTCTCGGGGCGCTGCTCGGCCGGCCGGGCCTCGGCCTGGGCGCACTGCTGGTCTTCCTGGTCGGCAACCCGCTCTCGGCGGTCAGCGGGGCGCCCGAGCTGCTGCCGCAGCCGTGGGGCGCGGTCGGTCAGTTCCTGCCGGTGGGCGCCGGCGGCACCCTGCTGCGCTCGGTGGCCTTCTTCGACGGCGCCGGGTCCGCCCGGTCGCTCGCCGTCCTCGCCGGGTACGCGCTGGTCGGGCTGGTGCTGGTCCTGGTGGGCCGCCGGCCCTCCGGCGCCACCGCGGCCGGATCGCCGCGCCCGGTCGCCGCCGGATCGCCGCGCCCGGTCGCCGCCGGGTCGCCGCGCCCGGTCGGCCCCCGGGCGGTGGCTGACACGCCCTGAACCGCCCCGCTACTACGGTCCGTCGTTGGTGGGGGAGGATGTGCGCGTGGAAGCTCTCAGACTGATACTGCGCTACGTCCATCTGATCGGTTTCGCCCTGCTGCTCGGCGGCGCGATCGTCCAGTACATCAGCGGAAAGCTGCGGATCAACCCGGCCATGCTCTGGGGGTCCGTGATCATGCTGCTGACCGGCATCGGCCTCTCCGCGCCGCTGCGCGACGGCAACGAGCCGGACCCGGCCAAACTTGTTACCAAGTTGGTGCTCGCCCTGCTGATCTTCGTCATGGTCTTCTTTTCCCGGAAGCGCGACGTGGTCAACCGCGGCCATTTCCTTGCGATCGTCGGGTTGACCCTGGTCAACGCGGCAGTGGCGGTCTTCTGGCGGTAACGTCTCCGCCAGGGGCCGCCCCGGAAAAACGGACGTTTCCGCGACGCCCCGGTGCTCACCTACCAGCACTCAGAGTGATCTGCCCCACCTAAGGGTTACGTAGGGGTAACAGGCGCTCAACGTTCGTGCACGATTGTCGGCCGGTGGGTGGGCGCGGGCGTACGCTCCCGTCCGTAACGTGGGACGCCGGCGGCGCAGCGCAGCCGGCTCATAGGGCTGCCACCGTGCAGGACGCGGTGTGCAATGGGAAGGAGACGTCTTGCGCTCGGTGCGTGGGATGCGGATTGCCTCGGTCTTCGCGGTGGGTGGGCTCGTGCTGAGCGCCGCCGCGTGCGGTGAGGCTCCCGAGGACAGCAACAACGCCGGCAGCGGCGACAAGAAGTACAGCGCCTGCATGGTGACCGACGTCGGCGGCATCGACGACAAGTCGTTCAACACCTCGGCGTGGCAGGGCCTCGAGGCGGCCAAGAAGGCCAACGACAACATCGACATCAAGTATGTCGCGTCGAAGGCCGAGGCCGACTACGAGGTCAACCTGACCCAGTACGTCAACCAGAAGTGCGACTTCATCCTGGCCGTCGGCGGCCTGATGGGTGACGCCACCTCCAAGATCGCCAAGGCGAACCCGAACCAGCAGTTCGGCATCGTCGACGCGAAGCTGCCGGAGAGCAACGTCTACCCGATGCAGTTCGACACCGCCCAGGCCGGCTTCCTCGCCGGTTACCTGGCCGCCGGCATGACCAAGACCGGCACGGTGGGCACCTACGGCGGCATGAAGATCCCGCCGGTCACCATCTTCATGGACGGGTACGTCGACGGCGTCGCCCACTACAACAAGACGAAGAGCAAGACCGTCAAGGTCATCGGCTGGGACAAGGCCACCCAGAACGGCTCCTTCACCAACGACTTCGTCAAGCAGGACGAGGGCAAGAAGGTCAGCGACGCGCTGGTCGCCCAGCAGGCCGACATCATCATGCCGGTCGCCGGCGGCTCTGGCCTCGGCACCACCGGCGCGGCCAAGGCGTCGGGCGGCAAGTACAACACCATCTGGGTGGACGTCGACGGCTGCGAGAGCACCCCGGACTGCTCGGCCATCATCACCACCGTCGAGAAGAACATCCCGGAGGCCGTCAAGGAGGCCGTCGTCAAGGCCGCCAACGGCGAGAAGCTCTCGCACGACCCGGGCTACCTGGGCAACCTCGCCAACAACGGCGTCGGGCTCGCCCCGTACCACGAGTTCGACAGCAAGGTCCCGGCCGAGCTGAAGGCGGAGATCGACAAGCTGAAGGCGGACATCGCCGCCGGCACCGTCACCGTCACCTCCGCAGCCCAGCCGAAGTGAGGCACCGCCGGCCCACCCCGGTGAGACGATCACCCGGGTAGGGCCGGCGAGCGGTACAGCACGACGTTCCGGCCGTCCCGGCGTCGCGGGGAACCCCCACGGCGCCGGGGCGGCCGATCCGCTCCACCCCCGACGGCGGCCCCGCGCCGCGAGCGGTCCCCCGGCAGCTACGCTGCACCATCGCTTCGCACTCCAGGAGGTTGCGCTGAGACTCGAACTGCGCGGCATCACCAAGCGGTTCGGTGATCTGGTCGCCAACGACCACATCGACCTGACGGTGGAGCCTGGAGAGATCCACGCCCTGCTCGGCGAGAACGGCGCGGGCAAGTCGACCCTGATGAACGTGCTCTACGGGCTCTACCAGCCCGACGAGGGCGAGATCCTGGTCGACGGCGAGCCGTTGAAGCTGCGGGGGCCCTCCGACGCGATCGCGGCGGGGATCGGCATGGTGCACCAGCACTTCATGCTGGTGCCGGTCTTCACCGTCGCCGAGAACATCATGCTCGGCGCCGAGCAGGTCCGGGGCGGCATCGCCGGCTTCCTGGACCGGCGGCGGGCCCGGCGCGAGGTCGCCGAGGTCTCGGAGCGCTACAACCTGCGGGTCGACCCGGACGCGGTGATCGAGGACCTGCCGGTCGGCATCCAGCAGCGGGTGGAGATCGTCAAGGCGCTCACCCGCGACGTCGACCTGCTCATCCTCGACGAGCCGACGGCGGTGCTCACCCCGCAGGAGACCGAGGAACTGCTCACCGTCATGCGGTCGCTCAAGGCCGCCGGCAAGTCGATCGTCTTCATCACGCACAAGCTGGGCGAGGTCAAGGCGATCGCCGACCGGATCACCGTCATCCGGCGCGGGAAGACCGTCGGCACCGCCTCGCCCGAGGCCAGCCGGGACGAGCTGGCCGCCCTCATGGTCGGCCGCAGCGTCCGGCTCACCGTGGAGAAGGAGCCGGCCACCCCCGGCAAGCCGATCCTGGAGGTCGCCGGCCTGGTCGTCGACGACGACCGGCAGATCCGGGCGGTCGACGGGATCGACCTGACCGTACGCGCGGGCGAGGTGCTCGGCGTGGCGGGCGTGCAGGGCAACGGCCAGACCGAGCTGATCGAGGCGATCATGGGGCTGCGCCCGACGCTCGCCGGCACGATCACGCTCGACGGGCAGCAGGTCAACGGCTGGTCGACCAAGAAGGTGCTCCGCGCCGGCGTCGGCTACGTGCCGGAGGACCGCAGCGTCGACGGCGTGGTCAAGGAGTTCTCCGTCGCGGAGAACCTGGTGCTCGACATCTACGACCGGCCGCCCTTCGGCAAGGGTCTGGCGCTCAAGCCGGACGCCATCGTGAAGTCGGCGAAGGAGCGGATCGCGCAGTTCGACGTCCGCACCTCCTCGGCCGACGCGCCGGTCGGCACTCTCTCCGGCGGCAACCAGCAGAAGGTGATCGTGGCCCGGGAGCTGTCCCGGCCGCTGAAGCTCTTCATCGCCGCCCAGCCGACCCGGGGCGTCGACGTCGGGTCCATCGAGTTCATCCACAGCCGGGTCATCCGCGAGCGGGACGTCGGCACCGCCGTCATGGTGGTCTCCAGCGAACTCGACGAGGTGATCGGCCTGGCCGACCGGATCGCCGTGATGTACCGCGGCCGGATCATCGGCATCGTCGGCCCGGACACCCCGCGCGAGGAGATCGGCCTGCTGATGGCCGGCATCACCCCCGACACGGCCGCGGCTGCCGAGGGCCCTGGTAGCGAGGACGAGGCATGAGCGAGCGAAGCGAGCGAATCATCAGGCTCTGTGCGGTGATGCCTCATGGCGGCACGGAGCGAAGCGGAGTGCCGGCATGAGCAACCCGAACCCCCCGTCGGGCTCCCCGGACAAGGAGCCGGCGACCGAGGCGCAGGCCGCGCAGACCGCGCTCGGCAACACCGAGCGCGCCGAGGCGGCCACCTCCCCGAAGCAGCCGGCCCCGGAGGCGAAGCCCTCGCTGGGGCGGCTGTTCCTGGACAACCTCTGGGCCGCCAACACCTTCACGGTGACCCTGCTGTCGCTGGTCCTGGCGATGCTCGTCGGCGCCGTGTTGATGATCGTCTCCGACCCCGAGGTGCTGGCCACCTACAGCTACATCACCGCCCGGCCGTCCGACGCGCTCAACGCGAGCTGGGCGCTGGTCAGCGAGGCGTACGGCAACCTGTTCAAGGGCGCCGTCTTCGACCCCGAGGCGGTCGGCTTCCAGGCCGTGATGAGCCCGATCTCCGAGACGCTCACCTACACCGCGCCGCTGGTCTTCACCGGCCTGTCGGTGGCGCTGGCGTTCCGGGGCGGCCTGTTCAACATCGGCGCCCAGGGCCAGGCCACGATGGGCGTGATCCTGGCCGCGCTGGCCGGCTTCCTGCTGCCGCTGCCGCCCGGCCTGCACCTGCTCGTCGCGGTGCTCGCCGGCGCGCTCGGCGGTGCGATCTGGGGCTTCATCCCGGGCATCCTCAAGGCGCGCGCCGGCGCCCACGAGGTGATCAACACGATCATGCTCAACTACATCGCCACGTACTTCCTGACCTGGATCATCGTGCAGAACGGCATCCAGGACCCGAACCGTACGGACGCGATCAGCAAGCCGGTCGACCCGTCGGCCCAGCTGCCCCGGCTGCTCGGCGACGGGCTGCGGGTGCACGCCGGCATCATCCTGGCGGTGCTGGCCACCTGGGCCGTCTGGTGGCTGCTGAACCGCTCCACGCTCGGCTTCGAGCTGCGCGCGGTGGGCGCCAACCCGGACGCCGCCCGGACCGCCGGCATCAGCGTCACCCGGACGTACGTCCTGATCATGGTCTTCGCCGGGATCCTGGCCGGCCTCGGCGGCTCGAACATGGTGCTCGGCACCACCGCCAGCGCGCTGACCCCGCTGGTGGTCGCGCAGATCGGCTTCGACGGCATCCTGGTGGCGCTGCTCGGCCGGGTGAAGCCGTGGGGCGTGGCGCTGGCCGCGCTGCTCTTCGGCGCGCTCCAGGCCGGCGGCAACCGGATGCAGTCGTACTCGGGGATCTCGCTGGAGCTGGTCACCGTGCTCCAGGCGCTGATCGTCATCTTCATCGCCGCGCCGGCCCTGGTGAAGGCGATCTTCCAGCTCCGGGCCGCCCGCGCCGCCCGGTTGCAGACGAGCCTGGCGAAGGGCTGGTAACTCATGTCCACCATGGCTGTCGAAGACGTCGCCGTCGCCCCCGTCGACCTGGGGTTCTGGACCCGCACCCGCAAGGTCGGCGCCGTGCTGCTCGGGCTCGGCCTGCTGGCGACGGTGCTGTTCGGGGCGCTCGCCACCGGCGAGCAGGCCCGCTTCACCCTCAGCGAGGACGCCGCCGGCGCCGCCCTGAAGATCGACGGCACGCTCGGCGCGATCGGGTTCGGGATCGTCGCCGTGGCCGCCGGCGTCGCGATGCTCGCCGGGCTGCCGAAGCGCTGGTTCACCCTCGTGCTCGGCGTCGGCCTGGTCGGCTTCGTGCTGTCGTTCCTCTGCTGGCAGGTCTCGGCCGCGCCGAACGGGCAGAACTTCATGCCGCTGGTCAACATCGTCCGGGGCACGTTCATCCTGGCCCTGCCGCTGATCTTCGGCGCCCTGGCCGGCGTGCTGTGCGAGCGCTCCGGCGTGGTCAACGTGGCCATCGAGGGGCAGTTGCTGATGGGCGCCTTCAGCGGGGCGCTCTTCGGCAGCCTCTCCGGCAACGTCTGGGTGGGCCTGGTCGCGGCGGCGCTCGGCGGCGCGTTCATCTCCCTGCTGCTGGCCGTCTTCTCGATCCGCTACCTGGTCGACCAGGTGGTCATGGGCATCGTGCTCAACCTGCTGGCGGTCGGCGTCACCGGCTTCCTCTACGAGCGGCTGATGCAGCCCAACGCGCAGAAGTACAACAGCGCGCCCCGGTTCAGCAACTGGGAGATCCCGCTGTTGTCGGACATCCCGCTGATCGGGCCGGCGCTGTTCCGGGGCAACATCTTCCTCTACCTCGGCCTGCTGCTGGTGCTGGTCATCCACATCGCACTGTTCCGCACCCGGTGGGGCCTGCGGACCCGCTCGGTCGGCGAGCACCCGACCGCCGCCGACACGCTGGGCGTCCGCGTGCTCGGGCTGCGCTACCGCAACGTGCTGCTCGCCGGGGTGGTCGCCGGCATCGGCGGCGCCTCGTACACGCTGGCGCTCTACTCGTTCACCAAGAACATGATCGGCGGCAAGGGCTTCATCGCCCTGGCCGCACTGATCTTCGGCCGGTGGAGCCCGACGGGGGCGCTGCTTGCGGCGCTCTTCTTCGGCTTCGCCGACCAGCTCGCCACCTACCTGGGCGCGATCAACAGCGCCATCCCGAGCCAGTTCCTGGCCATGCTGCCCTACCTGGCGACGATCCTGGCGGTGGCCGGTCTGGTCGGCCGGGTCCGGGCGCCGGCCGCCGACGGCAAGCCGTACATCAAGGGCTGACGGGGGAGCACGACATGGAGATCGACTGGGAGCGGCTGCGGGCCGCCGCCACGGACGTGATGCGGCACGCGTACGTGCCGTACTCGAAGTTCCCCGTCGGGGCGGCCGCCCTGGTCGACGACGGCCGCGTGGTGGTCGGCTGCAACGTGGAGAACGCCGCGTACGGCGTGGTGCTCTGCGCCGAGTGCGGCGTGGTCTCCTCGCTGCACGCCACCGGCGGCGGCCGGATCGTCGCCCTGTCCTGCGTCGACGCCACCGGCGAGCCGCTGATGCCGTGCGGCCGGTGCCGCCAGCTGCTGTGGGAGCAGGGCGGCCCGGAGTGCCTGATCGAGGCCAAGGGCGGCCCGCTGCGGATGGCCGAGCTGCTGCCGCACGCCTTCGACGTGGCCGACCTCGAGGCGGTCACCGGGGAGGCGCCGGTGCCGGTGGTGCCGGAGCGGCTGGCGGCCTGGCGCGGCCGGGGCACGGTCTTCGTGCACCCCGACCTGTCCGCCGGCCAGCAGGTCTGGACGGCCTACTGGGAGCGGTCCGCGGGGGACAGCGAGGGCGCCGAGACCGGCGTGCTCGAGGAGGGCCCGAGCTGGGACGACCCGGCGGAGGCGATCGCCTGGGGGCACGCCCGCACGCCCCGGGTCGTGGTCGTGGACGCCTCGGGCACGATCTTCTGGGCCGGCGAGGGCGAGCCGCCGATGGAGATCCCTGTCCGCTGGGGTGGTTGAGCTCGGAGCGGCTGGGGCCTGCCGTACCCGGCTCCGGGCGGTCAGGCTTGATCCCTCCGCCGGGCACGGCAGGCCCCAGCCGTCGGTGGTCGCGGTCCGCGGATCGGTATCTGCACACGACTAGGGAAGATCTTTTGTGATGAGTGGTTTTGCGGCGGTTGACGTCATCCGGGTCAAGCGGGACGGGGGTGTGCTCTCCGACGCGCAGATCGACTGGGTGGTGGATGCGTACACCCGGGGGCTGGTCGCCGACGAGCAGATGTCGGCGTTGGCCATGGCGATCCTGCTGCGTGGCATGACCGCGCCGGAGATCGCCCGGTGGACCGCCGCGATGATCGCCAGCGGGGAGCGGCTCGACCTCTCCGCCGTCGACCGGCCGACCGTCGACAAGCACTCCACCGGCGGCGTCGGCGACAAGATCACCCTCCCGCTGACCCCGTTGGTGGCGGCGTGCGGCGCGGCCGTGCCGCAGCTCAGCGGTCGTGGCCTCGGCCACACCGGCGGCACGCTCGACAAGCTGGAGTCCATCCCCGGCTGGCGGGCGGCGCTGCGCAACGAGGAGTTCATCGCCCAGCTCCGGGACGTGGGGGCGGTGATCTGCGCGGCCGGCGCGGGGCTCGCCCCGGCCGACCGCAAGCTGTACGCGCTGCGTGACGTGACCGGCACCGTCGAGGCCATCCCGCTGATCGCCAGCTCGATCATGAGCAAGAAGATCGCCGAGGGCACCGGGGCGCTGGTGCTCGACGTGAAGGTCGGCTCCGGCGCGTTCATGAAGTCCGTCGAGCACGCCCGCGAGCTGGCCCGGACGATGGTGGAGCTGGGCGGCGCGCACGGCGTGCGGACCGTCGCCCTGCTCACCGACATGTCGACCCCGCTCGGCCTGGCCATCGGCAACGCCGTCGAGGTGACCGAGTCGGTCGAGGTGCTGGCCGGGGGCGGCCCCGCCGACGTGGTCGAGCTGACCCTGGCGCTGGCCCGCGAGATGCTCGACGCGGCCGGGCTGCCGGACGCCGACCCGGAGGCCGCGCTGCGCGACGGCCGGGCGATGGACTCCTGGCGCGCGATGATCCGCGCCCAGGGCGGCGACCCGGACGCCCCGATGCCGACCGCGAACGAGGTCGAGGTGGTCCGCGCGGACGCGGACGGCTTCGTCGCCTCGGTCGACGCGTACGCCATGGGGGTGGCCGCCTGGCGGCTCGGCGCCGGACGGGCCCGCAAGGAGGACCCGGTCAGCGTGCCGGCGGGGGTGGTGCTGCACAAGCGGCCCGGCGACCCGGTGCGGGCCGGCGACCCCCTCTACGAGCTGCGCGCGGAGCACGCCGCCCGGATCCCTGCGGCGCGGGACGACGCCGCGCGGGCGGTGCGGATCTCGCCGACCGCGCCCGCCGCGACGCCGTTGGTCATCGAGCGCATCGGCTGAGCGGGGCGGTCGCCGAGGCGGCATGGTGCCGGCCGGCTCGGAGCGCTATCCTCCCTGGCCAGGGGGACAACCGGCGCCGAGTCGTCGCGAGGAGACAGGACATTTCCGCCGTGACCGTACCTGCCCCCGATCCACGGGAGGTGCGTGAGGCGAGCCTGGACGAGTTGTCCCGGCTGCGTCTCCCGCTGCCGCCACCCCAGTTCCCGCTCGTGTGGGAGCCCGGCGACCAGATCGAACTGCGACCCACCGCGGAGATCGAGGCCCGGATCGCCGTGCTGCACCTGATCCTCGCGCGCTGCTTCGGGATGCCGCCACAGGCCGCGATGAGCTGGCTGCTCACCTCGCACCTGGTCGAGATGGTCACGCCGCCGGAGTTCCAGTTCGTGACCGGCGGCAAGGGCGACCACCGGTCGTTCGTGCTGCACCACGACGCGCTCTTCGCGCTGGCCTGGGTGCTCGGCCTGACCAAGCAGCTCGACCCGACCCTGCCGGTGGACGAGCGGCTGGTGGAGCGGATGCCGCACATCCCCGGCGGGGAGACCTTCGGCCAGTGGCGTGCCCGGATCCTCGCGGCCCCGCAGCACCCCGCCGACGCGGCCGCGCTGCTCGACCTGCACTACTGCCTGGACTGGGCGTACCTGGAGACGGAGCGGGCCGGCCGCACGCCGCCCGGCCTGGTCGACGCCAACGCCATCGGCCAGCGCCGGTGGGCGCTGGAGTGGGCGGTGATCCTGCGGGGGCCCTACCACGACGAGCCCCCCGGCTGGGAAGAGGTCGACCTCTCCACCTGACCCGCCGGGTCGGCCGGGGCCTCGCCACCCCGACCTGCCGGGTCAGCGCGGGGCCGGCCGCCAGACGGTGAGGTCCACCGCGACGGTCACCCGGACCGGCTCGGGCAGCGCGGTGACCCGGGCGGCGAGCCCGGCCGGGTCGGTGTGCCACGCGCTCGGGCCCATCCCGACCAGCGTCGCGACCTCCGGCCCGGTCAGCGCCAGCTCCCGCCGGTGCCCGGTCGACGCCACCTGCGCGAAGCGCCCGCCCAGACTCTCGGCGACCCGGTCCGCCTTGGCCGGGTCCACCCGGAGCAGGCCGAGCGCGCCGACCAGCTCGGCGAGGTGGTCCTCGGCCGGCGTGACCACCAGCAGGGAGCCGGCCGGGTCGAGGACCCGGTGGAACTCCGCGCCGTTGCGCGGGGCGAAGACGTTCAGCAGCACGGCGGTGCCGGCGTCGGCCAGCGGCAGCCGCTGCCAGGTGTCGGCCAGCGCCGCCGCCGCGCGGGGATGCGCCCGCGCCGCCCGGCGCAGTGCCGGCTTCGACACGTCCAGGGCCAGGCCCACCGCGTCCGGCAGCGCCGCCAGCACCGCCGCGAGGTGCCGGCCGGTCCCCGCACCGGCGTCCACCACCAGGGGGTACGCCTCGGGCCGCGCCGCGCGGACCCGGTCCGCGGCCTCCGTCGCGGCGGTGGCGAGCGCGGTCGAGATCAGGTCGTAGTGGCCGGCGGCCAGGAAGTCGGCGCGGGCGGCCACCATCTCGGCGGTGTCCCCGGCGTGCGGGGCGCGGCCGGCGAGCAGGTTGACGTAGCCCTGCCGGGCGACGTCGAAGCTGTGCCGGCGCGGGCAGCGCAGCGCGGTGGCGGTGCCGGCGGCGGCCTCCGCCAGCGGCTCGGCGCAGACCGGGCAGCGGAGCCGGTCGACGATGCGGGTGTCCACGTCAGGCGTCCAGGTACGTCAGCACCGCGCGTACCCGCCGGTGGTCGTCGTCGCAGTCGCGCAGGTCGAGCTTCGTGAAGATCGAGTTGATGTGTTTGCTGACCGCCTTCTCGGTGACCACCAGGCGCTGCGCGATCGCGCCGTTGGAGCGTCCCTCGGCCATCAGCGCCAACACCTCGTGCTCGCGCGGGGTGAGCCGGCCCAGCGGCGCGGCGTGGGCCGGCCGGGCGAGCAGCTGCGAGACCACCTCGGGGTCCATCGCCATGCCGCCCCCGGCCACCCGGTGCACCGCGGCGACGAACTGCGCCACGTCGGCCACCCGGTCCTTGAGCAGGTAGCCCACCGCGCCCGCGCCGTCGGAGAGCAGTTCCCGGGCGTAGAGCTGCTCGACGTACTGGGAGAGGACCAGCACCGGCAGGCCGGGCACCCGGGCGCGGGCGGCCAGCGCCGCCCGCAGCCCCTCGTCGGTGTGCCCGGGCGGCAGCCGGACGTCCACCACGGCGACGTCGGGGCGGTGCTCCAGCAGGGCGGCGAGCAGGTCGTCGCCGGTCTCCACGGCGGCCACCACCTCGTCGCCGTACGCGGTGAAGAGCCGGATCAGCCCGTCGCGCAGCAGCACCAGGTCCTCGGCGATCACGATGCGCACGGCAGCTCCACGTCGACCACGGTAGGCCCACCGTCCGGGGAGCTGATCCGCACCCGGCCGTCGAAGACCGCGAGCCGCCGCCGGATGCCGGCCAGGCCCGTGCCCCGCGCCGGGTCGGCGCCGCCCCGACCGTCGTCGGAGACGGTCAGCCGGACCGTGCCGTCGACCCGGTGCAGCCGCACCGCCACCCGGGCCGCGCCGCTGTGCCGGGCGGCGTTGGTGATCAGCTCGGCGACGGTGAAGTAGAGCGCCGACTCCAGCGGGGGCGCCAGCCGCTCGGGCAGGTCGACGTCCAGGTCGACCGGGAGGGCCGCGCCGAGGGCGAGGGCGGCGACGCCCCCGGCGAGCCCCCGGTCCGCCAGCACCGGCGGGTGGATGCCGCGTACGACGTCGCGCAGCTCGGACAGGGCGGTGCCGGCGGCGGAGCGGGCCTCGGTGACCAGCCCACGGGCCGCCTCCGGGTCCCGGGCCAGCAGTTCCTCGGCGAGGCCGAGGTTCATCGCCATCGCGACCAGCCGCGCCTGCGCGCCGTCGTGCAGGTCGCGCTCGATCCGGCGCAGCTCGGCCGCCTGGGCGTCGACGGTTTGGGCGCGGGTGTCGGCCAGTTCCTCCACCCGCTCGGCGAGGGCCGCCCGGGCGGTCGGCGCGAGCAGCGCCCGGGTCAGCCGGTGCTCCAGGTGGAGCAGCCCCCGGGGCAGCCAGTACGCCCCGACCCCCACCAGCAGCGCGAGCACCACGGCCAGCGCGGCGTTGCGCAGCGAGTCGATCGGCAGGCCGAGGAAGTTGTCGACCGCGCCGGGCGCCACCGTGTGGATCAGCGGCAGGGCGAGGCCCTGCGCGACGCCGAGCCAGAGCCCCACGGACAGCACCACGGCGACCGGGGCGAGGCAGAAGTGGGCGAACAGGAACGCCAGGTCCCGATAGGTGGCCGGATCCCCGGCCGCCGTCCGCAACCGGGCCGCCAGCCCGCCGGTCACCGGCCGGTACGGGGACCGGACCGGTGGGCCCGGCACCCGGCGGCGCTGCCGGTCCAGCAGCGTCCGGGTGCCGGCGAGGGTGCGGTCGAGCAGGGGGAGGCCGACGCCGAGCAGGCTGAGCCCGGCGGTGAGGAGCGTGGCCAGCGCGAACCCGATGCCCGCCCCGGCCAGCCCCGCCGCGACGGCCAACTGGTGCAGCTCCCGCCATGCCCGCCGCACCCCACTCATCGGGCCATTGTCCCAGCCGGCGCGGCGTCTCCCGTCGGCGCGGGGACCGGTCCGGCCTCCGGCGCGACGCCCGGCAGGGGAGCGGGGCCGGGGCGGGGGCGGGTACGGGCCGGCCAGAAGGCGGCCCGACCGGTGAGCGCGGCCAGCGCCGGCACCAGGAGCCAGGAGAGCCCGAACGTCGAGATCAGCACGCCGACCGCGACGGCGAGCCCGATCTGGGCCAGCATCGGCGACGCCACGAGCACCCCGAAGCTGCCGGCCAGGATGACCCCGGCGGCGGCGACCGCCGGGCCGGCCCGGCGTACTGCCTCCGCGGCGGCCTGACGGGGCGGCCGTCCCGCGCGCAGTTCCTCCCGGAACCGGGCGATCATCAGGATGTTGTAGTCGGTCCCGATCGCGGTGACGAAGAGGAACACGACCAGCGGCAGTTGGAAGTTGAGCCCCGACTGGCCGCCGAGGACCTGGAACACCAGCACGCTGGTGCCGAGGGTGGCGGCGAACCCGAGCGCGACCGCCGCGAGCAGGCCCAGCGAGGCGAGCAGGCCGCGCAGCATCAGCAGCAGGAGCAGCCCGATCAGCCCGGCGGCCACCGGGAGGATCAGCCGGAGGTCCTCGTCGAGCACGGTCCGGATGTCGGCGAAGGTGGCGGTCTCCCCACCGACGTACGCCCGGGTGCCGGGCGGTGCGGCGGCGTGCGCGGCCGGGCGTAGTTGGTCCTCCACCGCGTCCATCGCCCGCTGCGAGTACGGCGGCTCGGTGAGCAGCAGCCGCACCCGGGCCACGTCCCCCTCGATCTCGACCCCGCCCGGGGCCGCCACGATCGGCACCTCGGCGAGGCGTGCGGCGAACCGTTCGGTGGTGGCCGCGTCCACCCCGGCGCCGGTGAGGTACACGACCGTCGGGGAGAGCGTCCCGGCGGGCAGGCCCGAGTGGAGCCACTCCAGCGCCCGGGCCGACTCGGAGCCGGGTGGCAACGTGTCGAGTTCGTAGCTGGGCCGGAGCTGGAGCGCGCCGAGACCGAGCAGTAGGAGGGCGGCGACCGTGGCCAGCGCGACCCGGGCCGGCCGGCGGGCGACCAGGCGGGCGGTCCGGGCCGACCGCCCGGTCGCCTCGTCGCCGCCGTGGCCCGGCGTCGACCCGGCACGCGGCGCGACCAGCTTCGCCGGCCACCAGCCCCGGCGGCCGAGCAGTGAGTAGACCGCGGGGAACAGGGTCAGCGCGGCGGCCACCATGAGCAGGACGGCGACGGCCAGCGCCGGGCCGAGCACCTGGAAGGAGGCGAGCCGGGAGAGCACCAGCGCGCCGAACGCCACCGCCACGACCAGCGCGGACACGGTGACCACCCCGCCGATCCGGCTGGCCGCGTGGACCATCGCGGTACGGCGGTCGTCGCCGGCCCGGAGACGTTCCCGGTAGCGGAAGAGCAGGAAGACGGCGTAGTCGGTGCCGATGCCGAGCAGCACGACCGGAAGCAGGCCCGTGGTGGAGGCGTCCAGGGCGTATCCGAAGACCTTCCCGCCCAGGGCGAGCAGCCCGGCGGCGGCCTGCGCGACCAGCAGCACGAGGAACAGGTTGAGCAGCGCGATCGCCGGGCTGCGGAAGACGACCAGCAGCAGGACCAGGATCACCAGCATCATGGCGCCGTGGACGATCATGTCGAGCAGGAAGCTGTCGGCCGCGCCGGCGGCCTGCCCGGTCCAGCCACCGACCAGGCCGGTTCCCGCCAGCGCGTCGTCGGTGGCCGCCCGCAGCCGCTTGACCGTCTGGACGGTCGTCTCCGCGTGCGCGGCGTCGGGCAGGCGCGCCTCGGCCAGGCGGAGCCGCCCGTCCGGGGCGGTCGCGCCGGCGGTCACCCCGGTGACGCCGACGACCCGCAGTTGCTGCGGCAGCCGGTCGATCCGGGCGCTGTCGTCGGCGGTCAGTGCCGCCCCGTCGGCCCGTCGGACGACCAGCACCGCGCTGCTGCCCGATGGTTCGGGGAAGATCCGGGATCCGATCGCGGCGGCCCGCGCGGACTCGTACCGGTCGGGCAGGAACTCGGCCTGGCTGTCGGCGGGCCGAGGTCCCTCCGGCCCGTAGACGACGAAAGTGGCGGCGGTCAGCGCGGCGATGGCGAGCAGCCAGCCGGCGATCACCCGCCCCGGACGCCGGACCACCGCCGTGGCCAATGTCGTGAACACGTGCAACTCTCCCCGCGTCGGCTTCTGGTGACGCCAGTGACGCTAGGCAGCCGGACGGGTCACTTCGATGGTGCGCGCACGCCGGTCGGATGGTGGTGCCTGCACCACCATCGGTTCACCGTCGGGCCCGGTCCATCCCGGTCAGGTGGTCGACCACGCGGTGGGTCAGCGCGTCCAGCGCGGCGACCTCGTCGGGGGTCAGCAGGTCGATGAGGTGCCGGCGGACGGCCGCCACGTGGCCCGGGGCGGCGGCCTCGATCGCGCGTCGGCCCTCGGGGGTGAGCGCGACGACCGCGCCCCGGCCGTCCGTCGCGCACTCCTCGCGGGTGACCAGGCCGCGCTGCTGCATCCGGGTGAGGTGGTGGGAGAGCCGGCTGCGGGACCAGAGCATCCGGTCGGCCAGCTCGCTGAGCCGCAGCCGCTGGTCGGGGGTCTCCGAGAGGTCGGACAGGACGTCGTAGTCCGGCTCGGACAGGCCCGCGTCCCGCGCGAGCTCGCGGGCCAGTTCCAGGTCGAGCAGGCGGCGCATCCGCCGGTAGCCCCGCCAGGCGCGCTGCTCCCGGTCGTCGAGCCAGCGTGGTTGCTCCATGCCGTCATCGTAGCCATCTGGTTGACATGTCACCAACCCGCTCCTAGGGTGCGTGACATGTCAACCAGATTGCCCGGCCGGCTGGTCCGGCTGCTGACCGGCCTCGTGCTGACAGCCGCCCGCGCCCCGCTGCGGGTGTCGGCGTGACCGCCCGCCTGTGGGAGTTGTTCGGCGAACGCGGCCGGGGCGTGCTGGTCACCCTGCGCCGGGACGGCCGACCGCAGCTCTCCAACGTCGACTACCTGGCCGAGCCCGGCCTGATCCGGTGCTCCACCACCGCCGGCCGGGCCAAGGTGCGCAACCTGCGCCGCGACCCCCGGGTCAGCTTCCACGTCACCACGGCCGACGGCGGGGCGTACGCCGTGGCGGAGGGGACGGCCGCGCTCACCCCGCCGGCGGCGGCGCCCGACGACGCCACCGTCGAGGAACTGGTCGAGGTCTACCGGCGGATCCGCGGCGAGCACCCCGACTGGGCCGACTACCGGGCGGCGATGGTCGCCGACGGCCGGCTGGTGCTCCGGCTCACCGTCGACCGGCTCTACGGCTGGCGCCCCTGACCGACGCGGCGTCGCCCGGTCCGGCCGTGGCACCGGCGGCCTCCCGGGGCGTGACCCCGGCCCCCGCCGGTCGTGTGGGCCGGGAGGGCGGGGCCGACTAGGGTCTGGGCATGGTCGCGACAATCCGGTACGAGGACATCGTCAAGGTCCCGAAGGCGCTGCTGCACGATCACCTCGACGGCGGCCTGCGGCCGGCGACAATCGTCGAGCTGGCCGCCGAGGCAGGCCACGAGCTGCCCACCGCCGACCCCGAGGCGCTCGGCCGGTGGTTCGTCGAGGCGGCCAACTCCGGCTCCCTGGAGCGCTACCTGGAGACGTTCGCGCACACCGTCGCCGTCATGCAGACCGCGCCGGCGCTGCGCCGGGTGGCCCGGGAGTGCGCGCAGGACCTGGCCGCCGACGGGGTCGTCTACGCCGAGGTGCGGTTCGCCCCCGAGCAGCACCTGGAACGGGACCTGACCCTGGACGAGGTGGTGGAGGCGGTGCTGGCCGGCTTCGCCGAGGGCAGCGCGCTGGCCGCCGAGGCGGGCACCCCCATCCGGGTCGGCACCCTGCTCACCGCCATGCGGCACGCCGCCCGGTCGCAGGAGATCGCCGAGTTGGCCGTCCGGCACCGGGACGCCGGGGTGGTCGGCTTCGACATCGCCGGCGCCGAGGCCGGCTTCCCGCCCACCCGGCACCTGGACGCCTTCGAGTACCTCCAGCGGGAGAACTTCCACTTCACCATCCACGCCGGCGAGGCGTTCGGCCTGCCGTCGATCTGGCAGGCGATCCAGTGGTGCGGGGCGGACCGGCTCGGTCACGGGGTGCGGATCGTGGACGACATCACCCCCGGCCCGGAGCCGGTGCTCGGCCGGCTGGCCGCGTATGTGCGGGACAAGCGCATCCCGCTGGAGCTGTGCCCGTCGTCGAACGTGCAGACCGGCGCCGCCGCCTCGATCGCCGACCACCCGATCGGGCTGCTGCGGGACCTGCGCTTCCGGGTGACGGTCAACACCGACAACCGGCTGATGAGCGGCACCTCGATGTCGCGGGAGATGGCCCTGCTGGCGGACGCCTTCGGCTACGGCTGGAAGGAACTCCAGTGGTTCACCATCAACGCGATGAAGAGCGCCTTCATCCCGTTCGACGAGCGGCTGAAGATCATCGACGAGGTGATCAAGCCGGCGTACGCCAAGCTGCTGGGCTGAGCGCGGGCCGCGCGGCCGGCGTCACGGGCGGTGCGGGTGGCCGGCGAGCAGGCCGGCCACCCGGCGCAACACCTCGCCCGCCCGGGCGGCCTCCGCGCCCAGGCCGGTCTGCCGGCGCAGCACGGCCGGCTCGCTGCGCAGCAGCGTCAGCCCCCGGCGCACCAGCACCCGGGGTGCCTTGCGCTGCTCGGCGAGGTCGCGGGCCAGCCGGCGCACGAAGGTCGCGCCGCGCGGCCGGCGCAGGGCGTACGCCCCGGCGAGCAGTCCCCGCCGGCGGCACTCCTCGACGATGTCGGCAGCGAAAATCCCTTCGGCAACGAAAAGTGGCGAACCAGCTATGTCGAATGGCCGGGTGGACACGCGGCGGTCCTCACCGATCGCATAAACCGGCACATCGGCCTTGCCCTCCCTGGCCAGTCGGGCAATCGTTTCCACGGCCGCTTCGGCGTCCCAGGACCGGGGTGACTCCCAGTCGACCAGGCCGTCGCGTCGCGGCAATGTAGGGTCGTCGCCGTCCTTGTAGAAGTCGTCCAGGCAGAGCACCGGGAGGCCAGTTCGCTGCGCTATGTACGACTTTCCCGAGCCGGAAGGGCCGGCGAGCAGGACAACGCGGTGGGGGTGATCCATTACCTTCAGTGACTCCGGCCAGACGGTCTGCGATCAAATTGCATCAACATCTCATCACACCTCGAGTGACGGCCAACCTGGGCTTTCTCTTTCAGGGGTAGCGTGATGGAATCTCGGATGGTCCGACCCGCCGGGTCGGCCGCTGGGCGTTGCCCGAGGGCGACGCCGACGCATAATCGCGAGGGCGGTGACGTGAGCAAACGGCCAAAGACGGCGGGCTCCTTCCTGTCGCGGCTGCGCCGGCCGGCCGGTCGGCTCCGCGACATGCCGATCTGGTCCAAGCTCGGTCTCATCATGATCGTGCCGACCATCGCCACGGTCGTCGTGGGCACCAGCGGTCTGGTGGACCACCTGGAGACCCTCAACAATGCCAACCGCGCCGGTGACCTGGCCAATCTCGTCGGCTACTCGGGTGACCTGGTCGACACGCTCCAGGACGAACGGACCAACGCGCTGCGCCTGCTGGGCGTGCCGAAGGGGCAGGACGCGGCCCGCTTCAAGCAGGCGTACGAGGAGGCCAACGGCCGGGTCGACAAGGCATGGGGGCCGTACTCCCAGCAGCGGGGCAAGGTCGAGGACCTCCCGGCCAACCTCGAGACCCTGCTGCGCGAGATCGACCAGACCCTGACCGACCTTTCCGGCACCCGCAGCCAGGTCTTCAACGGCAAGCTCGGGCTCGTCCCCGCGATGCAGGCGTACGACGGCCTGATCGACAACCTGCTGAGCGTCCGCGACTCGGCCACCCAGCTCGCCGGCGACAACGAGCTGAGCGACCAGATGCGCGCCGCGACCGCCACCGCCCGGAACAAGGAGTTCCTGTCCCGCCGCCGGGACGTGGTGCACCGCGCGTTCATCCAGCAGCGGCTCACGCCGAACCTGCGCAACGAGTACATCGCCGCCAGCACCGGCTCCAGCCAGTGGCTGCAGAGCTTCCGGGTGGTGGCCTCCCAGTCCGAGCAGGAGTACTACGCGCAGGTGGTCGCCGGCCCCGACCTGCGCGAGGCGAACACCTACAACAGCTGGCTCAACGGCATCACCACCGCCGACACCCTGACCGGCGCGCCGTTCGACGCGGACGAGTGGGACGCGGCCATGGTGGCCAACGCCAAGCTCATCCGCACGGTCGAGTCGAAGATCGACGGCGACGTCGTCGCGGTCGCCGACGACCTGCGCTCGGACGTGCAGCGCCAGGTGTTCCTGGAGACCGGCCTGCTGCTCAGCATGCTGCTGCTGGCCATCCTCTTCGCCTACCTCGTCGCCCGCTCGATGGCCCGCTCGCTGCGCGACCTGCGGCAGGGCGCCCTCTCGATCGCCCAGTACGGCCTGCCCCAGGCGGTGGCCCGGCTGCGCGACCCCCAGGTCACCGGCCAGCTCTCCCCGGTGCAGCTCGCCAACCAGATCGCCGAGCCGCTGCCGGTGCGCAGCAAGGACGAGTTCGGCCAGGTAACGGAGGCGTTCAACGCGGTCCACCTGGAGGCCGTCCGCACCGCCGCCGAGCAGGCCGCGCTGCGCGCGTCCGTCGCCACGATGTTCGTCAACCTGGCCCGCCGGTCGCAGATCCTGGTCGACCGCCTGATCGGTCACCTGGACCGGCTGGAGCGCGGCGAGGAGGACCCGGACCGGCTGGCCGAGCTGTTCCAGCTCGACCACCTGGCCACCCGGATGCGCCGCAACGACGAGAACCTGCTGGTGCTCGCCGGCGCCGACTCCACCCGCGTGCAGCGCGAGCCGGCCGCGCTGATCGACGTGCTCCGGGCCGCCCAGTCCGAGGTCGAGCACTACACCCGGATCGAGTTCGGGGTGATCGACCGGGACATCGAGGTCGCCGCGCACGCCGTCAACGACATGGTGCACCTGGTCGCCGAGCTGTTCGACAATGCCACCGCGTTCTCGCCGCCGGACTCGCACGTCATGGTCGAGGCCCGCCGGGTCGGCGACCGCGCGTCGCTCTACGTCGAGGACCGGGGCATCGGCATCAGCCCCGAGCAGCTCAACGAGCTCAACGAGCGTCTCGCCACGCCGCCGCAGGTGGACGTGGCGGTTTCGCGGATGATGGGCCTGGTCGTGGTCGCCCGGCTGGCGTCCCGCCACGGCGTCAAGGTCGAGCTGCGTCCCGGCACCGACCGGGGCACCGTCGCCGAGGTGGTCATGCCCACGTCGGTGCTCGTGCCCCGGGCCCTCTCCGGCCGCGTGCAGTCGTCGCCCGCCCTGCCCGCCTCCGGCGCCCCGTCGTCCGGCCCGGCATTCGGCGGGCCGTCCTCCGGTCCCGCCCCGGCGTTCGGCGGGCCGTCGTCCGGCCCCGCCCCGGCCTTCGGCGCGCTGCCGGCGCTCGGCAGCCGCCCGGCCAACCCGACGCCGACCCAACGCCCCGGCGAGTCCGGCAACCAGGTCACCCTGGGCGGTCGGCCGTTCGACCCGGCGCCGCGTAACGGGGCCGGCACGTCGGCCTCGACGGGTGGGACGCGGTCCATGCCGGCCTGGTCCGACCTGACCGGCGCCAGCGGCACCACCAACGGCGAGGCATTCCGGCCGCGTACCTCCAACGGCCAGCCGATCGACCCGCTGCCGCAGCGGCGGTCCAGCGACGACCCGGACGCGACCGGCCAGCAGTCCGCCGTCCCGCGGCAGCTGCCCAGCAGCCCCGAGGCCCGGCCCTACTCGGCTCCGCCGGTCCCGCCGATCTCCGCGCCGCCGGCGCCCTACGCGGGACCGCCGGTGTCGACCCCGCCGATTCCCTACTCCGCGCCCCCGGTGTCCAGCCCGCCGGTCTCCGGCATGCCGGTCTCGGCGTCGCCGGTCTCCGGCCATCCTGTCTCGGCGTCGCCGGTCTCCGGCCACCCGGTCTCCGCCGCGCCGTTCTCCGGCCCGCCGGTCTCGGCGCCGCCGAGCGGCCCGCTGCCGCAGCGCCCGGTCCCCGGCGCGCAGGGCCCGGCCACGCCGGCACCGCCGGCCTGGCCGCCGGTCGCCGGGGCGGAGCGTGACGCCGTGACCCCGCCGGTGCCCGAGCGCCTCGCCGCCGCGCTGGACATGACCACCGAGCTGCCGCGGGTGCCGCGCCCCGGCGCGGAGCACCCGGCCGCCCCGGCGCCGGAGCCGGCTGCCGCGCCGGCCCGGCCGACCGCCCCGCAGCAGGCCCAGAACCGGCAGCGGTACGCGGACGAGACGATGGAGCTGCCGATCTTCCGGGAGCTCGAGTCGGCCTGGTTCCGGACCCGTCGGCCGGGCCCGGAGGAGGCGGCAGCGCCCGCCGCGAAGACGGCGGCCAACGGCGCCGCGACCCAGCAGTTCGCCCGGGTCGACGCCGGCGGTCCGGGCCCGCAGCAGACACCACTCGGGACAGGTAACGCACCGATGGCAGAGAAGCCGACGGCCGGAGGAGCGCCGCGCGAGAACGGATCGGTCAACGGGGCTGCCCGCCCCGGTGTCGCCGACAGCTTCGGTTATCGCCGGTCCTCGCAGCAACAGGGCAGCGGCTGGCAGACCGCCGCCGACGACGGGTGGCGGGCGGCTTCGGCGGCGACCGAGGTGCCGGTGGCGGCTACCACCTCGACGGGGCTGCCCAAGCGCACCCCCATGGCACAGTTGGTGCCGGGCGCGGTGGAGAAGCCCGCCACCTCCGTGCAGCGGCGCACGCCGGAGGGGGTCCGTGGCCTGCTCTCGGCATACCACCGGGGCGTGCAGCGGGGGCGTACGCATCCGTCGGACAGCAACCCGACCAACCCGGAGGCGACTCCGGGAGGGCAGCAATCCTCGCAGTCTGGCTCAGGCCCGGTGGCCGGGAGCAGGCAGAAGGAGCAAGAAGGATGACAACTACGCAGGATCTCGGTTGGCTGCTGGCCAACTTCGCGGACCGGGTGCCCGGCGTCGCGCACGCGGTCGCCGTCTCCGCGGACGGCCTGCTCCTCGCGTCGTCTCGGGACCTCCCGCGTGACCGGGCCGACCAGTTGGCCGCGATCGCGTCCGGCCTGGTCAGCCTCACCCAGGGCGCGGCCCGCTGCTTCGAGGGAGGCGCGGTGCTGCAGACGGTGGTCGAGATGGACAACGGCTTCCTGTTCCTGATGTCCATCTCGGACGGCTCGTCGTTCGCGGTGCTCGCCGCCCGCAGCAGCGACGTCGGGCAGGTCGGCTACGAGATGGCCCTGCTGGTCGACCGGGTGGGCGACGCGTTGACCCCGCAGCCGCGTGCGGCCGCGGGCATGCTGGGCTGACGACCTGCTGGCCGGTGAGGTCGGCGGGGCGACAACGACAACGACGGGCTCCATCCGGAGCCGGTGCCGGGTGCGAAGGAGGTGAGCGGCGACATGGCCGATCGTGACGAACCGACCGGAGCGTTGGTCCGTCCATACGCCGTGACCCGCGGTCGTACCCGCCCCCGTCTCGACATCGCGTTGGAGGCGCTCGTCGAGACGACGGTGCGCGGCCGGGCCGCTGCCAATGGCAACGGCGGCCAGGGTCGCGAGCACCAGTACATCGCCGCGCTGTGTGACGGACGTGTGCAGTCGCTCGCCGAGATCGCGGCGCGGATGCAGCTCCCGCTCGGTGTGGCCCGGGTGCTCATCGCCGACATGGCGACGGACGGCCTGGTCGCGGTCCACGAGCCGACCATTCTGGACGACTCGGACGACGCGGTGGGCACTGAACTGCTGGAGAGGGTGCTGAGTGGACTTCGCAGGCTCTGACATGTCGCACCGGCCGCCGGCCCCGAGCGGGCGCGTGACGTCGGCGAAGATCGTTATCGCCGGTGGATTCGGCGTCGGCAAGACGACGCTGGTCGGCTCGGTCTCGGAGATCACGCCGCTGACGACCGAGGCGATCATGACCTCCGCCGGCGTGGGCGTCGACGACACCCGGCAGGTGCCGGGCAAGACGACGACCACGGTGGCGATGGACTTCGGTCGTATCTCGATCGACCGCGATCTGATCCTGTACCTGTTCGGTACGCCGGGTCAGACCCGGTTCTGGTTCATGTGGGACGAACTGGTGCGCGGCGCGATCGGCGCGGTCGTGCTGGTGGACACCCGCCGGCTGGCCGACTGCTTCGCGGCGATCGACTTCTTCGAGCACCGGCGGCTGCCGTACCTGGTGGCCATCAACTGCTTCGACGGGATGCAGTACCACGACCCGCAGGACGTCCGGGACGCGCTCGCGATCTCGAGCGAGGTGCCGGTGGTGGCCTGTGACGCCCGGAACCGGGAGTCGACGAAGCACGTGCTGATCTCGCTGGTCGAGTACGTGCTCACCATGCGGCGCTCGCGCGCCGTCGCCCCGGCCTGATCGCCTCGACGAGCGCCCGGCGGCGGCTCCGGCCGTCACCGGGCGCTCGTCGTTGCCCGCGTCCGGGTCGGGCCGGCGCGGGCGGACGTCAGGACACCCGGGTCCAGGCGCCCGAGCTGACGGTGTAGAGGCCCAGCGACCCCTGGTCCATGCCACCGTGCCGGATGGGGGTGAAGGAGTACATCCCCACCATCCCCTCGGTGACCTGGTTCTGCAGGAACGCCCGCAGCCGTCCACGGTCGACGCTGGTGGAGAGCCGGGCCGCGTCGGCGATCAGCTGCACGGCGTCGGACGCGTACGGGGCGAAGCCGCTGAAGCCGCCGTGCAGCTGCACGTAGCGGTAGACGAAGTCCTTGCGCTGCAGCGCCGACATGGTGGTGTTGGCGAGCATGGCGCCGCCCAGCGAGACCGGGTGGACCGCGTACGCACCCTCCATCAGGGAGGCGTTGGTGCCCTCCAGGGTCTCCTCGGCGACCGCGCCCGCGTCGAGGAACACCGGCCCGTCGTAACCGGCCCGGCGCAGCGCCCCGACGGCGGCGGCCGAGTCCGGGGCGGTCGCCCAGACCACCACGCCGTCCGGGCGGGCGGCGGCCGTCGAGCGGGCGGCGCGACGGAATTCCTCGCCGGTGCGGGGCAGCCGGACGCTGGCCGCCGGCTCCATCCCGGCCGTCCGCAGGGCCCCCGTCATGGCCCGTACGCCGGAGTCGCCGTGCAGCCCGTGCGCGGCCAGCACCGCCACCCGGCGCAGCCGCTGCGAGGCGACCAACCGGGCCAGCCGCCGGGCCATGTCACCGGCGTCCGGGGTGAGCTTGTAGACGTACGTCCGCTGCGGCAGCGGCAGCACGATGCCGTCGCCGAAGCCGAGCGAGAGGAACGGCACCCGCTGCTGCTGCGCCACCTCGGCGAGGGCGATCGAGGTCTCGGCCATGGTGCCGCCGAGCAGGGCGTGTACGCCGGTGTCGCGGGCCAGCTCGGTGGCCTGCCGGGCCGCCAGCCGGGGATCGCCGGCGTTGTCCCGCACCTCCAGCCGTACGGTGCGGCGCAGGTTGCCGACCGGCACGCCCTTGTCGTTGAGCGCCTCGGCGGTGATGTCCAGCGCCCGCTGCTGAAGTACGCCGAGTGCCGCACCGGGCCCGGTCAGCTCCAGGCTGGCCCCGATCAGCAGCTCGTGACCGCCCGGCGCGGCCGTCCTGACGGGATCCTGCTCGCCCGCATCGCCGCGCCCGCAGGCGCTGAGCAGCAGGCTGCCCGCCGCCGCGGCCAGCAGGCCGCGACGGGTGAGCACGGAGGGGTTGGTTGCCGATGTCGCCACGAGTCGCCTTCCCACCCCGGCGACCCCTGCCGCCGGCTGTTCCGCCGGGTATGCTCCCGGCCGCCGCGACCCGGCGTCAAATTATCCGGGTGTGGGCAGGAACACGCAGGTGGAAGGCGGTTTGTCCACTCAGGAGCGGTAGCCGGCGGAGCGGTACTCGTATTCCCGGTCGTCGTCGCGGTCGCCGGTGTCGCGGCTGAAGTCCCAGCCCCCGGCGGCCTCCCGGCCGGGTCGGCCGCCGACCGCGAACCCGCCGATCTCCTGCCCGCGGCGCCAGCCGCGGAAGTATCCGGTGGTGTTCTCGGCGAGGCTCGCCGCGTCCCGGACGATCCGCAGCGGACGCTCGTCCCGCAGCGGGGACCCGGGGACGAGGTTGGCCTGCGGGACCCGCCTGGGCAGGCCGGCCGCGGTCTCCGCGCCGACCGCCGGGCGGGCGGCCTGCTCGGCGGCCTGCCAGCCGGTGTCGGCCGTGGTGGACCAGTCCAGGTCGGACTCCTCGGCGTGCCCGACGAACCAGGCGGACTTCGCCTGGGCGAAGATCAGCAGGTCGCCGTCGCCCTCGTCCGAGACCGGCGGAGGCCGCCGCTCCACGGGCGGCGCCGGTCGATGCTCGGCCACCGGGCGTTCGGCGCGGGGGGCCGGTCGAGCGTTGCGTCCGGGCTCCTCGCGGTCGACCAGCCGCAGCGGCGGCGTCTCCGGCTCCGCGGCCTGGCCCGGCCCGCCGCGCAGCGCGCGGTCGGCCAGCGGCGGCGGCTCGACCAGGCGCAGCATCGGCGGTTCCTGGGGCAGGTCGTCGGCGAGCCAGGGCGGGGTGACCCGACGCTCGGCGCCCGGGTCGGTCGGCGCGTCGACGCCGCTCCCGCCCCGGTCGCGGTAGGAGCCGGCGACCGGGTTCTTGGCCGGGCTGTCGGACGGGTCCTCCGGGTTGTTGACCAGTGGCCAGTTGGCCCGGGAACCGGGGGGAGCGGACTCCTGGTCGGGCCGCGGCGTGGGCACGGGCACGCTGTGGTCGGTGGCGCTGAAGCCGCCCGTGGGTGCGGGGGGCTCGCCGGTGGTCTTGGGCCGGGGTGGGATCACTGTGCGCTGCCGCTCGGCGCGGGCGCTCTGGATCGCCGCGGTGGTCAGCGTGGGCCGGAACGGCTCCCCGGCCTCGGCCGGGGGCACGGTGCCGCGCTGTGCCGGGGCGATCGGGGTGATGCCGGGCGGCGGGGGCGGCGGCGCGGAGACCGGGCGGTTGGTCGGGCCGTCGATCCGGCTCGGCGTCGAGGCCGGCCGTGCGGGCGGCGCGGAGACGGGCGGACCGGCCACCGCGGCCGGGGTCACCGGCGCCGGGGCGACCGGTGGCGGCGCGACGGGCGCCGGGGCGACCGGCGGCGGGCCGAGTGGCCGCGGCGCCGGGGGCGGAGTCGCGCCGGAAACGGGTTCCGGCCGGCTCCGGCGACCGCCGGACGGGGCCGGCTCGGGCTCCGTCACCCGGACGGGACGCAGGCCCGCTCCGGTGGGGGCGAGGCCGGGAAGGTCGCCGACCGGCTCGCCGCGTCGGGGCGCGCACCGTCGGGCGGGGGGGGC
>NZ_JBEYTP010000015.1:0-154869 GCF_040643125.1 Micromonospora sp. NPDC047465
TGCTCACCCGGGTGGAGGCCGAGCACGGCTTCGGCGTGCGCATCGAGGGACCGGCGCCGCTGGAGCCGATCGCCGACCTGCCCGGCGTCGCCGAGGTCTACAGCCTCTTCCGGCGCATCGAGGGCGACGACTTCCGGTTCCACGCGCCGAAGGAGATCCTCACCCCGCAGGCGTGGGAGGAGGCCGAGGTCAACCCGAACGACCCGATGGGCAGCCCGCTGATCGTCGGCTACGAGATGGACAGCGTCCCCGCCGGCCTCCGCGCCGAGATCCGCGGCGGCGACCCGATCTACCTCGACCGGGAAGACCTGGACGTCTACTACATGGAGTCCAGCGCCTACGTCTACCAGTACGAGCACCCCGACGAGGACGTCGAGTTCACCGTCATCGCCCCCGACGTCGCCACGTTCTTCGACGAGTACGTGCTCGGCCCCCGCTACCCGGAGCTGACGGCCGTCGTCTTCGGTCCCGCCGCTGCCGAGCAGCGGCTGCGCAAGGGCCGGCACGCCGGCGAGTACGCCGACAACTGGCGGCGGCTGCTGATCGCCGCCGGCCTCTCCTCCTGACCCACCCGCCGACCCTGCGAAGGACCGTCATGGCAGCTGATCCGCGGTTCACCGCGTTGTGGAGCGAGGAAGAGCTCATCCCGTACCCGCGCGAGGCGTGGCTGGAGGGGGGTTTCACCCCCGAGATGCTTCCCGAGGGCGACGAGATCCCGCTCGACGTGGCGGTGGTCTTCACCGCCTTCCTCGAAGGCGACATCGAGCTGTACGACACCATCCAGCTGACCACCGAGGACGGCTCGCTGGACATCCGACTGATCGTGGTCGGCGCGGTGGCCGACAACAACGACCTGCTCTACGTGCTCGACCCGCGCACCGGGGAGATCCTCCAGTGCGACCTGGAGCAGCCGGACGTGCAGCCGGTGAACAGCAACTTCCGCGCCTTCGTCGAGTTCCTCTACCAGTTCGCGCTCTTCGTCGAGGCGGACGAGGGCAAGCCGGGCCGCGCCGAACGGGCGGAGGAACTGCGGATGGTGCTGGAGAGCATCGACCCGGCCGCGTTCACCCCCGACGGCTGGTGGCCGTTGGTGATCAGCCAGCTGAAGTGACCGCCGGGCGGCAGGCCCGGATCGCGGTCAGCGTGGTGTGCACGTCGAACTGGTGTCCGTCGTCGCTGTCCCAGCCGCCGTCGCTGCGCTGGGTCTCGGCGAGCCGCCTGCGGGCGGCGGCGAACAGCCACTGCTCCTCGTTCCCCTCGACCCGGCGCAGCGTGGCGGCCAGCCACGCCACGTCGGCCGGGGACATCTTCGGCACCCGCTCGGCCAGCACCGCCTGGATGCGCGCCGACTCGTCGTACATCTGCTGCCGGTGCAGCACCGCCGCGCTCAGCCACCCGGCCGGCAGGAAGGACGGCCAGCTGCCGTCGGGGGCGAGCGCCGTGGCCAGCGCGTGCGCCGCCGCCTGCACCACCCCGGCGTACGCCCCACCGACCCGGTGGTCCAGCGGGCCGGCGGCCCGGGCGTCGAGCCCGGCGACGGTCAGCCAGTAGCCGGCGTTGGCGGTCAGGTAGAACCGGGCCTCCGGGTCACCGGGGCGGGCCCACTCCGGAGCCAGGCCGGCCAGCCGCGGGTCCTCCTCCCAGCCACCGTCGGGCAGTTGCCGGGCGGCGAGCCAGTCCAGCGCGTGCCGGGCCGCAGGACGGCCGAGCGCGCCGAGGTCGTCCAGCTCGGCGAGGCGGAAGCAGGTCGCGTCGACCGAGGCGACCTCGCCGCCGAGCACCGCCGGCCAGCCACCGCCGGGCGCCTGCCCGGCCTCGGCCTCGTCGAGCAGCTCCACCGGCGCCGGCGCGCCGGTGCGCAACCGGGAGAGACGGGCGCGGTCCACCGCGTCCCCGTGCGCCACGACGAAGCCGATCGCGGCGTCCATGTCGACCACGGCGGACACGCTACCTGCGAAAAGTCGGTCCCGCCTCCGGGAAACGGCTCGGCCGGGTCCACCGGGTAGCCACCGTCGACCGGCGCGACGTGCGAACCGGGCCGGTGCCGGGGCTGGCGGCACGGCACAGAGGCCCTCCCGCACGGGCGGAAGGGCCTCTGGTGCGACCGGTCAGTACGCGGGCAGCGACGGGTCGATCTGCTTGATCCAGGAGAGCACGCCGCCCTGCACGTGCACGGCGTCGCGGAACCCGGCCGCCTTCAGCGCGGCGAGCGCCTCCGCCGAGCGGACCCCGGACTTGCAGTGCAGCACGATCTGCCGGTCCTGCGGCAGGTTGGCCAGCGCCTCGCCGGAGATGATCTCGCCCTTGGGGATCAGCGTCGCGCCGGGGATCCGGACGATCTCGTACTCGGCCGGCTCGCGGACGTCGACGAGGAAGATGTCCTTGCCGGCGTCCTGCCACTCCTTGAGCTCCAGCGCGGTGATGGTCGAGTCGACCACCGCCTCCTGCGCCTCCACCGACACCGCGCCGCAGAAGTCCTCGTAGTCCTCCAGCAGGTCGGTGACCGTCGGGTTCTCGCCGCAGAGCACGCAGTTCGGGTCCTTGCGGACCTTGATCTTGCGGTAGCTCATCTCCAGGGCGTCGTAGACCATCAGCCGGCCGACCAGCGGCTCGCCGATGCCGGCGAGCAGCTTAATCGCCTCGTTGACCTGGATCGAGCCGATCGACGCGCAGAGCACGCCGAGCACCCCGCCCTCGGCGCAGGAGGGGACCATGCCGGGCGGCGGGGGCTCCGGGTAGAGGCAGCGGTAGCAGGGACCGTGCTCGGCCCAGAACACCGACGCCTGGCCGTCGAAGCGGTAGATCGACCCCCAGACGTACGGCTTGCCGAGCAGCACCGCCGCGTCGTTGACCATGTAGCGGGTGGCGAAGTTGTCCGTGCCGTCGACGATCAGGTCGTACCGGGAGAAGATGTCGCGGACGTTGTCCCGGTCCAGCGCGGTGTTGTGGATCTCCACGTCGACCAGCGGGTTGATCTCCCGGATCGACGCCGCGGCCGACTCGGCCTTGGAGCGGCCGACGTCGGAGACGCCGTGGATGATCTGGCGCTGGAGGTTGGACTCGTCGACGGTGTCGAAGTCGATGATGCCGAGGGTGCCGACGCCCGCGGCGGCCAGGTACATCAGGGCCGGCGAGCCGAGACCGCCGGCGCCGACGCAGAGCACCCGGGCGTTCTTCAGCCGCTTCTGCCCCTCGACCCCGACGTCGGGAATGATCAGGTGGCGCGAGTAGCGACGGATCTCGTCAACGGTCAGCTCGGCGGCGGGCTCGACGAGCGGGGGCAACGACACGGTGGACTCCCCGGGATCGGCTGATGGCGAACCGAGCCATTGTCGCCCGTCGTGGGGCCGGTCGGCCATGAGGAGGGACACGTCGCCCGAACTGCGGGAGCGGGAATATTCAGATCCCGGGGACCAGCCTGCCCTCGTAGCGCGAGCCGTCGACGTAGGGCCAGGCGTTGGCGACGCAGCCGTCCAGTCCGTACGTCTGCTGTTGCATCACCGGCGCCGGCTCGCCCGGGGCCGGGCACGCCTGGTGTTCCCCGCCGAACTCGTGGCCCACCTCGTGGTTGATCACGTAGGCGCGGTAGATCTCCAGCGGCGCCCCGTAGTCGGGAACGGCCTCCAGCCAGCGGGCAAGGTTGATGATCACCTGACCGGGGAGCCGGCAGGAGGTGTAGCCCTCGGTGCTCAGCCCGCCCTCCGCGCACATCCGCTCCGAGGTGTCCGGGGTGGCGAGGTAGACGGTGAAGTCGGCGTCGTCCGCCTCGGCCACCCGCTGCACCCGGAACTCCTCCGAGGCGGTCCAGCCGCGCGGGTCGCCCAGCACCTCGTCGACGGTGGCGGCGAAGGCGGCGACGTCCTGGCCGGTGCCCGACTCCACGGCCACCCGGTAGCGCCGGACCGGCCCGGCGGTGCCCCGCACCGAGGAGTCCCCGGTCGCGGCGTCGAAGCTGCCCGTGCCCTCCCGCGGATAGGGGGAACGGGTGGGGCGCTGCTCGTGCTCGCCCGCCGCCGCCCCGTACGCCGCCCGGCCCGGGTCGCCCGTGGGCGGCTCGCCGGCCTGCCCGTCGGGCCGGGGGGCCAGCGTCACCACGGCGGCCACCGCGAGCAGCAGGGCCAGACCGATCCCGAGGGCGCGCCGGTCCCGGAGCAGGGCCGGCAGGCGGCGGTCCCGGGACAGGGATCGCGGCGACGGACGGTGGCTCGGCGGACCAGGCGGGTCGCAAGGGGACGACGACGTCATGACCTGAGCATCCCACGCGAATCTGGGCATTTCCGCGCTTTTACCGCAGTTTGGCTACGGCCAGTCCCGGCCGTCGACGGTGGCACCGGTGGTGGGCGCTCCCGCCCCCGCTGTCCGCTCGGCGGCGGCTAGAGCGGCGGCCCGGCGTAACGCCGACCGTCGCGGTACGGCCAGGGGTTGGCGACGCAGCCGTTGAGGAAGAGCGTCTGCTGCATCATCACCGGCGCCGGGCGGCCCCTGCCCGGGCAGCGCTCGTGCCGGTGCCCCAACTGGTGCCCGACCTCGTGGTTCACCACGTACGTCCGGTAGACCGAGAGCGGCACGCGGGCGCTCACGTAGTGCGGCACCGACAGCCGCCAACGGTCCAGGTTGATGATCACCTTGCCGGGCGCCCGGCACGACGTGTACGGCCGCCCGCCCACCCGGATGTCGACCCCGCCCGCCGCGCACATCCGGCCCGCCGTGGCGGCGGTGGCCAGGTAGACCGTGAAGTCGTGCCGGGCGTCCGCGCGTACCTGCTGCAACCGCAGCCCGCCGTCGACCCAGCTCCCCGGCCCGGTGAGCGCCTCCTCGACGGCGGCCGCGAACTCACCCGCGTCCTCGTCGGAGCCCGACTCCACGGCGACCCGGTAGCGGTGCAGCCTGCCGGCCTCCCCCAGCACCGGGCGCACCCGGTCGTCGTAGCCGAAGCTGCCCCGGCCCGCCGACGGCACCGGCCCGGGCAGCCGCAGCACCGGCGGCGGGGGCGTGGTGGCCACGGTGGCGGGCGACGCCGGGACCGGCGAGGCGGACACCGGCGCGACCATCGGTGCGGGAGCCAGTTCCTCGGCGGTGAGCACCTCCGCGTCGACGTCGGCACCCCGCCGGTCGGCGACCACCGCCACCGCCGCGCCGACCGCGAGGAGGAGTGCGACCAACTCGACGAGGCGACGCCGGCGGGCCGGCCGGCGGTGCCGGGGACGGGACAGGTCCGGGCCCTGGGCGGCGGCCGCCGCCCGGTCCGTGGAGTGCCGACGCCCGCCGGCGGAGGCTGCGGCCCGCTGGCCCCGGGTCGGGGGCGGGGCGGGGCGGCGGTGGGCGGAGGACATCCCGGTCAGCCTGCCATGTCGGACCGCTTCGCGGTGTCCCCCGTTTCGGCGAGCAGGCCCAGCACGGCGCGGGCGACCAGGCGCGGCACCTCCAGTTGCGCCACGTGCCCGACGCCGTCGAGCATCAGCAGGCGGCTGTCCGGGACGACCCGCGCGGCCTGCGGCGCCACCCGGACGTCCACCAGCCGGTCGTGCCGCCCTCCGATGACCAGCGTGGGCGCCCGGACCACACCGGCCAGCCGCCACAGCGACCCCGACCCGGGCAGGTACGACCGCAGGAAACTGGAGACCAGGCCGCGGAACGTCCGGACGTACGCGGCGGCGTAGTGCTCGGCCTCGTAGCGCACCCGGATCTCCTCCAGCGCCTCCTGCCGGCGCTGCTCGCTGATCCGGCTCAGGTCGCCGATGCACGCCTCCATGACCTGCTGGGCCATCACCTCGGGGGCGAGCTTGGCCAGCTGCCGGGCGGCCAGGCGCTCGCCCCGGGGGATCGCCAGCAGCGGCAGCATCCGACCCTGCAACGAGCGCCGGAAGTCGAGGAACGGCAGAGCCGGCGAGATCAGGGTCAGGGTCCGGACCAGGTCCGGCCGCAGCCCCGCCACCTGCACCGAGATCGCCCCGCCCAGCGAGTTCCCGAACAGGTGCACCGGCCCCCGGCCGGAGTGCTCGATCCAGCGGATCACCCGCTCCGTGAAGGCCGGGATGGTGTAGCGGCGCCCCGGCTCGCTGCGGCCGAACCCGGGCAGGTCGATGGCCTGCCCGTCGAGGCGGTCGGCGAGCAGACCGGCCAGGTCGGTCCAGTTCTGCGACGAGCCGCCCAGGCCGTGCACGTAGAGCGCCGGCTCCGCGCCGGGGGCGGTGGCCGGGGTGTCCCGGACGTACGTCACGGTGCCGTCGAGGCGCACCTCGCGCCCCGGCCAGGGCGGCGGGACGGAGTGCTCGGGGAGGAGATGGTCCGGCCAGAGGGTGGCGCGCTTCATCCCTCCAGTCTGCCCGTGCCCGCGCCGCCCGGCAGCGCGTCGAACCGCGCCTGCGGCGCTCGGCAGCGTCCGGACCACGCCTGCCGCGAGCGGCCCGCACCGCTCCCCCGGCGCGTCGGACCACACCCCCGCGCTCAGGCCAGCAGCGCCTCGATCCGGCGGTTGACCGCGGCCAGGGTGGCCCGGACGACCGCCTGCCGGGGATCGCCGGCGACCAGCGCGGAGCCGACCAGCTGCTCGACCCAGCCGTCGCAGACGAGCAGCACCACGACCGTGGCCACCTCGCAGTTGCCGAACGGCACCACCGCGGCGTGCTCCACGAAGCAGCGGCCCCGCTCCGGCCCGGGGTCCCCGCCGCGGAGCAGCTCGTCCACCGCCGCCGCGGCGGCCACCGCGCAGAGCCGCAGCACGTACCCGTCGACCGCCGGTCCCGTCGAGTAGCCGGCGGCGCTCTCCCCGCCGGCGACGAGGCGCACCTCCACGGTGGCGTCGAGCCCGAAGGTGCTCACCTGGACGTGGTCGATCACCACCCGGGGACCGGCCGCGCCGCCGGTGTCCAACGGCCTGGACGGCGCGGACTCCGTCGTGGTCACCTGCCCGCCGGAGTACGACGTGCCGGCGGTCGCCGGGCTGCCGGTGGGGGTCCCGGCCGGGGCGGCCGAGACCGAGCCCGGCTCCTCCACGGTGGCCCGGCCCCGGTGCGGGGCGGCGGACTGCCGGCGCCGGCGCGGGGGCTCCGGCGCCGCCTCGGGGCGCTGCTCGGTGCGGGCCTGCGGGACCTCGGTCGGGCTGCCGGCCGCGCGGCTGCCGGGCACCCGGGTCTCGGCGGCCGGCGGCTCGGCGCTCCGCGGCCCGACGGAGCCCGGCGACCTGGTCTCGGCGGCGCGCGGCTCGGCCGACCGGCGGCGCACCGGGGCGGCCGGCATGCCGGGCACGTTCCGCGGGGCGGCGGCGAGCCCCATCCGCTCCTGGAGCAGGCGGGCGACCAGCCGGCTCACCTCGGCCGGGTCGGCCCCGTCGGCCAGGTCGAGCCGCAGGCTGTGCGCGCCGGCCGGGGTGCGGCGCAGGGCCGCGTCGCGAACGCCGGCCACCCCGCGTACGGCGTCGAGGATCGCGTTGACGTCGAAGCCCTCCGGCCGCTCCCGCAGCGGTGCGGGCTCGTCGTCGCGGCGCAGGTGGGTGGCGATGCGGGCGAGTTCCGGGGTTTCGGCGGGTGGCTCCACGGCTGGCGGCTCCGGCACGACGGGCACGTCCGGTTCGGCGGGGACGCGCTGCGGCAACACCGCCGACGGGTGGTCCGGGAGGCGGTCGTCGCCGGCCGGCTCGGCCGTCGACGCCGGTTCGGGGGCGGATCGGCGGGCCGCGTAGGGAGGCGCGCTCGTCGGGGCGGGCGCGGACGGGGTGCGGTCACGTCGCCCGGGCCCGCCCGTGGCGGCCGCGGCGGCGGGACCGGAGGCGGCCTGCGGGCCGTTCGACGCCTCCGGGGGTCGCTCCTCGCTCACCGACCGGAGCCGGAACGGCCGGGCCGTCCGGCCCGCGGTCTCGTCCCCGGCCGGCGCAGGAGTGGTGCCCTCCACCGGGCCGGCCAGGTCGTACGCAGCCGGGGGCGCGCTCGCGGGCGCGCCCGACGGCCCCCCGCCCGCCCAGGCGGGTCGCTCGGCCGGGACCGGGATGGACCGGTCGGCCGCGGGCGACGCCGCCCGGTCGGCGGGATCGGCCGGCGGCTCGTACGCCGGGCGCGACGCGGACTCGGTCCGGCCGACCTCGTAGGGGCGGCCCGGCTCGGCGTGCGGCGGCTCGTAGGGCCGGCCGGACGGCTCGGCGTGCGGCGGCTCGTAGGGTCGGTGCGGCTCGGCGGCCCAGCCTGGTGCCCGGTCCTCCCGGGACCGGCGGCCCACGGGCTCGTCCTCCTCGCGCGCCCGGCGGCCGACCGGCTCGTCCTCCGTGCGGGACCGGCGGCCGGTGGTGGCGGGCTCGTCCCAGGCCCGGCCGGCCGGCTCGCTCTCCTCACGGGACCAGGGGGGTGCCCAGCCGCCGCCCCAGCTCGGTCGGTTCCAGTTCGGGCCTGACCAGTCCGGCTCGGTCGCCGGTGGCCATTCGGCGGCCGACGCGCGGGAGTCGCCCGGTTCCCGGCCGGCACCGGGCCCACGGTCGGCGCCCGGCGCGTGCTCCGCGGCCACCTGCTCGACGCCCGGCCCGCGGTCGGGGCCGGTGGCACCCGAGGTGCCGGCCTGCTCGGCGGGGGCCGGCGCGGGGTCCTGCCCGGCGACCGGGCCACGGTCGGGGTCGGATCCGTACTCCTGCCGGAAGGGGCGCTCCGCGCCGAGCGCGCGGTCGACGCCGGAGAGCCGGTCACCGGTCGCCGGCCGGTCGCCCGCCGAGGCCTCGGGCGCGGGCGGGCGCTCGCCGGCCGGCGGGAACGGGCGGGGGGCGGGGGACGGCGGCTCCGGCGGGAAGGAGTCGGCCCAGCCGGGGGCACCGGCGGCCGGGGAGGGCTCCTCGGCGGCGGAGCGGTCGACGGTCGGCGCGTGGAAGCCGGGCGGCACCTCGAAGCCGCTGGCCGCCGTGCCGACGGGCGGGACCTGCATGGCCGGCGGGGCCGAGGTCGGCGGGCCGGGTTCGGCCCAGCGCGGCTGACGGCCGGCCGACGGGTCCGCGGAGGAGTGCCGGGCGGGGCCGGTCTCGGGCTCGGCGAGCCCGTGCTGCGGGTCCGACGGCTGATCGGCCGTGGGCGCCGGCCGCTGCGCGGGCACCACCAGCCGGTCGCCTCCCGGGTCGCGGCGCTGCTCGCCGAGGATGCCGGGCGGGGCGCTCACCGGAGCCTGGCGGCCGACCGGCGCGTCGTCGGCGTGGCTGACGCCGTTGACGTGGTGACCGTTGGCCCGGGCCGGCGGCTCGGGTGCGGCCGGCGGACCAGGCAGCGGCGACGGCAGGTCGCCGTGCCGGGGTGAGGAGGCGGCCCAGCCGAGACCCGGGTCGGGCGGACCCCACGCCGAGGCCTGCTCGCGGGCCCCGGAGATCTCCTGGCCCCGGGACCATCCGGCCGCCGAGGGCGCCCACCCGCTGCCGGCCCGGCCCAGGTCGTCCTGCTGACCCGTCCCGTCGCCGTGCTCTCCCGGGGTGGCGGCACCGGGTTGCCCTGTTTCACTCACCGCGCGCTCCTTGGTCGCCCCCGCTGAGGCTACCGTGTGGTGACAGTGGCGATAAGTTACAGCGGCGGGCCAATTCCGCGACGGGCCCTGAGCCCAGACCGGTTCGGGTGAAATGCCGGCTCGTACGAAGAAACTCGGAGGTTCCCATGACCGCTGTGGGGAACGGTGCACAGACAGCCGGCCGGCCCACCCGCCTGCCCCGTTCGGCGCGCCGCAAGCAACTGCTCGCCGCCGCTCAGGAGGTGTTCGTCGCCCAGGGCTACCACGCGGCGGCGATGGACGACATCGCCGAACGGGCGGGAGTCTCCAAGCCCGTGCTCTACCAGCACTTCCCCGGCAAGATGGACCTCTACCTCGCGCTGCTGGACACGCACTGCGACGCGATCCTCGCGAAGGTCGACGAGGCCATGCGCGGCACCAATGACAACAAGGAGCGGGTCAGCGCGTCGGTGCGCGCGTACTTCGACTTCGTCGACCACGAGAGCGAGGCGTTCCGCCTCGTCTTCGAGTCCGACCTGCGCAACGACCCGGCGGTGCGGCAGCGCGTCGAGCGGGTCGAGCAGGGCTGCATCGCGGCCATCACCGACACCATCATCTCCGACACCGGGGTCAGTCGGGCGCACGCCGAGCTGCTCGCCTCCGGCCTGGTCGGGGCGGCCGAGACCGCCGCGCAGTTCTGGCTGGCCGGCGGCCGGCAGGTGCCCAAGGCGGAGGCGGAGGCGTTGGTCGCCGCGCTCTCCTGGCGGGGCATCGCCAGCTTCCCGCTGCAAGGTGAGTCAGCCTGAGCATCGGGGCGCGAGATCGGATAGCCTTCCCCTCGGCGGCTCTTTCGCCCGAACGAGGAGGCACTGTGGAGGTCAAGATCGGCGTGCAGTACGCGCCCCGCGAGCTGGTGCTGGAGAGCGCGCAGTCGCCGGCCGAGATCGAGCAGATCGTGACCGACGCCATGACCAAGGACGAGGGCACCCTCTCCCTGACCGACGAGAAGGGCCGGCGGGTGATCGTGCCGGTCAACAAGGTCGCCTACGTCGAGATCGCCGAGGCGTCGCCGCGGGCGGTCGGTTTCACCGTCCGCTGACCCGGTCGGCAGCCCGCGACGGGTGACGACGTCGCCCGTCGCGGACCCCGCCGACCCGACCCGGCCCGGCACGCCGGCTCGTCCGGCACTCCGTGTGCCGGTGCGTCGGTCATCGAGCGGCAGGCTTCCTGGCGCCAGTCGCGGTGGAGTTCGCCCGCGCGTCAGTTGTTCAGCCCGGCGGCGGCCATCCGCGTGGTGTGCGCGGCGGTCAGCCGCCGGAAAAGTCCCTGCACGTCCACCCGGTCGCTACCGGCGATGAGGGCGGTCAGCGCGCCCCGGTCGGCGGCGACCCGACCGGCCTGCGACAGGGCCTCCCCGACCAGCCGCCGCGCCCACATCGAGAGCCGGCCGGCCACCTTCGGGTCCGCCGCGATGGCGGCCCGGATCTCGGCGACGGCGAAGTCGGCGTACGCGGAGTCGTGCACCACGTCGAGGACGAGCCGGCGGTCCGGCTCGGCCAGGGCCGCGGCGATCTCCCGGATGAAGTCGTCGGTGATGGCGTCGCCCACGTACGCCTTGGTCACCGCCTCCGCCCAGTCCCGCGGCTCGGTCGAGTCGTGGTACGCCTGCAGCGGCGCGACGTACGGCGCCATCGCGTCGTCGGGGAGCACGCCGAGCGCGGCCAGCCGGTCGGCCAGTCGACGGTAGTTGGCGATCTCGGCGGCGGCCATCTCGCTCAGGGCCGCCCGGCGGCGCAGGTCGGGGGCGAGCCGGGCGTCGACGGCCATCCGCTCGAAGGCGAGCAGTTCGCCGAACGCGACCAGTCCGAGCAGATCCGGGACGGCAGGGTCGGGCGGGTCCGGGACGGCAGGGTCGGGCAGGTCCGGGACGACGTGGGCCGACAGAGCCGAAACGGCAGGGCCGGGCGGGTCCGGGACGGCAGGGCCGGTCTGGTCGGGGTCGGGCACGAGCGCAGGCTACCGCCCGCCCGCACACCCCGGGGGGAGTGGCGCAGGTCACACCTGACGCCCCCGTGCGCGCCACCTGCGCCAGGAATCAGGACGGCCGGCGTGCTGTTCAGGTAACATGGAGCAGTTGCCGTGGGCGCCGAGCTGGCCAGGCCGGTCCAACAGACCGGTCGGTCCGATCGAAGTCCGACTCCACGGCGCGCGTGCGGCCCGGTCCGGCCAGGCGTTCTGCCGCCGACCGTGTGGCCCGCGCCAAACCGATCGCGCCCTGAGGACATGACGGGGCGCACCCACGAGAGGGCACCCCCAAATCCATATGAGCGAGCTGACCCAAGAACTCATGGACGGCCAGGAGCTGGCCGCCACCGCTCCGGTGCGTCCGGAGGCACCCACCTTCGCCGAGCTGGGCGCGCGTCAGGAGACCGTCGACGCGCTGGCCGCGGCCGGCATCACCCGCGCGTTCGCCATCCAGGAGTACGCGCTCCCGATCGCGCTGCGTGGCACCGACCTGATCGGCCAGGCGCCCACCGGCACCGGCAAGACCCTCGGCTTCGGCGTACCGCTGCTGGAGCGCGTCTTCGCGCCCGAGGAGGGCGGCGACGGCGTGCCGCAGGCGCTGGTCGTCGTGCCCACCCGCGAGCTGGGCATCCAGGTCGCCAAGGACCTCGCCGCCGCGGGCCGGACGCGGGGCGTCCGGGTGCTGCCGATCTACGGCGGTGTGGCCTACGAGCCGCAGGTCGACGCGCTGCGCAAGGGCGTGGAGATCCTGGTCGGCACCCCCGGCCGCCTGCTGGACCTGGCCAAGCAGAAGCACCTGCGCCTGGACCGGGTGCACGCGCTGGTCCTCGACGAGGCCGACCGGATGCTCGACCTGGGCTTCCTCGACGACGTCGAGCGGATCCTCGCGATGCTGCCGGAGGACCGGCAGACGATGCTCTTCTCGGCGACCATGCCCGACCCGATCGTCACCCTCTCCCGGCGCTTCCTGCGCCACCCGGTGACGATCCACGCGGGTCACACCGCCGAGACGGGGCCGTCGCCGCAGACCGAGCAGCTGGCCTACCGCACCCACTCGATGAACAAGATCGAGATCGTGGCCCGCATCCTGCAGGCCGAGGGTCGCGGGCTGACCATGATCTTCACCCGCACCAAGCGGGCCGCCGACCGGGTCGCCGAGGACCTCGACTTCCGGGGCTTCGCCGTCGCCGCCGTGCACGGCGACCTCGGGCAGGGCGCGCGCGAGCGGGCACTGCGGGCGTTCCGGGCGGGCAAGATCGACACCCTGGTCGCCACCGACGTCGCCGCCCGGGGCATCGACGTCAGCGGTGTCACGCACGTGATCAACTACGACTGCCCCGAGGACCAGGACACCTACACCCACCGGATCGGTCGCACCGGCCGGGCCGGGGCGAGCGGGGTCGCGGTGACCTTCGTCGACTGGGACGACATGCCCCGCTGGCGGATCATCGACAAGACGCTGGGCCTGGAGATGCCGGAGCCGCCGGAGACGTACCACACGTCCCCGCACCTCTACACCGACCTGCACATCTCCACCGAGATCACCGGCACCCTGCCGACGGCCGAGCGCACCCGCGCCGGCCTGGCGGCCGAGGTGGAGGAGGACCTGGGCGGCGGCCGGTCCCGCCGGGGCGAGGGCCGGGGCTCCCGGCGCGGCGACGGTCGCGGTCGCGGCGAGCGCCGCCAGGGCCGCGCCACCGGGGACACCGGCGGGCCGGACGCCGACGCGCCGGCCGAGGCCGCCGAGGAGGGCACCCGCACCCCGCGTCGCCGCCGGCGTCGCCGCGCCGGCGAGACCGTCTCGGGCGAGCCGACCGCGGTGATCACCACCGAGGCTGCCGACGCCCCCGCCGCCGCGGGCGAGGCCCCGAAGC
Organism: Micromonospora sp. NPDC047465; assembly: GCF_040643125.1. Taxonomy (NCBI): domain Bacteria; kingdom Bacillati; phylum Actinomycetota; class Actinomycetes; order Micromonosporales; family Micromonosporaceae; genus Micromonospora; species Micromonospora sp. NPDC047465. Next base: position 13,344 of record NZ_JBEYTP010000015.1, read on the forward strand.
CGCGCCGCCGCCGGCGCCGTCGTGGTGGCGGTGGCTCCGCCGCCGGTACGCCGGCCGAGGCGATCGCCGACTGACCCCGAGCACGACACCCGACATCCCCGTACCGGTCCCCGGTGCGGGGATGTCGCCGTCGTGACCGGATGAAGGCCCGCGCGACCGGGCGACCGAACGCGACCGGCCCCTACCCGCCCACCGCGCATGGTCTGGCGCCACGCGGCACGTCGGCAGGATCGCGCGCCCGAAGCGGTCGGGCCGCCCGGCGGTGCGCCGACGACGACGAGGAAGATGGAGCAATGCCCGAACCGCTGGATGCCGCCCTGACCGAGGTCCGGGCGCTGCTGCTCGACCCCGCGCTGACCCGGGCGGTGGCCGCCGGACGTCGACGCGGGCACCGCCCCTCGATGGTCCGCGCCGAACTGCGGCCGGTCGCGCTGAAGGCCGGTCCCCGGCTGCAGATCTCCACCTCCGACGGCTCCCGGCCGTACACCCGCAACGTCGCCCCCGGCCCGGAGGCGGACGCGGCGGTGGACGCGCTGCTGGCCGAGCCGTTCGGCAACTGGCACGTGGAGACCGCCGACGCGACGCTGCAGCTGCGGGTGACCAAGTCGGGCGAGGCGCAGGTGCACCGGGCCGCCGCGGCCCGGCCGGTCGCCGAGCCGGGCGGGCACGACCGGGCGAAGGAGTACCTGCTCGACCCGGGGGACCCGATCTTCGCGGCGATCGGGGGCTCGGCGGCCAAACGCCGGCAGGTCGACGCGTTCCTGCGGGCGCTGGCGGCGACCCTCCCCGACGACCTGACGGGGCCGCTGCGCGTCGTCGACCTGGGGTGCGGCAACGCGTACCTGACCTTCGCCGCGTACCGGTGGCTGGCGCGGCGGGGGCTCGACGTCGAACTGGTCGGCGTGGACGTCCGGGAGGACCAGCGCCGCCGCAACACCGAGCTGGCCGAGCGGCTCGGCTGGGCCGAGCGGGTCAGCTTCGTGGCCGGCACGATCGCCGACGCCGTCGTGGAGCCCGCCCCCGACCTGGTGCTGGCGCTGCACGCCTGCGACACCGCCACCGACGAGGCGTTGGCTCGGGCGGTGCGCTGGCGGGCCCGCTGGGTGCTCGCCGCGCCGTGCTGCCACCACGACGTCGCCGCCCAGCTGCGCGCCAATCCGGCCCCCGCGCCGTACGACCTGCTGACCCGGCAGGGCATCCTGCGCGAGCGCTTCGCGGACGTCCTCACCGACGCGCTGCGGGCCGGGCTGCTCCGGCTGCACGGCTACCGGGCCGAGGTCGTGGAGTTCGTCGACTCCCGGCACACCCCGCGCAACCTGCTCATCCGGGCCCGGCGCACCGGCACCGCCCCGACGGACGGCCAGCGGGCGGAGTACCGGGACCTGGTCGGCCAGTGGAACGTCACCCCACGGCTGGCGACGCTGCTCCCCGCAACCACCCCGGACGCCGGCGCGTCAGCACGCTAGCGCGGTCGATCGCGGCCCCGGTCCCGCGCGGGCGCGCCGGTGCCCAAGGCGCCCCAGCCGCTCGCAGCTTGGTTGAGAAGCGACAACCATCGCTCGGTCCCGGGTGATTCGCGTCATTGTTCCGGCGAAAAAGTCCCGCCCACGGGACGGTCTGGTCGGTCAGTCAATTGTTTCCATACCTTTCCGTACTACCCTCGGAGGCGCACCGCCGGGTGCCGGTCGGGAGGGAAGACCCGCAGGGATGGGTTCGGTAGAGGTATCGCCGCAGATGGCCTTCGCACGCTTCGTGCGGCGCGCCATCGACGACGCCCGCGAGGAACGCGGGTGGACCGTGACGGACCTGGCGTCCCACACCGGCGTCGGTCGCTCCACCGTGTTCCGCTGGCTCGCGGGGGACTGGCAGGACTACCCCGAACTCGCCAAGGTGCGGGGTTTCTGCGCCGCGCTGGACCTGCCGGTCGCGGCCGCTTTCCGTGCGCTCGGCCTGCCCGACGCCGGCCCCGCGCCCCGTCGGCGCGTCGACGACGGCCCGGTCGAGGCGGACGTCCGGGTGATCCTGCAACGGCTGGCCGATCCGACCGTGCCGGCCGAGGAGAAGCACCACATCCGCGACCTGCTGCGCTACCTGGCCCGCCGCCCGATCCGGCGCGCCGGCTGAGCCGCCAACCGCACCGCCGCCACCCGCACCGCGGGCCGAGGCACCACCCGCAGCGCCGCCCGAGCCGCCATCCGCAGCGCCGGCGGCGATGACGACTGCGGCCGGCGGCGCGACGAGGGGGCCGGCCGTCGGGGGGTCAGGGCACGGTCAGGGTGAACTCGGCGGTCCGCACCACGCCGCCGACCTGGAAGTCGAGGTAGAGCCGGTACCGGCCCGGGCCGGGCGTGGTCACCCAGAACGTCACCGCCCCGTCGACCGCCTGCGGCTCCGGGTGGACGTGCAGGTAGCCCAGGTCGCCCTCGCGCAACGCGACCAGGTGGCCGTACGCGCCGAGGTAACGCTCCAGCGTCGGGGTGCCGCCGGCGGCCGAGCCGAAGCGGAAGGTCAGCGGGACGGTCAGGCCCGCCTGCGGCGTGCCCTGGTAGCCCACGGTGAACCCGTCGACCGTGGCCGAGGTGGCCGGCGCCGGCAACGGCCGCGGCTGGTAGCCGCCGGGCGCGACCAGGTCGACCCCGAGCGTCACCGCCGTCTGCCGACCGTCGTCGGCGAGCGCGGTGAAGTCGGCGTACGCGCGCCAGACGCCCGGCTGCGGCAGGGTCAGCGGCACCGACCACGTGCCGTCGACGGCCATGGTCGGGTGCAGGTGCTGGTAGCCGGTCAGGTCGCGGCGTACCACGATCAGGTGCATCGGCCTGTCGTGCACGACGGCGAACCGTGTCACCGGGCGGCGCTGCGCGTCGCGCACCTGGAAGCGCAGCTCGCCCGGCCGGCCGGCGGTGAACGACGACGCCACGGGGGCGAGCGTGTAGCCGGCCGAGGTGACCGAGAGACCCGCCGCCTCCGCTGCCGCGTCCTGGTCGGCGCCGTGCTCGTGCGCGCCCGTCCCGGGCGCGTGGGCGTGGTCGGCCAGGGCGCTGTCCCGCCCCACCGACCCTGCCGGGCCACCGCCGTTGAGCCGGCCGAGACCGAAACCGAGCAGCACCGCGAGCACCAGACCGCCGACGACCAGAGCCAGCCGGAGCGTGCTCCGGTCCGGCACGGCCGACACCTGCTCCGGCCCGACCGGGGACTGATCCATCCCGACCGGGGGCTGGTCCGGCCCCGCCGAGGTCTGCTCACGCACCGTCGATCCCTGGTCCGGCACGGCCGACGCCTGCTCAGGCAACGCTGCCCTCCCGCTCACGCCCGGGCTGCTGATCGGTCATGTCGCTCACGCTACCCTCCGTCACAGTCGCGCCGTCCCGCCGGCGACACGGCGTGGCGGCGGTCGCAATCCCGCCCGCCCGGGAACGTCCCGGCCGGGTCCGCGACGCGGACGCACGGCTCAGCCGGCCACCGCCAGGGCAAGGGGCAGCACGTCGGGGGCGCCGGCCCGGCGCAGCTCCCGGGCGACCATCGTCATCGTCCAACCCGAGTCGACCAGGTCGTCGACGAGGAGCACCGGTCCGTCGAGGCCGGCGAGGGTGTCGGCCAGGTCCTCCGGCACGGTGAAGGCACCGTGCAGCGCGCGTACCCGCTGGGCGCTGTTGCCACGCGGGCCCCCGCCGCCGGCCGGGCCGGCCGCCGTCACCCGGCCGAGCATCGGCAGCCGGCCGACGGCGGCGATCCGCTCGGCGAGCGAGCCGACCAGCCGGGGCCTGCTGCGCGAGCCGACCGCGACCACGCCGACCGGGCGGCGTGGCCACGGGTCGTCCCCGTGCGCCCACGCCTTCAGCACCTCGACCACGGCGGCGGCCACGTCGTCGGGGACGGCGACGTCGGGCGCCTCCGGCGCCACCAGGTCGCGCAGCCGGCCGCCCCACCCCAGGTCGGACAGCCGCCCCACCGCACGCCCCGGCAGTGCCTGCTCCGCCGGGGCGATCCGCCCCTTGAGCGGTACGCCCACCGCCTCCAGCCCGGTCGGCCAGAGCTTCTTCGGCGCGATCTCCACGCCGGGGCGGCCGAGGAAGGTCTGCGCGGCGGCCAGCGCGACGTCGGACACCTCGGGCGTGAACAGCGGGCCGGCGCAGCGGTCGCACCGGCCGCAGTCGGTCGCCCCGGCGTCGTCCAGGCACTCGCGCAGGTAACGCAGCCGGCAGTCGGGCGTGGTCGCGTACTCCCGCATGGCCTGCTGCTCGGCGGTGCGCGCCTGGGCGACGCGGCGCAACCGGGCCTCGTCGTAGACCCAGGGCTCGCCGGTGGCGAGCCAGCCGCCGCGCACCCGGCGGACCGCGCCGTCGACGTCGAGCACCTTGAGCATCAGCTCCAGCCGGGCCCGACGCAGGTCGACGATCGGTTCGAGGGCCTGCGTGGAGAGCGGGCGGTCGGTGTGCAGGGCGGCCAGGACCGCGCGGACCTGCTCCTCCGGCGGGAAGGCCAGCGACGCGAAGTAGCGCCAGATCGCGGCGTCCTCGACGCCGGGCAGCAGCAGCACCTCGGCGTGGGCGACGGCCCGGCCGGCACGACCGACCTGCTGGTAGTACGCGATGGGTGAGGCCGGTGCGCCGAGGTGCACCACGAAGCCCAGGTCGGGCTTGTCGAAGCCCATGCCCAGGGCGCTCGTGGCGACCAGCGCCTTGATCTTGTTGTCGAGCAGGTCCTGCTCGGCGGCGCGCCGGTCGGCGTCCTCGGCCTGGCCGGTGTAGGAGGCGACCGCGTAGCCCCGGGAGCGGAGGAACTCGGCGGTCTCCCCCGCCGCGGCGACGGTGAGCGTGTAGACGATGCCCGAGCCGGGCAGCCGGTCCAGGTGGTCGGCGAGCCAGGCCAGCCGGTGCGCCGGGGTCGGCAGGTCGAGCACGCCGAGGCGCAGCGACTCCCGGTCCAGGCTGCCACGCAGCACGAGGGCGTCGCCCAGTTGCTCGGCGACGTCGGCGGTGACCCGGGCGTTGGCGGTGGCCGTGGTGGCGAGCACCGGGGTCCGCTCGGGCAGGTTGCCGAGGAACGTACGCAGCCGGCGGTAGTCCGGCCGGAAGTCGTGCCCCCAGTCGGAGACGCAGTGCGCCTCGTCGACCACCAGCAGGCCGGTGGTGGCGGCCAACTTCGGCAGCACCGTGTCCCGGAAGTCCGGGTTGTTGAGCCGCTCGGGGCTGATCAGCAGCACGTCGACGGCCCCGGCGTGGATCTCGGCGGTGATCTCGTCCCACTCGTCGAGGTTGGCCGAGTTGATCGTGCGGGCCCGGATGCCGGCGCGGGCCGCCGACTCGACCTGGTTGCGCATCAGCGCCAGCAGCGGCGAGACGATCACGGTCGGGCCGGTGCCGCCCCCGTCGCCCTGCCCGGCGGCGGCATCATGGTCGCGGCCCCGCAGCAGGGCGGTGGCCACGAAGTAGACGGCCGACTTGCCCCACCCGGTGCGCTGCACGCAGAGCACCCGGCGCCGGTCGACCACCAGCGCCTCGATCGCCCGCCACTGGTCCTCGCGGAGCCGGGCGTGCTCGCCGGCCAACCGCCGCAGCACCGCCTCGGCCCGCTCCCGTACCGCCGTCCGATCCTGGCTCATCCGGCATTTCTACCAGCGCCGGACGACCGCGCCCCGGTTCACGCCGGAGGTTCCGGTCACGATCCGGCCGGTGGCGGTCGCCCCCGGGGCGGGGGCCGGGGAAGGCGTCGACGTCAGCGCCCGAGGACGGAGCCGCCATTGACGCCGAGTACCTGGCCGGTGACGTAGCCGGCGGCCGGACCGGCCAGGTACCGGACGGCCTCGGCGATGTCATCCGGTACGCCGGCCCGCCCGACCAGCGTCGCCGCCACCCGCTTCGCGTGCCCCTCCGGAGTCATCCGGTCGCCGAAGAACTCCGTCTCCGCCACGTAGCCGGGGCTCACCACGTTGACCGTGATCTGTTCCGGGCCGAGCTGCCCGGCCAGGTCGTACGCCCAGCCGTGCAGCGCCGCCTTCGCCGCCGAGTACGCCCCGCCTCCGCCCCGTTGGGCGGCGATCGAGCTGACCAGGATGACCCGGCCACCCGGTCGGCGCAGGGCCGGCCGCAGCGCCTCGGTGAGCAGCACAGCAGTGAGCACGTTGGCGTCCAGATTGGTCCGCCAGTGCGCGGCGGTGCCGGCGAGGGTGCTCGTGTCCCCGCCCAGGTAGCCCCCGGCGTTGTTGACCACCACGTCGACCGGCCGCCCGGCGACCGCCTCGACCACCCCGCCGAGCTGCTCCGGATCGGTCAGGTCGGCGCTGACCGCCTGCGCAGCCCCGGGACGACCGCACTCGGCGTTCACCCGCTCGGCCGTGGCGAGCAGCACGTCCGCCCGCCGCCCCACGATCAGGACGTCGCACCCGTCCGCCGCGAGCGCCCGCGCGACCGCCGCCCCGATCCCGGTCCCCCCGCCACTCACCACCGCCAACCGCTCACCCATCCCGCACCGCTCCTCCCCACGACCGAGACCCCGTCGATCATGAAGTTAGTGTCACCGTCAACGGCGTTTCGCGACAACAACCTCATGATCAACGGGGTCTGTCCGGCCCGGGCCGGGTCAGGACGGACGGGACGGCCTGCGGAGCGAGTGGCGCAGGAGTGCCACGCGGGGGGCGAGGCTGGCCAGGCCGCCGGGGAAGAAGTAGACGGCCAGGATGAAGACCGTGCCGAGCACGAACAGCGGCTGCGACAGCGGGCGGCTCAGGAACCCGGGCAGCGCCTCCACCGCGTCGGAGGTGCCGAACGCGACCAGGCGGTGGTCCAGGTACATGTAGAGGATGCCGCCGATCACCGGGCCCCACCGGGTGCCCGGCCCGCCGAGCACCACCATGACCAGCAGCGCCAGCGTCCACTCGGAGGAGGTGATGTGCGGCGAGGCGCCGCCGACGATCAGGACGTAGACCACGCCGCCGGCCGCCGCCAGCCCACCCGCCAGGGTGAACGCCACCAGCTTGAACCGGTACGGGTCGAGCCCGAGCACCCCGATGCGCCGCTCGTCGTCGCGCAGGCCGGCGAGCACCCGCCCCGTCGGCGAGCCGGAGACCCGGTGCACCACGAAGACCACCACGACCAGGTACGCCAGCGCCAGCCAGTAGAGGTTGACCGTGTTGGTGACGCCGACCAGCCCCTGCGGCAGCCCGGAGACGTCCAGCGGCAGCCCCTCCTCGCCACCGGTCAGCCCGCCGAAGTCGCGGGCCACCAGGATCGCCCCGACCTGGGCGAAGGCCAGCGTCACCATGGCGAACGCGATGCCGACGGTGCGCAGCGCCACCGCGCCGAGGAGCGCGGCGAGGATCGACCCGCCGGTGATCGCCAGCAGCGCCGCCTGCCACAGCGGCAGCCCCGCCTTGGTGATCAGGATGTCGGTGCCGTAGACGCCGGCGGCGAAGTAGAGGGCGTGCCCGAAGGAGAGCATTCCGGTGCGGCCGAACAGCAGGTCGTACCCGGCGGCCAGGCCGCCGAAGACCAGGCAGACGGCGAGCAGTTGCAGGGTGCCCGGGGAGTTGAGCGCCCCCTCGAAGATGCCCGGCAGGTGCAGCGTGGAGTACGGCAGGATCAGCGCGACCACCAGCGCGACCAGCGGCAGGAACGGGCGCAGCCCGTGCCAGCGTCCCCGGCGCGGGTCCAGCTCGTCGGGCACCGCGGCGGGCGGAGCCGGGACCTCGGGGCTCTTGACCTCGGTCATGCCGTTGCCACCTTTCCGGCGATGCCCTGCGGGCGCAGCAGCAGCACCACGGCCAGCAGCGCGACCACGCAGATGTCGCCCAGCCCGGAGGTGCCGTAGTAGTTGACGAACTGTTGCGTCAGCCCGACGGCGACGGCCGCGTACGCGGAGCCGACCACCGAGCCCATCCCGCCGATGACCACCACGATGAACGCGAAGATCAGCAGCGAGCTGCCCTGGCCGGGCGAGACGGTGCCGAAGTAGACGCCGCCGAGCGCGCCGGCCAGCGCCGCCGCCGCCCCGCCGATGGCGAAGACGAGGGTGAACGCCTTGCGCACGTCGATGCCGAGCGCGGTGACCATCTCCCGGTTCTCGACGCCGGCCCGGATGATGAGGCCGTAGCGGGTCCAGCGGAGGAAGGCGAGGATCGCGCCGAGCACCAGCACCGCGGCGATGATCAGCAGCAGGCCGCCGTTGGGCACGTTCGCGCCGAGGATCGAGGTGACCTGCCGGGTCCACTCGGGGCGCGGGAACGGCCGGGCGTCCGCGCCCCAGGTGGCCTGGAGCAGGGCCACGCCGGCCAGCGAGAGGCCGACGGTGACCAGCACCTGCTCGATGGTGCGGGAGTAGAGCGGCCGGATCAGCACCAGCTCGACCAGCATCGCCACCAGCGTGCCGGCGGCCACCCCGAAGGCGACGGCGACCACGAAGCCGAAGCCGTCCGAGCCGGCGCCGGGCAGGTTGTGCGCCGCCCACCAGGTCCCGTACGCGCCGACGCCGAGGAAGACGCCGTGCGCGAAGTTGAGCACGTCGGCGAGGCCGAAGACCAGGGAGAGCCCGCTGGCGACCAGGAAGTAGAGCGCCGCCAGGCCGAGCCCGGTCAGCGCCAACAGGATGACGGTGTCCATCAGTGCTGGTCCTTCCTCGCGCCTGCGGGGCTCGCAAGCTCACTCCTCGCGCTCGGCGCGTGCCCCTCAGCCGAGCCCACGCCCAGCAACGACTTGGTCAGGGCGGTCTCCAGCAGCAGCTCCTGGGCGTCGCCGGTCCAGGCGACCTGCCCGGCGGCCAGCACGACCGCGTCCCGGGCGAGCCGCCGGACCACCGCCAGGTTCTGCTCGACCAGCAGCACCGGCACGGACTCGGCGACCCGCTCCAGCACCTCGGCCACCTCGGTCACCACCTTCGGCGCCAGGCCCTTGGTCGGCTCGTCGATCAGCAGCAGCCGGTTGTCGTTGAGCAGCACGCGGCCGATCGCGAGCATCTGCTGCTGCCCGCCGGAGAGCGAGCCGGCGCGTTGCCGTCCGCGCCGGTCCAGCTCGGGGAAGAGGGCGTAGACCTTGTCGTACGCCGGGGTGGTGCCCCGGCGTTCGGCGAGCCGCAGGTTCTCCGTGACGGTGAGCCCGGCGAACACGCAGCGGTCCTCCGGCACGTAGCCGAGCCCGCCGCGGATCAGCCGGTGGGTCGGCCGGGCCAGCAGGCTCTGCGCGCCCATCCGGATCGCGCCCCGGACCTCGCCGCCACGCGGCGTGAGGCCGACGATCGCGCGCAGCGTGGTCGTCTTGCCGACGCCGTTGCGCCCGAGCAGGACCGTGACGCCGGTCGGGGCGACCGTGAAGGACACCCCCTGGAGGATGTGCAGTCCGGCGATCCGGACCGACAGGTTCTCCACGCTGAGAATCGGTTCACTGCTCATAGCGACTCCCCCAGGTAGGCCTCTTGCACGGTGGGGTTGGCCATCACCGTCTCCGGGGTGTCGCAGGCGAGCAGCGCGCCGTGGTGCATCACGGCGATCCGGTCGGCCAGCTCCAGGATGACGTCCATGTGGTGCTCGACCATGAGCACCGACCGGCCGCTGTCGCCGGTCAGCGAGCGGATCACCGAGACGAGTTCGGGCACGTCCTCGGCACTGACGCCCGCCATCGGCTCGTCGAGCAGCATGACGCGGGGCTCCCCGGCGAGCAGCAGGGCGATCTCCAGCTTCCGCTTCTCGCCGTGGGCGAGGGTGCCGGCGAGGGCCTCGCCCCGGTGGGCGAGGCCGACCCGGTCGAGCGCCGCGTCGGCGGCGGCGGCGACCTCACGGTCGGCCGCCGCCCGCCGCCACAGCTTCATCGAGCCCCCGCGGTGCGCCTGCACGGCGAGCCGGACGTTCTCCCGCACGCTGAGCGAACCGAAGACCGAGGATGCCTGGAAGGTACGGCCGAGCCCGAGGCGGGCCCGCCGGTGCGGCGGGAGGGAGCCGATGTCCTCCCCGTCGAGGGTGATCCGACCTTCCGTGGCCCGGCGTACGCCGGTGATCAGGTTGAACAGTGAGGTCTTGCCGGCGCCGTTCGGCCCGATGACGCCGAGGAACTCCCCGGGCGCCAGGTCGAGGTAGACGCTGTCGACGATGGCGACCTCACCGATCCGCCAGGTCAGACCGCGGGTGGCGAGCATCTGTTGTCAGCCCTTCATCGCCACGGCCGGCGGCGCGGTCTCGTCCCCGGTCAGCGCCTTCTGGGCGGTGGCCGTGAACGTGGTGCCGCTGCCGGTCAGCTTGGCCTGGAACATCGGCTGGAGCAGCGCGTGGTCCTCGGCGCGGATGCTCATCTTGCCCTTGACCCCGTCGAAGCTCCAGCCCTCCAGGGCCTTGACCATCTTCTCGACGTCGTCGCCACCCTCCTCGACGGCGCGCACGACCATCTGCGCGGCGGCGAAGCCGTCCGGGTGGAACAGGTCGACGGTGCCGACCTTGGCCTTCAGCGCCTTGGCGGCCTCGTTGTCGGAGGCCCCGTCGAAGTAGTGCGACAGGAAGGAGATCTTGGCGCCGGCCGCGCCGAAGGTCGGCCACGAGGCGCGGATGTCCAGGCCGGTGACGACGGTGGTGGAGGACAGGACGCCCTGCTGGTCGAGGGTCTGCCACATGGCCGGGGCGGTGGTGCCGGCCCAGGCGACGAAGAGCAGGTCCGGCTTGGCGGACTTGATCTGGCTGGCGAACGGGGTGAACTCGGTGGCGCTGGCCGGGGCCCGGACGCTGCTGACGGTCGCGCCCGCGCCGCCGATGACGGTCTTGACGGCGGCCTCGTTGGCGTCGCCGAACGCGCCGTCCTGGGCGAAGACCACGACCTTCTTGCCGGCCGGGTCGCCGATGAACGACTTGGCGGTCACCACGTCCTGGTACGACTGCCGCCCGGAGCGGAACGTGTACTTGTTGGCGCCGGTCACCGCGTCGGTGGCGGCCGGCCCGGAGACGAAGAGGACCTTGTTCTGCGCGGCGATCGGGGCGACCTGAAGCGCCACGCCGGACGCGGTCGAGCCCGCGATGATCTTGTTGCCCTTACCGATCAGGTCCTTGGCCGCGGAGACCGCCTTCGCCGGGTCACCGGCGTCGTCGACCTCGGTGATCTCGATCGTCCGGTCGCCGACCTTGTTCGTGCCCTTGGTGGCATAGTCCAGGCCGGCCTTGAACCCCTCGATGTACTGCTTGCCGTAGCTGGCGAGGGCTCCCGACTGGGAGTACACCAGGCCAACCTTCACCGGGGCGGCGCTGTCACCGCCGCCGGAGGCGGTTTCCTGCGGGCTGCCACAGGCCGTGGCGGCGAGCGCCGCGGCCATCATGGTGGCGGCGGAGAGGAACACCCGCCGCGTCGTCCGGACCGTCATTGCGACTCCACGTGAGGACTCGGAGGTAGGGAAGTACATGTGACGGCTCACGCTAGAAGTGACGTCACGCACGGGCTATGTGGCCGAAACACACAAGTAACAGGGGTGGGGTGGCCGCGGGTTACAACGGTCACGACTCGGCATTGACGGCGCACGTCCGCGATGGGTCTCCGGGCCATCGATGGAAACGCTCCTGTGTCGCCCCGCGCCACCGATACCCACCGAATGCCGTATTCCTCCCGCCGCCCCGCCGAGCGCCGCCGCCCATCACGGCCGCTCGGGCGGGACGCAGGGGCCGTCGTGGTCGGCCGTCCGCCCGCAGCGGCGACCGCCGTCGAGCAGGGTGTCGCAGAAGACCCGATGGCGTACGAACTGGGCGTCCTCCGCGGAGACGGTGGCCTCACCACGGTCCACGTCCGGGAGGAAGCCCAGCGCCCGGGTGATCGCCCGGGCGAACCGCTTCGCGGCGGGCAGGTCGGTGGCGAGCACCGGCAGGTGCACCACGAAGCGCTCCCGGCTCACCGCCGCCCACCCGGCGCGAACCGGGACTGCCAACTGCGCAGCGCCCGCTTGATCCGCGCGTTCTCCTCGGCGGTGAGGACGAGGTCCCGGCGGGTGGCGGCCAGCTCGGCAGCCACCCGGTGCAGGAACGCGTGCACCTCGACCGGGTCGAGCCCTCGCCGCACCGAACGGAACCGGCGGTCGCGAATCTGCCCCGCCGTCAACGGCCGACAGGACTCCGACCGGTACCACCCGCCGTTCGGCGGCCGGGTCACCCGCCTGCGCCGGGCCGGTCGGAACAGGTTGAGCACCATGCGCATGACCACCGTCCTCGCGTCGCGTCCTCTTGGAAGGCGGCCCGGTCCGCAGGTAGGGGATGCGGACCGGGCCGCCGGCCCCGCGACCGCAGCCCTCGTCGGCGGTACGACCCCGGAGCCCTCTTGAGGTCCGAACCCCGAGGCTTGCCGAACCAACCGGAGCCGGACACGCAGCAACCTACACCAGTATCTTGCGCTAGTCGAGCCCTCCGTCATCGTCGCGTCACGACTTGTTGCAGTTACTTGAGTAAGTAGGGCAGGATCGGAGTCGCCGAACCAACCGGAGTCTTCGTCATGCCCACAGCGCCAGCGCCCTACAAAGTGATCGCCAACGACTTCGCCGCAAAGATCAAGAGTGGCGAGCTGAAGCCCGGCGACAAGTTGCCCTCGACACGGCAGATCGCGGACCAGTATGGGGTCGCCATGAACACCGCCTATCGGGCGATGTCGCTGCTGCACGACCGCGAGCTGATCATCGGCCAGCCTGGCCGGGGCACCTACGTGGCCGAGCGCCCCACCGCGTAGCTGCCCTTCCCGCCCCCTGTCGGGCTGCCCCCACAGACGGGGCAGCTCGACAGCGTCCGCGCAGGCATCCCGAGCACCTGAATCGTCTGCGACATCAGCTCGATAGGCACGGAGGACGGACAGCCTCCCGGCCCGCCCGGGCACCACCGGCACCACCACCGGCACCACGGGGCGCCACCGGGCAGCACGCGTACCCCGACAAGGACGCCGGCCCGTCACCCGGGGACAGGGGTGACGGGCCGGCGGGGCGGCGGCGGAGTCGGTCAGCGCCGGGCGAGACCCTCCCGGGCGGCGACGGCGGTGTCCGGGTGGTCGCTGAAGACGCCGTCCAGGCCCAGGTTGAGGAACAGCTCGTACTCGGCCTGGATGTCGCCACGGGCGTTCGGGTCGGTGCCGATCCGGAAGTCGGCCGGCAGGAACTGGTTCTCCGCCCGGAACGTCCAGGCGTGCACGACCAGCCGCTCCCGGTGCGCGTCCCGGACCAGGGTGGTCGGGGCGAGCAGCTTGCCGGTGGCGTCGCGCGGGACGATCAGGTTCTTCTGCACGCCGACACCGTCGGCGTAGCCGGCGATCCACTTCAGGCCGGCCGGCTTCGCCAGGTCCTGGTAGGTGCGGGCGTCGCCGGCGACGGTGAAGTCGTACGGGCGGCCGGTGGCGTCGAGGAGCTGGGCGAGCTTGACGTCGATCATCCGGTCCAGCTTGCGCAGGTTGGCCGTCTCGAACGACTGGATGATCACCGGCGAGTTCCGGTGGGTCAGCTTGTTGCGCCGCAGCACCTCGACCAGCGGCTCCTCCAGCGGCAGCCCGATCGACGCGAAGTAGGTGGGGTGCTTGGTCTCCGGGTAGACGCCGATCGTGCGCCCCCGCGCCCGCCCTTCGGCGCGGGCCAGGTCGATGACCTCCTGGAGGGTGGGCACGTCGAACCGCCCGTCGAACGCGGTGTTGCCGACGCGCACCTGCGGCAGCCGCTCCTTGGCCCGCAGCGTCTTCAGCTCGGCCAGGGTGAAGTCCTCGGTGAACCAGCCGGTGACCGCGACGCCGTCGATGGTCTTCGTGGCCTTGCGGGCGGCGTACTCGGGGCGGACGGCCACGTCGGTCGTACCGCTGATCTCGTTCTCGTGCCGGGCGACCAGCGCGCCGTCGCGGGTCGCGACCAGGTCCGGCTCGATGTAGTCCGCGCCCTGCCGGATCGCCAGCCGGTAGGCCTCCAGGGTGTGCTCCGGCCGGTAGCCGCTGGCGCCGCGGTGGGCGATGACGAGGGGGCGGTCGGTCGCCCGGGCCCGTTCGGCGGCGGGTGCCGGGGCGGCCGACGCGGCCACGGTCGGCACGGCCACGGCGGCCGCGAGCAGGGCCCCGGCCACTCCGAGGGCGGAAAGGGTACGTCGCAACGCCGTCTCCTGTCGTCGAGGGATCCGCCTCAGCAGACCTGTCCGGATTGACGGCGAGTTGGTCGGCGGCTGACGGGCGGATGAACCCTGGGCATGCCGGTTTCGACACCCGGATCGCGATGGAAAAGGAAGATTGTCTGGTGCGCCGGCTTCTTCGTCACCCCGTGCGGATCGTGCCGTTCGGTTTCCTGGTGGCGATCCTGCTCGGCACCGGGCTGCTGATGCTGCCCTGGGCCACCAGCGAGCACAGTTACACCCCGTTCCTGACCGCCCTGTTCACCGCGACCTCGGCGGTCTCGGTGACCGGCATGGCGGTCGTGGACACCCCGAACTACTGGAACGAGTTCGGGCTCGTGATGATCACCGTGCTCACCCAGGTCGGCGGCCTCGGCATCGTCACCGGGGCGACGCTGGTGATCCTGGTGGTGGCCCGGCGGCTGGGGCTGCGCAGCCGGCTGCTGGTGCAGGCCGAGACCGCCGAGTTCGGCATCGGCGACGTACGCCGGCTGCTGCTGCGCATCGCCGGCCTCGCCCTCGCCTGCGAGTCGGTGATCACCGCGATCCTGACGGCCCGGCTCTGGGTCACCTACGACTACCCGTTCACCCGGGCCCTCTGGAGCGGCCTCTTCCACGCCGTCCAGGCCTTCAACAACGGCGGGTTCGCCCTCTACACCGACAACCTCATCGGCTTCTCCTCCGACGCCTGGGTCACCCTGCCGCTGGCCATCGGCACCATCGTCGGCGGGCTCGGCTTCCCGGCGTTGTTCGAGGCGGCCCGGGAGTGGCGGCAGCCGCGTCGCTGGGCCGTCGCCACCAAGCTCACCGTCTGGGGCAGCCTGACGCTGCTGGTGGTGGGCTTCCTGTGCCTGCTGGTCATCGAGTGGGCCAACCCGCGAACGCTGGGCATCTACGCCTGGCCGGACAAGCTCCTCGTGGCGTTCACCCAGAACGCGTTCATCCGCACCGGCGGCTTCAACGTCGTCGACGTCGAGGGCCTGGAGGACGAGACCTATCCGCTGATCATCGCGCTGATGTTCATCGGCGGCGGCAGCGCCAGCACCGCCGGCGGGATCAAGGTGACGACCTTCTTCCTGCTCGCCTTCGTCATCTGGGCCGAGCTGCGCGGCGAGCCGGACGTGACGGTCGGGAACCGCCGGGTGGCCACCGCCAGCCAACGCCAGGCGATCACCGTCGCGCTGCTCAGCGTCGCGCTGGTGGCCGTCGGCACGGTGCTGCTGGTCTTTCTCACCGAGGGAGTCCGTTACTACCAGGCGCTGTTCGAGGTGACCTCGTCGTTCACCACCACCGGCCTCAGCGTCGGGGTCGCCTCCGCGCTGCCGGAGAGCGGCCAGCTCGCCCTGATCGTCCTCATGTTCGTCGGCCGGGTCGGGCCGCTGACCCTCGGGTCGGCGATCGCCCTGAACACCCGCCGGCGGTTGTACCGCTACCCTGAGGAGCAACCCATTGTCGGATAGGAACGCGAACGAAGGCGGCGTCCTGGTGATCGGGCTGGGCCGGTTCGGCTGCCACCTGGCCGGCGCGCTGACCGCGCTCGACCACGACGTGCTGGCCATCGACCGCAACCCGGACCAGGTGCAGCGATGGTCGGCCCAACTCGACCGCGTCGTACAGGCCGATGCCACCGAGGAGGGGGCGCTGCGCCAGCTCGGCGTGACGGAGTTCGGCCGGGCGGTGGTCGCGATCGGCGCCTCGGTGGAGGCGAGCGTGCTGAGTGTGCTGGCGCTGACGGAGCTGGGCGTGCCGCAGATCTGGGCCCGCGCGACCTCGGAGAAGCACGCGAAGATCCTCGGCTCGGTCGGCGCGCACCACGTGATCTTTCCCGAGGCGGAGACCGGCGAACGGGTGGCCCACCTGATCGTCACCAGGATGCTCGACTTCATCGAGTTCGGCGACGACTTCGCCATCGCCAAGGTGTGCGTTCCGGAGGCGATGGTCGGCCGGCCGCTGACGGACCTGGTGCCCACCGAGCGCTACGGGGTACGGGTGGTCGGCGTGAAGCTGCCCGGCGAACGATTCCGGTACGCCACCGACGAGACCGTCATCTCCCCGGGCAGCATGCTGATCATCGAGGGGAACATCGCGCAGGTGCAGAGCTTCGCGGCGCTGAGCTGACCGGCGGGCTCAGCTGACTGTGGCGAACTCAGTCGTCGTCATCGTCCCTTCCCCTTTCCTGGCTTGCTTTTTTTCCACCACCCGACCCCTTCCCCTTGCCGGAGTTGTCGGACTTGGCCTTCGAGCCGCCCGCGGAGGTGCCGGCCTTCGTCTTCGGGGTCCTGGTCGTCGGGGCCCTGGTGGCGGGCGCGGTGCTCGGCGCCGAGCCGGCCACACCGGAGACCTGCACCCCGCAGGTCTCGTCGCCGAGGCGGAACTCCACTGGCAGCGGGTTGGTCCCGGTGTGACGGCCGGTCAGCGTGAACTTCTCCGACGCGCCGGGGGCCAACGCCCGCTCCGGGGCCGGCTCCACGAGCACCGTCCGGCCCTGCTGGCGTACGGGCACGGGCACCGACTTCGTCACGGTCTGCTGGCCGGGAAAGGTGAAGCTCATCCGCCAGCCGCGCAGCTCCTGCTGGCCGGTGTTGGTCAGGGTCAGCTCGGCGGCGAAGTCCTTGCCGGAGTCCTTGCGCAGCGTGTACGCCACGCGGCAGGGCGCCGGCTGCTCCGCGCCCATCCGCGCCTGCGTCGGCTGGTCGATGCCGCCGCTGGCCGGGCTGCGGGAGGTCATCCCCCACAGCGCCGCGGTCACCGCCACCAGGCCGGCGGCGGCCACCCCCGCCTCGACCCGCCGGCGCCGCGTCGCCACCCGCCGGTTGCGCGTACCCGAGAACGGCAGCGCGTCGGTGGCGGCGGACCAGGGCAGGATCGTGGTGCCGGCGCTGGCCAGCTCGGCCGGGTCCACGGGCCCGGCGGCCGGGGAGACGGGCACCGCCGCGATCATGCCGGCCGCCTCCGCGAGCGTCCGGGCGACCTCGGCGGTGCCGGGCCGGTCCTCGGGCCGCTTCGCCAGGCACCGGCGCACCAGGTCGCGCACCTCGTCGGGGAGCCCCGGCACCGGCGGCATCGGCTCCGGGTCGTTGTACATGTGCGCGCGCAGCATCTGGGTGGTGGTGCTCGCCTGCCAGGGCAGCCGGCCGGTGAGCATCCGGTAGAGCAGCAGGCCCACCGCGTACACGTCCGTGGCCGGGGAGACCTGGCCGTTGTCGAGCCGCTCCGGGGCGAGGTACGCGGGCGTGCCGAGCAGGGCCCCGTCCGGCCCCTTCTCCTTCTCGCCCACCAGCGCCGAGATGCCGAAGTCGACGACCTTGACGCCGGTGGCGGTCAGCATGATGTTGCCCGGGGTGACGTCCCGGTGCACCACGCCCCGGGCGTGCGCGGTGGCCAACGCCGAGGCCACCTCCGCGCCGATCGTCACCGCCTCCCGCCATGGCAGGCTCCCCCGCCGCAGCCGGCCCGTCAGCGACTCGCCGTCGACCAGCTCCATGACGACGTACGGCACGGTCAGGCCGACCTGCTCCGACTCGCCGTAGTCGTAGACGTTGGTGATGTTGGGGTGGCACAGCCGTGCGGCGGCCTGCGCCTCGATCCGGATGCGGTGCCGGAACGCGCGGTCGTTGGCCAGGCGGGACGCGAGCACCTTGACCGCCACCTGGCGGCCGAGCACCTCGTCGTAGCCCCGCCACACGACGGACATGCCGCCCGCGCCGAGCTGCTCGATCAGCCGGTACCGCTCACCCAGCAGTTGCGCGCCGTCCCGGATCGGTCCACCCATGGGGGTCGTTGTTGCCCAGGACTGCCCCGGCTACACCTCGGCGGTCGGAATCGGTCACCGAAGTCACCCGATCAGGCGGTGGCGAGGAGTTGGTCCACCGGGGCGTAGTCGTCGGTCAGCACCAGCGCCTCGCCGACGAAGGCGGTCAGCTCGGCGCCCGCGAGCAGGGTGGCGCCCTCCCGCAGGTCCACCAGCCGGTCGCGGATCGCGTCCGACGGCAGCGGGGCGTCGGAGGCGACGATGAGGAAGTTCGCGCCCTCCTGCCCGGCGAGCGCCGCCGACGGGGCGATCACCGCGACGTGCCGGAACTCGGCGGCGACGGTGGCCAGCTCGCTGCGGATGAAGCGCAGCGGCGGGTAGTCGATGACGTTCTGCACGTAGACGCCGCCGGGCCGGGTCACCCGACGGATCTCGGCGGCCATCTCCCGGGTGGCCAGGTGCCAGGGCACCACCAGGTGCCCGAAGGCGTCGCCGACCACGAGGTCCCGACTGTCGGTCGCCTCCCCCGCGACCAGCATCCGGGCGTCACCCACCACCGCCCGCAGGTCCGGCCCCTGGCGTACGCCCAGCTCGCGCTCGCCCAGCTCGACCAGCCCGCCGTCGATCTCGAACACCACGTTGTCCGTGCCGGGGCGGGTGGCGGTCAGGTAGCGCGGCACGGTGAATCCGCCGCCGCCCAGGTGCAGCGCGTCCAGCCGCTGCCCCGCCGGGGCCACCACGTCGGCCACCGCCCCGATCCACCGCGTGTACGCGTACTTCAGGTGGGTGGGGTCGGCGAGGTCCACGTACGAGTGCTGGGCCGAGTTGAGCAGCAGGGTGCGGCCGGAGTCCCGGCCGGGGTCGGCCTCGACGCTGGCGCAGTGGTAGGCCGTCTCGATGTCGCACGGGTTCGGGGCGACCGTGGTGAGCCCGGCGCCGACGAGACCGAGCACGGCCAGGGCCACCTTGGCCCGCGCCGGGCCGGGCAGCTCCGCCTGGTCCTGCCGGCGCAGCCACACCCCGAGACCGAGCCCGGTGAGCCCGAGCGAGGCCGCCAGGGCGAACAGGATGACCGTGCTGGGCAGCGCGGCGACCAGCACGAAACCGGTGCCCAGGGTGGCGGTGATGCCGCCCAGCGTGCCGATGCCGGAGAGCCGGCCGACCACCTGGCCCGTGCGCCGCAGGTCGGCGAGCTGGAGCTTGACGACCAGCGGGGTGACCGCGGCGAGCAGGGCCGCCGGCACGAATACGGCGAGCGCGACGAGCAGCAGGATGGCCGTGGCCGCCCCGCCGCGCAGCACCTCGCCGGCGTACCGGACCACGGGCAGGGTGACCGCGGTGGCGATGCCGGCCAGCACCAGCGCCGGGGCCAGCAGGGTGCGCGGGTTACGCCGGTCGGCCAGCCAGCCGCCCGACCACGCCCCGTACGCGATGGCCGCCAACGCGATGCCGATGACCGAGCTGGTCACCTGGAGGGTCACCCCGACGTACGGCCCGACCAGGCGCAGCGCGACGGTCTCCAGCACCAGGACGGCGCCGCTGGAGAAGAAGACCAGGAACGCGGCGAGCCCGTTGGGCAGGGCCCGGGCGGAGGGCCGCTCCGGCATGGCCGGCGGGGCCGTGACGTCGGACGATGGGGAGTTCACCCGCGCGATGGTACGCAGTGAACCTGGGGTCGCGGGTCAGTACATCGAGAGATGAACATGGTTCGTGTGGTCGGCGGCGGGGCTGCCGCTGCCGCCGTACGCCCGCCACCCGGTGCCCGGGTGCCAGATCTGCCGGTACCAGATCACGTAGAGCACGCCGAGCCGGCTGGCGTTGCGCACGTGCCAGGCGGCGAGGCTGTCCCCGTACGCCTTGTCCCCGCCGGTGGCGGTCTTGTCCTCGAACCCGCCAGCGGCGGCCGAGAAGTCGCAGGCCCGGCCCTTGGGATGTTCGCCGGAGCCGCCGCTGCGGTAGCAGGAGACGTGCCGCTTGTAGCCCGCGTTCTGGGTCTGCTGAAGGGCGTTGAGCGTGCGCGGGGTGATGCAGCCGGAGGTGGTGGGGTCGTTCACCGAGCAGGACTCCGAGGGCCAGGAGCCGTCGGGGTTGCGCGGCGCCGGCTTCGCCGAGGAGGAGTTCCCGCCGCTGAAGCCGCCGCTGCTGCCCGAGCTGACCGCCGCGAGCGCCGCCTCGGCCTCCTTCTTCTTCTTCGCCATCACCGCGAGCTGCTTCTGCTGCTCCCGGACCTCGGCGTCGAGGGCGATCTTGGCCTGCCGCGCCTGCTCGCGCGCCTCGGTCAGGTCGCGCAGCCGCCGGCCGTCGCGCTGCGCCATCAGGTCCAGGTGCGCCGCCCGCTCCAGGAACGCCTCGGGCGAGGCGCTGTTGAGCAGCATCGCCGTGGGGGTGAGCCGGCCCACCCGGTAGGACTGGGCGGCCACCTCGCCGACCTGCGCGGTCAGCTCGACCAGCCGGCCCTCCAGCGTGGTCAGCTGCCCCGTCAGCGTCTTCTGCCGGCGCTTGGAGTTGTCCAGCTTCGCCTTGGCCTCGATGTGCGCCTTGGCGGTGGCCTCCAGGGCGTCCCGCAGCTTCTTGGTGCCGCCCTCGTTGGGCTCCGCGTACGCGGGCACGGCGCCGCCGCCGAGGAGCAGCGCCACCGCGACGAGCAGGGCGACCAGCGGACGGCGCACGGCCGACGGGGTGGGCAGCGGGCGGCGGGCACGCCGCGCCGACAGGGCGATCAGCGGACGGCCGCGACGCCCGACGGGCATGGTCCTGCGCACGAAAGCATCCTTTCGTCGGCCGCCGGCCCCGGGTGGCAGCGCTGCGCGGCGGCGGCCCCGCCGGGCGCCGGTCGGCGGCCTGCTGGCGGAGACCGGCGGTCAGGATACCGGACCGGCCGCTCGTGACCAGGCCCGTGACCGCCCCAGCCATCGAACTTCGACGCAGTGTCGCATCGACGTCACGCAGCGCCGAGCAGCGCCTCGTGGACCTCCGCCCAGACCCGCTCGCTCGCCGCGACCAGCAGGCCGTGGCCCTCGTCGGCGGGGTGGTAGTCGGCGCCGTCGAAGCGCCGGGCGACGCCGCCGGCCGCCCGGACCAGCAGGGTGCCGGGGGCGTGGTCCCACGGCAGGGTGCGCCAGAACAGCACGAACTGCTGGTCGCCGGTGAGCACGTCCAGGTATTCCCGGCCGGCGCAGTGCTGGCCGGGGAGCAGCTCACCGACCCGCCCGCCGCCCGCCTCGACCCGCGCCCTCGACGCCGGCGGCAGGAACCGCGACATCGCGGCACCGCGCAGCGCGTCCACGGGCGGCGTGTCCACGCCGGTCCGCACCGGCCGGCCGTCCAGCCACGTCCCCTCACCCGCCCGCGCGACGGCCAGCGTGCCGGCGAGCGGGTCGAGCACCCAGGCGGCCGCCGGCTCGCCGTCGGTCAGCAGCGCCACCATCAGCGCGAACGGCCGCCGGCCGGCCGCGAAGTTCGACGTGCCGTCGACCGGGTCGACCAGCCATACGTCGCCGGAACCGCGCAGGTGGCGCAGCAGGCCCGGGTCGTCGGCGACGCCCTCCTCGCCGACCACCACCGAGCCGGGGCGCAGCCGGCGCAGGGCCGCCGAGATCATCTCCTCGGCGCGACGGTCGGCGACGGTGACCAACTCGCCCGGCGCCTTCTCGGTGACGTCGGCGTCGTCCAGCTTGCGGAACAGCGGCAGCACGACCTGGTCGGCGGCCTCGTGCAGCAGCCCACCGACGTCGTCGAGGAGGGTGTCAGCCACGTGGCGGCAGCTTGACCACGCTGACGAAGAACTCGTCGATCTGCCGGACCACGGAGATGAACCGCTCGAAGTCCACCGGCTTGGTCACGTACGCGTTCGCGTGCAGCTGGTAGCTGCGCAGGATGTCCTCGTCGGCCTGGGAGGTGGTCAGCACCACGACCGGGATCCGGCAGAGCTGCTCGTCCTTCTTGATCTCCTCCAGCACCTCCCGCCCGTCCCGGCGGGGCAGGTTCAGGTCGAGCAGGACCAGGTCCGGGGTCACCGCGTCCGCGTACTGGCCCTCGCGCCGCAGGTAGGCCAGCGCCTCGGCGCCGTCCGAGACGACGGTCAGCCGGTTGCGGAGCTTGTGCTCCTCGAACGCCTCCTGGGTCATCAACACGTCGCCCGGGTCGTCCTCGACCAGCAGGACCTCGATCGGGCTCTTGCCGTCCGCCGGTGCGGTCATCCCACCGTCTCCCTCATGTCACCCGTTCTACCGCCTGCCGGCGCCCGGTCGGGGCCGTCCGTGGCGTCCGTCTCGTCGCCGGAACCAGCGGCCTGCTCCGGCACGCCCGTCGCCCCGCCGTCGTCCCCGGCCCCGCTCGTGCCGTCGCCGTTTCCGGCGTCGTCGGCCACCGGCCCGTCGGCGTCGGCAGCGGCGGCGGTCGCCGCCTCGACGTCCTCGGGCAGGGCGGGGAGGGTGAAGCGGATCGCGGTGCCCTCCTCGGTACCGGTGTCCACCCAGACCCGGCCGCCGTGGTACTCCACGATCTTCTTGACGATCGCCAGGCCGATCCCGGTGCCCGGGTACGCGTCCTTGGCGTGCAGCCGCTGGAAGATGACGAAGATCTTGTCGGCGAACTCCGGCTCGATCCCGATGCCGTTGTCCTGGCAGCTGATCTCCCACTCGTCGCCGACCAGCCGGGCCGAGACGTGCACCTTCGGCGGCACGTCGGGACGGCGGAACTTGATCGAGTTGCTGACGAGGTTGGCCAGCAGGTTGGTCAGCAGCGGCTCCTCGCCGCGGATGACCGGCAGCTCGTCCCAGGTCAGCTCGGCGTCGGCGTACTGCCGGGCGGCCTCGGTCTGGCCGGCCACGTCGCCCATGACCTTGTTCATGTCGACCTCGGTGAAGCCGGTGGTGAGCCGGCCGATCCGGGAGAACGCCAGCAGGTCGTTGATCAGGCGCTGCATCCGCTGCGCACCGTCGACGGCGAACGCGATGTACTGGTCGGCCCGCTCGTCCAACTGCCCCGCGTACCGGCGCTGGAGGAGCTGGCAGAAGCTGGCCACCTTGCGCAGCGGCTCCTGCAGGTCGTGCGAGGCGACGTACGCGAACTGCTCCAGGTCGCGGTTGGAGCGGGTGAGTTCCTCGGCCTGCTTCTGGAGCTGGCTGTTGACCCACTCGATCCGCTCCCGGGCCTCCCGTACCTCGTCCAGCTCCTTGGCGATCTTGCGCCGCATGGCGTCGACGTCGCCGGCGAGCCGGACGAACTCGGGCGGGCCGGCGCCGGTGATGCCGTGCCGGTAGTCGCCCTCGGCGACCTCCCGGACCTGGTCGGCCAGCCCGGTCAGCGGGCGGACCACCATCTTGTCCAGGGAGATCAGCAGCATGCTGCCGGCGATGACCACCACCGCCAGGGCGGCGATCAGCAGGACGACCAGCAGGTCGCTCGTCCGCCGGACGTCCTCGGCGCTCTGCTGCCGGGCCTCGATGATCTCGGACTGGAGGTTGTCCAGGGCGGCGCGGACCTGGTCGAACTGCGCCCGGGCCTGGTCGGTGACGAGCGCCTGCCCGGCGGCGGTGCCGCTCTGCTCCGTCGTGGTGATGACGGGCACCGCCACCGCCTGGCGCCAGGCCTCGGCCCGTTCCTCGACGACCCGTAGCTGCTCCCGGATCGCGGGGTAGTCGCGAAGCAGTGGCTGCATCTCGGCGACCAGCTCCCGCTCCCGCGCCCGGCCGGCGTCGTACGGGGCCAGGTCGGCCTGGTCGCCGCTGACCGCGAAGCCGCGGACGGAGGTCTCCTGGTCCAGCAGCGCGTTCAGCACCTCCTGCGCCTGCACCCGCAGCGGGCCGGTCTTGTTCAGGATCGCGTCGATGTGCGTCCGGTTCTTCGCCGCCACGACGACCGCGCCACCGGCCAGGCCGACCAGAAGCACGGCGACGACGGCGAGCAGGCTGACGACCCGCTGGCGCAGGGTCCACTCGCGGACTCCGGTCACCGGCCACCACCCCGGCTGACCAGCAGCATGGCGACGTCGTCGGCGAGCGGGCCGCCGTTGAGCTGCTCGGCGCTCCCGACCAGCCAGGCCGGCAGCTCGGCCAGCGGCACGGCGAGGCTCGCCGGGTCGGCGAGCAGGCCGCCCAGGCCGGGCACGTCGAGGCGTTCGTCGCCCTCGCCGACCCGCCCCTCGATCAGCCCGTCGGTGTACATCAACAGGGACCAGTCATCGGTGTCGAACTCCAGGTCGTAGGCCACGGGCCGGCGGGGTCGTACGCCGAGCAGCAGGCCGCCGGGCGCCGGAACGGGCGCCACCTTGCCGCCGGCGAGCAGCAGCGGCGGCGGGTGCCCGGCCAGCCGGACGGTGGCCCGGTTGGCGTCGAGGTCCAGCCGCGCGGTGGCGACGGTCGCGAAGATCTCCTGGAGGCGGCGCTCGCTCATCAGCACCTGCTCCAGCGCCGGCAGCACCTCGTCGTCCGGCACGCCGGCGAGGATCAGCGCCCGCCAGGCGACCCGCAGCTCGACGCCGAGCGCCGCCTCGTCCACGCCGTGCCCACAGACGTCGCCGACGATCAGCTCCAGCCGGTCGGGGCTCGTCTGCACCACGTCGAAGAAGTCGCCGCCGATCAGGGCGGCGTGCCGGCCGGGCCGGTAGAAGGTGTGCACCGCGACCTCGTCGGTCGTCATCAGCGGCTGCGGCAGCAGGCCCCGTTCGAGGCGGGCGGACTCGGCCTGGCGTAGTTCGACCTCGCGCAGCCGCCGCGCGTTCTCGTCGGCCCGCTTGCGCTCCACCGCGTAGCGCAGCGCCCGGGTCAGCAGCACCCCGTCGACCTCGCCCTTGACCAGGTAGTCCTGCGCGCCCTCGGCGACCGCGACGATGCCGAGGTGCTCGTCGGAGCGGCCGGTCAGCACGCAGACCGCGGCGCCGCTGGCCATCTCCAGCACCTGGCGCAGGCCGTCGAGGCCCTGCGCGTCGGGCAGGCCGAGGTCGAGCAGGACGCAGTCGACGCCCACCACCCGCCGCCGGGCCTCACTGAGGCTCGTCGCCACCAGCAGCTCGATCATGGAGTTGGTCTCGGCGAGCAGCTCGCCGACCAGGAAGGCGTCGCCCTCGTCGTCCTCGACCAGCAGCACCCGCAGCCGCTCACCCGGAGGCAGGTTGGGGTGCCTCCCCATGCCGCCGTGCGGGTACGGCACGACAGGAGAACCGGCCGAGCCGGCCCCCCGGTGCGACCGGGTCACCGCCGCGAGACGAGGGAGATCGCTGGTGATGTCGGGCTCCTTCCGAGTGCCCTGCTGATCCTGTATTAGACAACGTTCGCACACAACACGACGGGCGCCGCAGGCGCGGGCATGGGCCGGATCACTGCCCGCCGGGCGGCCCGGGCGCTGCCCCGCCCGTCCGGGGGAGTCCCGCGGGCGCCGCCCCGGTGCAGGATTGGTGCCACCCCTGGCCCCACCCCCGAGGAGTCCCCGTGGGCGCACCCACCACCCGCGCCGCCGACCGCGCGCTGGCCCGGCCACGCCGCCGGTTGGCCGCCGCCGCGGCGGCGCTCGTCGCGCTCGTCGCCGTCGGCGCCGGCACGCTGCTCGATTTGCGCACCCCGGCGCCGCGACCGGCCGACGCGCCGCCCGGCGAGTTCAGCGCGGGCCGGGCGTACGAGCACGTCAAAGTCGTCGCGGCGCGGACGCACGTGGCCGGCAGCCCGGCCAACGACCAGGTCCGCGCCCACGTCGAGGGGGTGCTGCGCGGCCTCGGCCTGGAGACGGAGGTGCAGGACACCGTCGCGCCCGAGGCCGGCCAGCTCAGCGGGGCGGCCGGCGGCGCCACCCTGGCCCGGGTCCGCAACGTGGTGGCCCGGCTCCCCGGCACCGATCCGACCGGCCGGGTCTTCCTCGTCGCGCACTACGACTCGGTCCAGTCCGGGCCCGGCGGCAACGACGACGCCGCCGGCACCTCGGCCATCCTGGAGGTGGCCCGCGCGCTGGCCGCCGGCCCCCGGCCGCGCAACGACATCGTCTTCGTGCTCACCGACGCCGAGGAGGCGTGCCTGTGCGGGGCGTCGGCCTTCGCGTCCGGCCACCCCCTGGCGGCCGACGGCGGCGTGGTGCTCAACCTGGAGGCGCGCGGCTCCACCGGCCCAGTGATCATGTTCGAGACCTCGCGGAACAACGCGGCGCTGGTGGACGCCTTCGGCCGGGGCGCGCCGCACCCGGTCGGCACGTCGTTCGCGGTGGAGATCTACCGGGCGCTGCCCAACGACACCGACTTCACCGCGTTCCTCGACGCCGACTTCGTCGGGCTGAACTCGGCGTACATCGACGGCGGGGCGATCTACCACACCCCGCTGGACACCCCGGCGGCCATGGACCGGGCCAGCCTCCAGCACCACGGCGACAACGCCCTCGGCCTCGCCCGCGAGTTCGGCCGGGTCGACCTGAAGGCGCTGGACTCCGGGCACGACGCCACCTACTTCCCGGTGCCCGGCGGGCTGGTCCGCTACCCCGGCTGGCTGACCCTGCCGCTGGCGCTGCTCGCGCTCGCCGCCGTGGTGGCCCTCGGCTGGCTGGCCCGGCGGCGGGGCCGCGTCACCGGGGGCCGGCTCGCCGCCGGGTTCGGGCTGGCGCTGGCACCGATCGTGATCGCCCCGCTCGCCGCCCAACTGCTCTGGGCGGCGGTCACCGCGGTCCGCCCCGGCTACGCCGAACTGCTCGACCCGTACCGGCCCACCTGGTACCGGCTGGCCGTGGTGGCGCTCGCCGCCGCCGTCCTGTTCGCCTGGTACGCGCTGACCCGCCGCCGGGTCGGCCCGGCCGCGCTCGCGATCGGCGCGCTGGGCTGGCTGGCCCTGCTCGGGGTGCTGTTCGCCGTGCTGGTGCCCGGCGGGGCGTACCTGGTCACCCTGCCGGCCCTGGCCGGCGCGCTGGCCGGGCTGGTCGCGGTGGGCGCGCGGATCGACGGCCCGTGGCCGGTGGTCGCGGCGACCCTTGCCGCAGCGGTGGCCGTGGTGGTGCTGCTGCCCACCGTCGTACTGCTGTTCCCGGCGCTCGGCATGGCGATGGGCGGCGTCGCGGCGCTGGTCGCGGTGCTGCTCGGCCTGGCCGCGCTGCCGGTGGTCGACCTCCTGCACCCGCAGGCCGGCGGCCAGCGGGGCATGGTCGCCCTGCGCGCCCGCCGGCTCGGCGCGCTGCCGGCCGCAGCCGCCGCGCTGGCGGCGGTGGTGTTCGCCGGGGTCGGGCTCGCCGTCGACCGCTTCGACGCCGCGCACCCCGCGCCCACCCACCTGATGTACGCCCTCGACGCCGGCACCGGACAGGCCCGCTGGCTCTCCCACGAGGAGGACCCGCAGCCGTGGACCGACAGCTACGTCGACGGGGTCGTCGAAGTCGCCGACTTCCCCGGCCTCGGCGACGCCGAGCTGCGCGCCGGTCCGGCGCAGGCGGCGAACCTGCCCGCGCCGAAGCTGGAGGTGCTCTCGGACACCACCGCCGGCACCGAGCGCACCCTGCGCCTGCGGCTCGTCCCGCAGCGCCAGGTCCGCCTGGCCACCCTGCACGTCGACTCGGCGACCGCGACGGTGCTGCGCGCGGAGGTGGCCGGCCGGTCGGTGCCGGCGGAGGCCCGGGAGGGCCGCTGGGGCTTCGGCGTGGTCTTCCACGCCCCGCCGCCGGAGGGCGTCGAGGTGACCCTGACCGTCACGCCGAGGGCGGGGCAGGTGGCGCTGCGCGCGATGGACGCCAGCGACGGTCTGGACGCGCTGCCCGGCTTCCGGCCCCGCCCACCGGACGTCGGGGTGGTCGGCTCGCACAGCTCCGAGATGCTCGCGGTCGCCCGCACGTATCCGCTCTGACCGATCGGGGCCGCCCCACCGGGCGGCCCCGATCGCAGTCGACGGCGTGGTCTCCCAGCCAGTCATCGACGGCATCGGCTCTCCCGACCGGGGCCGCGCCACCGCTACTTCCAGCGGAAGTGCACGAAGAGGCGACCGAAGTTCTTCGAGTCCTTCTCGACGCGGTGGTAGAGCTGCTTGACGTCCTTCTGGTCGAGGAAGCGCAGCACCCGCTTCTTCAGCTGGCCTGAGCCCTTGCCGGGGATGATCTCGACCAGGGTGGCCTTCCTCGCCACCGCCTCGTCCATGATCCCGCGCAGGGCCCGGTCGATGTCGTGACCCTTGTTGAAGATGTCGTGCAGGTCCAGCTTCAGCTTCATCGCGCAGCCACCGGCAGGTCACGTCCCATGCCGCCGATGGTAGGCCGCCCGGCGCGCTCCGCCCCACCCCCGCACGGGTGGAACACCATGCTTGTCATCAGACCCGTGTGACAGCCACGGCGTTCCACTCGTCGCGCAAGCTACCCGGCGGCGCCCGGTGACGACCGTACGGACGGGGCAGCCCTGTCGAGCTGCCCCGTCCGTGCGCCCACTACCCCGGGCGTCGGGTCGTCCGCCGTCAGCGACCGCCCGCGACCCGGGCCTGCACCCGGTCCAGGGCGGTGCGGTAGTCGTCGTTGCCGCTGTGCATCGCCGCCGCGATGCGCAGGTGCCGCAGCGCGTCGGCGTGCCGGTTCAGCCGTTCCAGCGTCCGGCCCAGCACGTGGTGGGCGTAGTGGTCGCTGGGGTCGCGGTCGACCAGCTCGCGGAGCTGCTCCTCGGCCCGGTTGAGCTGGGCCGACTGGAAGTACGCCCGGGCCAGCAGCTGCCGCACCGACGAGTTGTCGGGCTCGGCCGCCACGATCGGTTCGAGCAGCCGGGCCGCTCCGGTCGGGTCACCGGCTTCGAAGAACATGGTCGCCCGCCGGTACTCGGCCAGAAGATCCATTCGACCCACCCCCTCGTGTCACGCCGCCACTTCCCCCGACGCTGGCACAACACCCGGC
This sequence comes from Micromonospora sp. NPDC047465, assembly GCF_040643125.1. Classification (NCBI taxonomy): domain Bacteria; kingdom Bacillati; phylum Actinomycetota; class Actinomycetes; order Micromonosporales; family Micromonosporaceae; genus Micromonospora; species Micromonospora sp. NPDC047465. The sequence goes on from NZ_JBEYTP010000015.1 coordinate 41,996, forward strand.
GTACCGCGACTGTTCCCGGGCGGAACGTGGGCGGGATCAGGTGGGTGCGCCGTGCCGGCCGGCGACCAGATCCCAGGCGCGTACGCCGCCGACGATGCCCGCCGTGTTGGGCACCACCACCACGTCGTCGCCCATCCGGGCGAGCTGCTCGGGCCGGATCAGCCGCGAGTTGCCGCCGCCCAGGTAGAGCCGGTCCCAGCGGAACACCGGGCGCAGCCCGTCCACGACCTGCCGGATCCGGCGGGACCAGAACGCGTCCCCGAGCCGGCGCCGCTCCGGCTCCCCCACGTACGTGTCGTAGGTGGTGCCCCAGCGCACCGGCGCGTGGGACAGCTCCAGGTGCGGGGCGAGCACCCCGCCGTCGAAGAGGGCGTTGCCCAGCCCGGTGCCGAGGGTCAGCACCAGCTCGCAGCCGGTCCCGGCGACCACCCCGGCGCCGTGCACCTCGGCGTCGTTGAGCACCAGCGCCGGCACGCCGAACGCCTCGGCGAGCGCGGTCCGCGCGTCGTACCCGGACCACTCCGCGACCAGGCCCGGGTCGGCCTTCGACCGGGGCCCGGAGCGGGTCACGTAGTGCGGGGTGGCGACCACCACGCCGTGCCGGATCATCCCCGGCATGCCGACGGTCAGCCGGTCCGCCGCGGGCAGCCGGCCGCCCAGGTCGAGCAACGTCTTGACGAACAGGGCCGGCGGCAGCGGGTACGGCGTGGGCACCCGCAGCGGCCGGGCGCGCATCGTGCCCGCCTCGTCCAGCACGGACCCCTTGATCCCGCCGCCGCCACAGTCGATCGCCAGAGTGGTCACCACCTGAGCAGTGTGCCGTGCGCCTCCCGAGCCTGGTTCGCGATCTTGCACTTTCGGCCCCCACGTTCGCGGCTTTCGCCCCACTCATCCGGACACCAAGTGCAAGATCGCGGAGGCGGTGGGGTCGGGGAGGGCGAGCGGGTGGGGAGGGGTGGAGGGCGGGATAGGGTCGCGGTTGATGAGCGCGACGATGATCGTCAAGGGGCTGGCCGCGGGGCACGGGGACCGGGCGCTGTTCTCCGGGCTGGACCTGGTGGTCGCACCCGGGGACGTGGTGGGGCTGGTCGGGCCGAACGGGGCGGGCAAGTCGACGCTGCTGCGTACCCTCGCCGGGTTGCTGCCGGTGGAGGCCGGGAGCATCGCGCTCAGCCCGCCCACGGCGAGCGTCGGGCACCTGCCGCAGGAGCCGGAGCGGCGCGCCGGCGAGACCGTCCGCGACTTCCTCGCCCGGCGCACCGGGGTCACCGCCGCGCAGGCCGCGCTGGACGCGGCGACCGCGGCGCTCACCGACGGCGCGCCCGGCGCGGACGACGACTACGCCGAGGCGCTGGAGCGCTGGCTCGGCCTGGGCGGGGCGGACCTGGAGGAGCGCGCCGAACAGGTCGCCGCCGAGCTGGGCCTCACGGTCGACCTGGACCACCCGATGACCGGGCTCTCCGGCGGCCAGGCCGCCCGCGCCGGGCTGGCCTCGCTGCTGCTCAGCCGCTACGACGTCTTCCTGCTCGACGAGCCGACCAACGACCTGGACCTGGCCGGCCTGGAGCGGCTGGAGGAGTTCGTCACCGGGCTGCGCGCCGGCACCGTGCTGGTCAGCCACGACCGCGAGTTCCTCACCCGCACGGTGACCCGGGTGCTGGAGCTGGACCTGCACCAGCAGCAGATCCGGCACTACGGCGGCGGCTACGCGGCCTACCTGGAGGAGCGCGAGGTCGCCCGCCGGCACGCCCGCGAGGAGTACGAGGAGTACGCCGACACCCGGACCGCGCTGGAGGCGCGCGCCCGCACACAACGGGCCTGGATGGAGAAGGGCGTGAAGAACGCCCGCCGCAAGGCCACCGACAACGACAAGATCGGCCGCAAGTTCCGCTCGGAGTCGACCGAGAAGCAGGCGGCCAAGGCCAAGCAGACCGAGCGGCTGATCGAGCGGCTGGAGGTGGTCGAGGAGCCGCGCAAGGAGTGGGAGCTGCGGATGGAGATCGCCGCCGCGCCCCGCGCCGGCGCCGTCGTGGCCTCGCTGCGCGACGCCGTCGTACGCCGGGGCGGCTTCACCCTCGGCCCGGTGACCCTCCAGGTCGACTGGGCGGACCGGGTGGCGGTGACCGGGGCGAACGGCTCCGGCAAGTCCACGCTGCTCGCCGCCCTGCTGGGCCGGCTCCCCCTCGACGAGGGGCACGCCGCGCTCGGCCCGGGCGTGGTGGTCGGCGAGGTGGACCAGGCCCGGGGGCTCTTCCTCGGCGACGCGCCCCTGCTCGACGCGTTCCGCGCCGCCGTGCCGGACCTGTCGCCGGCGGACGCGCGGACGCTGCTGGCCAAGTTCGGCCTGCGCGCGGCGCACGTGCTGCGCCCGGCGGCGACCCTGTCCCCGGGCGAGCGGACCCGGGCGGCGCTGGCGCTGCTCCAGGGGCGCGGGGTGAACCTGCTGGTGCTGGACGAGCCGACGAACCACCTGGACCTGCCGGCCATCGAGCAGCTGGAGTCAGCCCTGGCCAACTACCCGGGCACGCTGCTGCTGGTCACCCACGACCGGCGGATGCTCGACGCGGTGCAGACCAACCGGCGGCTGCGGGTGGCCGCCGGACGGATCGCCGAGGATTGATCCGTGCCGACCCGCTCGCGGCGGGTGACAATGACCCCATGCTCAAGTGGGAGTACGCGCTGCTGGTCCGCCGTCGCCAGGCGGCCACCAACGACATCGGCTGGGAGGTCGTCTTCGTCTGGTACGGCCCGGACGGCTCCATGGTCGACGTGACGCCCTACGGCGACACCGCGCTGGCCCACCTGAACCGGGCCGGCGACCAGGGCTGGGAGCTGGTGGCCATGAGCGAGGACCCGTCCCTGCCCGGCAACAACGAACTGCACCGCTACCACCTCAAGCGGCCCAAGCCGGCCGCCCCGCCGCCCCGGCAGCGGATGCGCGGCGGCGGTCGCCCCCGGCGGACGATCACCGGCTGACGCCCGGCTCACGGCACGCGTGTCGCGGGGCATATCGGGCGGAGATCCGGGTATCGGCCCGCGGGAGGTGGACCCGGATGGTCGCGCTGGGACAGACCCCGCCCTCGGCCGAGCGGCTGCGGGCGATCGACGTATTCCTCGCCGAGGCGTGGGCCGACCAGGCCCGGCACGACGACCGGCTGCGCGACCTCGCGGTGGAGGTGCGCTTCGACCGGGGGGTGGCCCACCTCGGCGGCGAGGTCGCGGAGCCGTCCGACCTGCGCCTGGTCCGGGACCGGGTGGGCCGGCTCGACGGGGTGTTCGGCGTCTGGTGCCGGGTACGCGTCGGCGGGCGCGACCCGGTCGTGGTCGACCTGGGCTGCGGCGCCACCAAGCAGTGGCCGGGCAACCTGGGGCTGGACATCTACCCCGCCCCGGGGGTGAACGCGGTGGCCGATCTCTCCGCCTCGCTGCCGCTGGCCGACGACTCGGTGGACGTGCTGTTCGCGGTGCACATCCTGGAGCACCTGGTCGACTTCCTGCCGCTGGTCGACGAGTGCCACCGGGTGCTCCGGCCGGGCGGCGTGCTGCACGTGATGAGCCCGTGGTGGCGGCACGTGAACGCCGTCGCCGACCCGACCCACGTCCGGCTGCTCGACGTGCAGACGGTCAAGGGGATCTGCCTGCAGCGCCCGCCGGGCACCCCGCGCTGGTATCCGCTGCACGTCGGCTGCGACGGCGCCTCGATCTTCGCCGACCTCACCCCGCTGACCCCGGACGCGGCCGGCCCCACCCCCGCCCACCTGGCCCGCTTCTTCGACTGACCCGGCCGGACGGGCAGCCGGGGTCAGCGGCCGAGGGTGCTTTCGCGGGGGGTGAGGCGCCAGGGGGCGGAGAGTTCCCGGGGCGGCGCGGTGCGGTCGCCGTCGATGCGGCCCGCGAGCAGCTCCACGGCCAGCCGGGCGATGCGCTCCTTGTCGGGGGCGATGGTGCTCAGGGTGGGCACGGAGAACCGGCCGTCCTCGATGTCGTCGAAGCCGGCCACCGCGACGTCCTCGGGGACGCGCAGTCCCGCCTCGTGCAGGGCGCGCAGGGCGCCCAGGGCGAGGGTGTCGTTGAAGCAGAAGACGGCGTCGGGGCGTACGCCGGAGGCCAGCAGCGCGCGCATCGCGGCGGCGCCGTCCGCGCGGTGCCAGGCCGACGCGGGCGCCACCAGCGCCTCGTCGTAGTCGATGCCGGCGTCGGCGAGCGCGGCGGTGTAGCCGGCGAGCCGGAGCCGGGCGCTCGCCCCCTCCGGGGTGCGCTGCGAGCCGATGGCGGCGATCCGGCGGCGGCCGAGCCCGACCAGGTGGGCGGTGAGCTCCCGGGCGGCGCCCACGTTGTCGATCCCGACGTGGTCGGCGGGGCCGTGGTCGACCCGCTCGCCGAGCAGCACCATCGGGGTGCCGTCGAGCCCGGTCAGGTCCTCCGCGGTGAGCGCCAGCGGGCTGAAGATCAGCCCGTCGATCAGGTGCTCGGTGATGCCGGAGGCGACCACCCGCTCCTGCTCGCGGCCGCCGCCGGTCTGGTCGATGAGCACCGTCCAGCCCAGCTCGGCGGCGGCCGTGACGACGTGCCGGGCCAGCTCGGCGAAGTAGGGGATGTCCAGCTCGGGCACGGCCAGCGCGATCACCCCGGTGCGCCCCTTGCGCAGGTTGCGCGCGGAGAGGTTGGGCCGGTAGTTCAGCTCGGCGATGGCCTCCTCGACCCGGGCCCGGGTGTCGGGCCGGACGTGCACGTAGCCGTTGACCACGTTGGAGACGGTCTTGACCGACACGCCGGCCCGCTCCGCCACGTCCTTGAGCCTGTGTCGCACCGCGCCACCTCCCGCCATGACTGGGCACTTTACCTCGTGAGCGGCTCTTTACAACGTTGCTTACAACGTTGTAGAAACCAGGGACACCGGGTGACCGCGGTCACCCGGTACCGCGACGAGGAAAGGTGGCACCCCCTTGCGGACCGCGCAGCTCACGATCGACCCGGCCTTCGCGATCGGACCGGCCGACCGGCGACTCTTCGGCTCGTTCGTCGAGCACATGGGCCGCTGCGTCTACGGCGGGATCTACGAGCCGGGGCACCCGACGGCGGACCCGCGGGGGCTGCGCGGCGACGTGCTGGAGCTGACCCGGGAGCTGGGCGTGTCGGTGGTCCGCTATCCCGGCGGCAACTTCGTCTCCGGCTACCGGTGGGAGGACGGCGTCGGCCCGGCGGGCGACCGTCCCCGCCGGCTCGACCTGGCCTGGAAGACGATCGAGACGAACGCCTTCGGGCTCGACGAGTTCATGAGCTGGGCCGCCGAGGCGGGGGTCGAGCCGATGATGGCGGTCAACCTCGGCACCCGGGGCGTGCAGGAGGCGTGCGACCTGCTGGAGTACGCCAACCACCCGGGCGGGACGCAGCTGTCGGACCTGCGCCGCAAGCACGGCGCCGAGGAGCCGTACGGGGTGCGGCTCTGGTGCCTGGGCAACGAGCTGGACGGCCCGTGGCAGGTCGGCCACAAGACCGCCGACGAGTACGGCCGGCTGGCCGCCGAGACCGCCCGCGCCATGAAGATGATCGACCCCTCGATCAGCCTGGTCGCCTGCGGCAGCTCCAACCGGCGGATGCCCACCTTCGCCTCCTGGGAGGCGACCGTCCTGGAGCACACCTACGAGCATGTCGACTACATCTCCGCGCACACCTACTACGACCCGTCCGACGGCGACCGGGCCAGCATCCTGGCCTCCGCCGTCGACATGGACAACTTCATCCGGGACGTGGTCGCCACCGCCGACCACGTGGCGGCGAAGCGGCGGGACCGACGCAGGCTCAAGGTCTCCTTCGACGAGTGGAACGTCTGGTACGAGTCCCGCCTCCAGGCCGACCTGGCCCGGCGCGGCTGGGTGGAGGCCCCGGCGCTGATCGAGGACGACTTCACCGCCGTCGACGCGGTGGTGGTCGGCGACCTGCTGATCACGCTGCTCCGGCACGCCGACCGGGTCGGGGTGGCCTGCCAGGCCCAGCTCGCCAACGTGATCGCCCCGATCCGCACCCGCACCGGCGGGCCGGCCTGGCGGCAGAGCATCTTCCACCCGTTCGCGCTGACCGCCCGGCACGCCCTGGGGACGGTGCTGCGCACCGAGCCGGTCGGCCCGACCTACGAGACGAAGCGGTACGGCGAGGTCCCCGTGCTCGACGCCGTCGCCGTGCACGACGAGGAGACGGGCGGGCTGAGCGTCTTCGCCGTCAACCGGGACGACACGGACCTTGACCTGCAGCTCGACCTGCGCGGCCTGTCAGGACTATCCGGTCAATCCCACCTGAGCCTCGCCGCCGGGGACGACCCGACGGCGACGAACACGGAGGCGGAGCCCGACCGGGTCACGCCCCGGCAGTTGCCCACCCCCACCACCGACGGCGGCCGGTGCGCCGCGCGACTGCCGGCCGTCTCCTGGAACGTGCTGCGCTTCTCCCCCGCCGCCGGCTGACGCCGGACCGACCCTGGGCACGCACAATTCATCCCCGTCCCCCAAGGAGTGAAACCCGCATGATGCAGAACGAGATGAGCCGGCGGCGCCTGCTCGGCCTCGGCCTCGGGCTCGGTGCCGCCGCCTCGCTGACCCTGGCCGGCTGCGGCGACGACGACAGCTCGGGCCCGGCGGCCGGCAACGGCGGCAAGGACTACACCGGCCCCAAGGTGGACCTGAAGCTGTGGAACGGGTTCACCGGCGGTGACGGCGACATCTTCAAGGCGCTGGTGAACCAGTTCAACACCGAGCACCAGAACATCGCCGTCACGATCGCGACGTACGAGTGGGCGGACTACTACGCCAAGCTGCCCGGCGCCGCCTCCAGCGGCAACGGGCCGGACATCGCGGTCATGCACATGGACCAGCTCGCCACCTTCGCCGCCCGTGGCGTCATCACCGAACTGGACGACGTGGCCAAGGTGCTGGAGCTGAGCGAGGCGGACTTCGCGCCCACCGTCTGGAAGGGCGGGCTCTACAACGACAAGCGGTACGGCATCCCGCTGGACATGCACCCCCTCGGCTTCTACTACAACAAGGGGGTCATGCAGAAGGCGGGCCTGGACCCGGCCAAGCCGCCGGCGACGAAGGACGAGTACACCGCCGCGCTCACCGAGCTGAAGAAGTCCGGCGTGCAGGGCTTCTGGGTCAGCCCGTTCCAGTTCACCGGAGGCATGACCTTCTACTCCCTGCTGCACCAGTGGGGCGGCAGCGTCTTCGACGCCGAGGCCACCAGGGCCACCTTCAACTCCGACCAGGCCGTCGAGGCGTGCACCTGGCTGGTCGACCTGATCAAGCAGGGCCACTCCCCCGCCAACGTCGGTCAGGACGCCGACTACCTGGCGTTCAAGAGCGGCCGGAACGCCTTCAACTGGAACGGCATCTGGCAGGTCAACGACCTGAAGAAGAGCCCGGAGATCCAGTGGGGGGTGGCGCCCCTGCCGCAGATCGGCAGCCAGCCGGCCGCCTGGGCCAACTCGCACAACTTCACGATCGTCAAGCAGCGGGCCAACGACGCCAACAAGGTCTCGGCGGCGAAGGTCTTCATCAACTGGCTCAGCCAGCACTCCCTCGACTGGGCCAAGGGCGGCCAGGTCCCGGCCCGCAAGACCGTCCGGGACAGCGCCGACTTCAAGGCGCTGGCCGAGGTCAACGCGCTCGCCCCCGAGCTGGAGTACGCGGCCTTCCCGCCGGCGGCCCCGGGCCTCGGCGAGGTCATGACGACCTTCTACAACTCGTTCAACGAGGCGGCGCTGGGCAAGAAGTCGCCCAGGCAGGCGCTGGACGACGGCGCGGCCAAGGCCAACAAACAGCTCGAGGACAACCGCAAGAAGTACGGGAGCTGATCTCCCGTGGCGGACGTGATCGAGGTCGGGGCGGCGCGCGACGGCGCGTCGCCCCCGGCGGCCGGCACCGCCCGCCGGGGCGCCGCGGCGGGCCGGACGGGGCGGTTGACGCCGTACCTCTTCCTCGCCCCGTACCTGGTCCTGTTCGGGGTCTTCGGCCTGCTGCCGATCGTGCTCGGCCTCTGGCTCAGCGTGCACCAGTGGGACTTCCAGCTGCCCCACCGGCCCTTCGTCGGGCTGGACAACTACGGGGAGCTGTTCTCCGGCGACTCGGCCGTCTACGGCGACTGGTGGCAGAGCGTACGGGCGACGGGGATCTTCACCGTCCTGTCGGTGCCGCTGCTGGTGGTCGTCCCGCTCGGGCTGGCACTGCTGCTGAACCGCTCGTTCCCCGGCCGGACCTTCTTCCGGGCGGTCTACTTCGCGCCGTACGTGCTGGGCGTGGCGGTGATCGGCCTGCTCTGGCGGTTCCTGCTCGACGCCAACCTCGGCCTGGTCAACCGGCTCGCCGGGATGGTCGGGCTGCCGGCCGACACCCCGTGGGTGACCGACGTGCCGTGGGCCTGGGTGTCGCTGGTCGGGGTGACCGTCTGGTGGACGTCCGGCTTCAACGCCGTGATCTACCTGGCCGGGCTCCAGGACATCCCGCCGGAGCTGTACGAGGCGGCGAAGGTCGACGGCGCGAGCGCCTGGGAACGGTTCCGCCACGTCACGCTCCCCGGGCTACGCCCGGTCCTGCTGTTCGTGATCACCACGACCGTGCTCGCCTCGGCGAACGTGTTCGGGCAGTCGTTCCTGATCACCCAGGGCGCGCCGGGCACGGAGACCCGCACCGTGGTCTGGTTCATCGTCGAGGAGGGGCTGCGGGACAACGACGCCGGCCGCGCCGCCGCGATGAGCATCGTGTTCGCCCTGATGCTGGCGGTCGTGAGCATCGCCAACTTCCGCCTCTTCCGCTACCGGGAAGACTGAGGGGACCGCCATGACGACGCCCACGCGCACCGGGCGCGCCCCCGCGCCGATCCGCGGCAGGACCCCGGCGACCGGCCGCGCACCGGCCACCGGGCTGCGCCGGGCCGCGCTCTACGCCACCCTGGTGGGGCTCGCCCTGGTCTTCCTGACGCCGCTGGTGTGGATGGTCATCACCTCGCTGAAGACCTACACCGGGGCCCAGCGGATCCCGCCGACCTGGCTGCCGGACCCGATCTCCGGGTACGGCTACGAGCAGGTCCTCGACAACTCCGCGAACCCCGTGCTGCGCTGGTTCGCGAACAGCATGCTGGCCGCCACGGCGCACGCGCTGCTGGTGCTGGCGACCGCCTCGGCGGCCGCGTACGCCCTGGCCCGGATGCGGTTCCGCGGCCGCAGGGTGCTCTTCGCGCTGATCGTCGGGACGCTGTTCATCCCGCCGACCTCGCTGATCATCCCGAACTTCCTGATCGTCGACGAGCTGAACTGGATCGACACCCTGGCCGTCGTGGTCGTGCCCGGCGCGGCGAGCGCGTTCGGGGTGTTCTTCCTGCGGCAGTTCTTCCTCTCCCTGCCCCGGGAGCTGGAGGAGGCCGCGGTGCTGGACGGCGCCAACCAGTGGCAGATCTTCTGGAAGGTGGTGCTGCCGCTGTCCAGGCCGGCGCTGGCCACCCTGGCCGTGTTGTCGTTCCTGACCAACTGGAACGACTTCCTGTGGCCGATCTTCGTGCTGTTCAGCCCGGAGATGCTCACCCTGCCGCCGGGGCTGGGCCTGCTCCAGGGCGCCTACAACACCGACTACCCGGTGCTCATGGCCGGGGCGATGCTGGCCAGCCTGCCGGTGTTGGTCCTCTTCGTCCTCGCCCAGCGGCACATCATCCAGGGCGTCTCCCGCAGCGGCCTGAAGGGATGACGGGCGGGACGACCCGGCGGCGCGGCGCGGCGGCGGTGCTCGCCGCCGCGCTGCTCGCCGCCGGGTGCGGGGGCGGGGACGATCCGAGACCCACGAGCAGGGAGACCGACGCGCGCATGTTCACCAACCCCGTCGTACGCACCGACGCCCCGGATCCGCAGGCGATCCGGGTGGGCGACACCTGGTACCTCTTCCACACCAACGCCGCCGGCCGCAACGTCCCGGTGCTCACCTCCCCCGACCTGGTCGACTGGACGCCGGCCGGGGACGCGCTGCCGGAGCTGCCCGCGTGGGCGGAGCCCGGGAGGAACTGGGCGCCCGAGGTGATCGAGCTGGCCCCGGACCGGTTCCTGCTCTACTACACGGTCGCCGGGCGCGAGTCCGGGCGGCAGTGCGTCGGCCGGGCGGTGGCGAGCGCCCCGCAGGGGCCGTACCGGGACGACTCGACCGCTCCGCTGATCTGCCAGGCGGAGCTGGGTGGGGCGATCGACGCCAGCCCGTTCCGGGACGCCGACGGCAGCCTGTGGCTGCTGTGGAAGAACGACGGCAACGCCGTCGGGGTGGACACCTGGATCTGGTCGCAGCGCCTCTCCGACGACGGGCTGCGCCTGGTCGGCGAGCCGGTGAGGCTGCTGAAGCAGACCGAGCCGTGGGAGGGCAACCTGGTCGAGGGGCCGTTTTTCCACCGGCACGACGGAAAGCTGTTCCTGTTCTTCGCCGCCAACGCCTACGACCGCGCCGAGTACGCCGAGGGCTACGCGGTCTGCGAGTCGCCGACCGGCCCCTGCGTGAAGGCCCCGGAGAACCCGATCCTGGCGACCAACGGGGCGGCCTCCGGGCCGGGGCACGCCTCGATGGTGGTGGTGGACGGTCGCACCTGGCTGCTCTACCACGCCTGGCCGCCCGGTCAGGAGGGCACGGTCGACCCGGGCCGCCAGATCTGGCTCGACGAGGTCGTCTGGGAAGACAGCAAGCCCGTCGTCAAGGGACCGACTGCGGGACCCCAACCGAAGCCCTGAACCGCGCGGTCGGCGACGGAGGGCGACCACCAAGGGGTTCCGGGGAGCCCGGCCCGCGCAGGGATCAAGCCTGACCGCCCGGAGCGGGCCGGGCTCCCCGGAACCCCCACCCCCCGCAACCTGGCGTGCGCGGGTCGTCACCGTGCGCCCGGTCAGCCCGGCCGCACGGCGGAGCCGAACCCGACGGACGGACCGATCCCGCGCAGACCCTTGCGCCGGACCCAGGAGTGTGAAAATTTCCTACCAGCGGTAGATTGTCAACGGCGAATCTTGCCGATAGTGCCGCGATCGACCCCTGACACGGGAGCCCCAACGAAGGGACACACCGCATGAAGGCAACTCGGCTCGGAGCCGCCGGGCTGGCCGCCGCACTGCTCGGCGCGCTCGTCGCCGCCACCCCCGCGAGCGCGGCGCCCGACGCGGCGACCACCGCCTCCACCACCACCTGCGTCACCGACCCGGCCACGCCGAAGCGGCAGTTCCGGGCAATGTGGATCTCCTCGGTCGTCAACATCGACTGGCCGACCAAGGCGTCCCAGACCTCGCCCGACCGCATCGCCACCCAGCAGGCCGAGTACCGCGAGCTGCTGGACCTCGCCGAGCGGCTCAACCACAACGCGGTGGTCGTCCAGATCCGGCCGACCGCCGACGCGTTCTGGCCGTCGCCGTACGAGCCCTGGTCGGAGTACCTGACCGGGGTCCGCGGCGAGAACCCGGGCTGGGACCCGCTGAAGTTCGTGGTCGAGGAGGCGCACAAGCGGAACCTGGAGTTCCACGCCTGGTTCAACCCGTACCGCATCTCGATGCCGGCCCCGGGCGGCGCCGGCGCGGACATCAGCAAGCTCGCGCCGAACCACCCGGCGCGGGAGCACCCGGAGTGGACCTTCGCCTACCCGCCGGCCGGGGTGGCCGGCAGCCGGCTCTACTACAACCCCGGCATCCCGGAGGTCCGCGAGTTCGTCCAGACCGCGATGATGGACGCCGTCAAGCGGTACGACGTCGACGGCGTGCACTTCGACGACTACTTCTACCCCTACCCGAGCGGCACCCACCAGGTGCCCGACGACGCCACCTTCGCGGCGCACAACCGGGGCTTCACCAACAAGGCCGACTGGCGGCGGGACAACATCAACCTGCTGATCCAGGAGATGAACGCCAAGATCAAGGCCGAGAAGTCCTGGGTGAAGTTCGGCGTCAGCCCGTTCGGCATCTGGCGCAACCAGTCGGCCGACCCGCTGGGCTCGGACACCACCGGCAGCCAGTCGTACGACATCATCTCCGCCGACACCCGCAAGTGGGTCAAGGAGGAGTGGATCGACTACATCGTGCCGCAGCTCTACTGGTACATCGGCCAGTACCCGGCCGCCGACTACGCCCGGCTCGTGCCGTGGTGGGCGGACGTGGTCAAGGGCACCCGGGTGCAGCTCTACATCGGGCAGGCCGACTACAAGAGCGGTGACCCGGCCTACGGCTCCTTCTGGATGAACCCGCGCGAACTGTCCGACCACCTGACGCTCAACCGGGCGCACCCCGAGGTGCTGGGCAACGTCCACTTCTCGGCCGTGCAGGTCCGGGCCAACCGGCTTGGCGCGACCGACATCTACGCCGCCGAGCACTACTCGCGGCCGGCGCTGATCCCGACCATGTCGCACCTGCCGTCGAAGCCGCTGCTCATGCCCGTGGTCACGAAGGCCGCGCGGCAGGACGACGGGGTCCGGCTGAACTGGCTCCAGCCGGCCGACGGCCAGGGCCCGCTCGGCACCGCCACGTCGTACGCGATCTACCGGTTCGACGGGGTCGGCCTGGCCGGCCGGTGCGACTTCGCCGACGCGGCGCACCTGGTCGACACGGTCCGCGCCGACGGCGACTCGCAGACGCAGTCCTGGGTGGACACCACCGCCGAGGCGGGCAAGCGGTACACGTACTACGTGACCGCGCTCGACCGGCTGGCGAACGAGAGCCCGGCCAGCCCGCCGGCGTTCGTCCGCTGACGTCCCACCGAATGCCCCGGGTGCCCCTGGCGCCCGGGGCATTCGTCTGTTTCGGCACCTGTCACCAATTGTCGACGGGCACGACACCTCCGGGAACGGCCATTGATCGAAACTGATCGACATCCGATGACCCGCCGGTAACCCCGTCCCACCCGCCGACCCCCGCGGAGGTAACCGTGCCCAGACGCCTCACCACCCTGCTCGCCTCGGGCGCGCTCGCGCTGCTCGTCCTGCTCGGCGTCGCCACCCCCGCCGCCGCCGTCACGCCCACGCAGAAGCTGTCCGTCCTGTCGAGCTGGACCCAGACCAGCGCCACCAGCTACAACGCCTGGAACTCCGCCCGGCTGAACAAGGCCGCCTGGGCCGACTACGCCTTCGACTGGTCGACCGACTACTGCTCGTCCAGTCCGGACAACCCGCTCGGCTTCAACTTCACCCTCTCCTGCTACCGGCACGACTTCGGCTACCGCAACTACAAGGCGATGGGCCAGTTCTCGGCCAACAAGTCACGCCTGGACAGCGCCTTCTACGAGGACCTGAAGCGGGTCTGCGCCACGTACAGCACCATCGTCCGGCCGGCCTGCTACAGCCTCGCCTGGACGTACTACCAGGCCGTCAGCGCCTTCGGCTCCGTCGCCGCCGTGCAGCAGGCCGACATCGACCGCGCCGCCCGGATGAAGGCCGACGCCGAGCGCCGCGCCGCCCTCCGCTGAGGCGGGTCGACCGGGGTCCCGTCCCACCTCCCCCCGGGCGGGACGGGACCGCCCGGTCGACGCCGCGCCCGACCCGAACCGTCGGTCAGGCGTGCTCGGTGTGGCGGTCGGGTGTCACGGGGCGACGGGGAGCCGGGCGGGCCCGGTCCGCGCCGAACCTCGTCGAATCCGCCGCCAGGTCCGGATGCTCCACGCCGAGCGCCAGCGCCGCCGCCTCCTCCAGCCCCAGCTCGGCCCCCTCCCCGTACGCGGCGTCGAAGACCGCGTCGCCCAACGCCCGGCGCAGCTCCCCCTGCCGCTGCGCCCAGTACGCCCCGTAGATGCCCGGCGTGCAGCGCATGCTCGCCCGGGTCGCCCCCGCCGCGCCGAAGAGGCGGGCGGCCGTCGACCCGTCGCCCCCGCCGGCGCAGCGCACCGCGATCGCGTTGAGCGTGTCACAGGCCCGGCCGTGGAAGCCGTGGCTCATCCGGGACCGGAGCGCCACCTGGAGGTGCTCGTGCGCGGCGACCAGGTCGCCGCGGGCCAGGGCCACCATCCCGAGCAGCATGTCGACCGAGCGCCGCCCCCGCTCGACCGGGCGGGCGGCCTCGACCGGGCGGGCCGCACCCAACAGCTCGGCGGCCTCGTCCAGGGCGCCCCGCCGCCAGAGCAGCTCGGCCAACCTGAACACGGCGAACAGCGCGTCGCCGACCACCTCCTGGTCGTGCGCCCAGTCGATGACCTCCCGGCAGACCCGCTCGGCCTCCGCGAACTGTCCCATGTCGACCAGCGGGGCCGCCCGCCCGGCGAGGACCCGGGCGAGCAGGCCGGCGTCGCCGGCCTGCCGGGCCGCCGCCTCCGCCCGCTGGGAGAACCGCAGCTCCTCGGCGAACTCGCCGTCCGCGCCGGCGTGCAGCGAGTGCATGTGGTACGCCGCCGCCAGCTCGGCCTCCGGGATCCGCTCCCCGGTCTCGGCGATCCGTCCGTACAGCCGGAACAGCCAGAGCCGCCCCTCCCGGGCCAGGCCCCGCTCCCGCCACCACTGGTCCAGGCCCCCGGCCAGCCGCAGCCCCGCCCGGGCGCTGCCGCCGGTCGCGCACCAGCGCAGCGCGGCGCGCAGCTCACCGGCGAGAGGGTCGAGGGCGTAGAGCGACAACGTGACCGGCTGCCCGTCCGGGCCGAGGTGCGCCCGCTCCAGCGCGTGCGCCGACCAGGCAACGTGCCGGTCCCGGGCGGCCCGCTCCTCCCCCGCCTCCGCCAGCCGCCGGGCCGCGTACGCCCGGATCGGGTCGAGCATCCGGTAGGTGCTGCCCGAGGCGTGCGGCTCGGCCAGCACCATCGACTTGTCGACCAGCACGGAGAGCGGGTCGAGCGGGTCGGTGCCGAGCAGCCACTCCACCGTCGACAGGTCCACCGGGCCGGCGAAGACCGCCAGCCAGCGCAGCAACCGGGCCGCGCGCGGCCCCAGCGTCCGGTACGACCAGGTGACCGTGGCCTGCATGGTGAGGTGCCGTTCGGTGGCGGACCGCTGCACCGCCCGGGTCGCCGGGGTGGGCGGCGGCACCCCGACGGCCGCCGCGACCAGGTCCACCGTGTCCTGCTGGTTGCCCGTCCACGCCCGCTCCACCGGGGGCGGCTCCGGGTTCTCCCGGCCCGCGTCCAGCGTGCCGAGCACGTCGTCGAGGCGCTCGGCGAGCTGGCCGACCGAGAGCACCCGCAGCCGGGCGGCGGCCAACTCGATGGCGAGCGGCAGCCCGTCCAACCGCTGCACGACCCGGCGCAGGTCGGCCGACTCGGCCGGGTCCGGCTGCCGGCCGCCCCGGGCCGCCGCCGTCCGGTCCAGCAGCAGCGCGACCGCGTCGCTCTCCGCCCCGTCCGCCGGCGGGTCGACCGACAGCGGCGGAATCCGCCAGACCACCTCGCCGGGCAGGCCGAACGACTCCCGGCTGGTGGCGAGCACCCGCACGCCCACCCCGCCGGCGAGCAGCCGCGAGATCACCTCGGCCGAGGCGGCCGGCTGGGCGTCGCAGGTGTCCAGGACGACCAGCATCCGGCGCGCGGCAGCGTACTCCACCAGGGTCTCGACCATCGGGCGGCCGGGCTCGGGACGCAGGCCGAGCACGGCGGCGACCGCGAACGCCACCAGGCCCGGGTCGGTCACCGCGGCGATGTCGACGAACCAGACCCCGTCCGGGTACGACTCCACCAGGTCGGTGCCCAGCTCCACGGCGAGCCGGGTCTTGCCCGCCCCGCCCGCCCCGAGCACGGTGACCAGCCGGTGCGCCTCCACCAGCCGGCGCAGCTCGGCGCGCTCGGCCTGCCGGCCCACGAACGAGGTCACCTGGGTGGGCAGGTTGTGCGCGACCGCGTCGGCCGTACGCGGCCGCGGGAACTGCCGCTCGATGCCCGGGGCGACCAGTTGGAAGAGCCGTTCCCGGTCGTCGAAGCCGCGCAGCCGGTGCAGGCCCAGGTCGAGCAGGGACGCGCCGGCCGGCAGCGGGTCGGCGTGCCGCGCCGTCGACGCCGAGCAGAGCACCTGCCCGCCGTGCGCGGCGGCGGCCACCCGGGCCGCCCGGTGCACCTCGGGGCTGGCGTACTCGCCGTCGCGCGGCTCGGCCCAGCCGGTGTGCAGCCCCATCCGGACCCGGGGCACGGCCTCGGCGGTCGGCCATTGGTGGCTGGCCAGCGCCCGCTGCGCGGTGAGGCAGGCGGTCAGCCCGGCGGTCGCGTCGCCGAACGCGAGGAAGAACGAGTCTCCCTCGGTCAGCAGCTCCGCGCCCTCGGTGGCGGCGATCGTCCGGCGCAGCAGGCGGCGGTGCTCCCGCAGCACCGGCCGGTAGTCCGGCCCGAGGAGCTGGGCCAGCCGGGTCGAGCCCTCGATGTCGGTGAAGACGAAGGTCACCCACCCGCTGGGGAGGTGGATCCGTGGCGACATGCGTGGGACCTCCCCCGTGACGTCGGACTCATGCTGCCTGATACTGGATCGTCACGCATCGTGAGAACGGCCGGCCGGGCTCGGACTCAAGGGGCCCGGCGGCCTCGGCGCGGATGAACGGGGCCGGCCGACGGGCGGGCGGAGGCCGACAGTCAGCAGCCGTCGCCACCACTCAGCAGCCGCAGCCACCACCACAGCAGCCACCACCGCCGGCCGGAGCGGCCGCGCCGCCGACCACGCCGCCACCCCGACCGGTGACCGAGACGGTGGAGAGAAGCTTGACGGTGTCCGTGTGTCCCCACGGGCAGGGCGCCGGCTCGCCGGCCTGCGACATCGGACGGTTGACCTCGAAGGTGTCGCCGCAGGCGCGGCAACGGAACTCGTACCGGGGCATGACTCCAGGGTACGGCCGGGCCTGACGCCCGAGGAGACATGGGTGATACTCAACTTGTGGTGGACGGCGAGGACAGATCGACCCATCGGCCCCTGCGACCGGCCGTGCCGCCCGACGGGCCACCCGCCGGCTCCGGGGTCGCACCGGGATCGTCGGCGCGCCTGCCCCGTCCCCGCCGCCCCTGGCTGAGGTCCGAGGCACCCGCCGGCGCCGGCACCCCGACGACGGCACCCGCCGAGCCCGCTCCGACGCCGACCGGGCCGTCGGCCGCCCCCGCCGCACCGTCCGCCCCGGACGTCCCGCCGGCCGGGGCGGCACCGGCCGCCGCCGGGAAGCCGAGCGCCGACACCGAGCCGCCGGCCGCCGCGAAGCCCGGCGACGCCGCCGGCACGTCGACCGCCGGCACCAAGCCCGCCAGCACGTCCGCCGCCGACACGTCGACCGCCGGCACCAAGCCCGCCGGCACGTCGAAGGCCGACACCAAGCCCGGCGGCACGTCGAAGGCCGACACCAAGCCCGGCGACTCGGGGAGCGGCGCCGGGGGCGGCTCGGCCGCGCCGACGTCGGCGGGGAAGAGCGACCTCGCGGCGACGAAGGTGGACGTGCTCACCAACGGGCCGGCCGCGCGAGCCCGGCGGCGCCGGGTGCCGTTCGCGCACGCCGTACGCCTGCCGCCGCCGCGCCAGGCGGCGGCGGCCGCGGTCCGGGCGACCCGGGACTGGTCGCGGCGCCCCAGCGGGCGGCTCACCCTGCCCGGGGTGTTCCTGCTCGCCCTGGTCGCGGCGACCGCCGCGGCGGGCGCGCTGCTGGTGCCCGCGACCGTCCGCGCGCCCCGTCCGGTCGCCGACGCCGCCTCCGTCGCGCCGACGGCCGGCCCGCAGGAGCCGCTGCCCACCCAGACGGTGCCGCCGCTCGGCACGGTGCCGACCGGCCCGGCCGTCGGCGGGGTGACCACCGGCCGGCCGTCGGACGCCCTCGCCGGCTGGGCCGCGCAGGTCGGGCCGAAGGTCGGCATCTCGCCGGTGGCCATGCAGGCGTACGGCTACGCCGAGCTGGTGCTCGCCCAGACCAACCGCAGTTGCGGCCTGAGCTGGACCACGCTGGCGGCCATCGGCTTCGTCGAGTCCGGGCACGGCCAGGCCAACAACGCCCGGCTCGGGCAGGACGGCAAGGCGCTGCCCGAGATCATCGGCCTGCCGCTGGACGGGCAGGGCAACCGGATGCGCATCCCCGACACCGACGGTGGCCGGCTGGACAAGGACACCACCTTCGACCGCGCGATCGGGCCGATGCAGTTCATCCCCACCACCTGGCAGGAGATCGGGGCGGACGCCGACAACGACGGCGTCAAGGACCCGCACGACCTGGACGACGCCGCGCTCGCCGCCGGCAACTACCTCTGCAAGGGCAGCCGGAACCTCACCATCCCGGCCGACTGGTGGAACGCGATCCTGTCGTACAACGACGTCCGCCAGTACGCCCAGGACGTCTTCGACACCGCCAACCGGTACGGACAGGCCAGCCGCACGTGAAGTGATCGTCCGCATACATTGGAGAACCGGACACTTCCCCCGGGCAGCGGTTAGCGGCAAGCTATACAGGTGATGGTGCGCGAGTGGGACCCCAGGACCGCGTCGTCCGCCGAGATCGCGTCGCTGCTGGACACGCTCAACGCGGTCCTGGCAGTCGATCTGCCGCGGGATCCACCGTGGCGGGAGAGTTCCCTGCGGGAATACCTCTCCGAGGTGATGCCCGGCGAGCGGCGGATCTCCTGGGTCGCCCAGGCGGAGCCGGCCGGCGGCGGGGCGCCGGGGCCGATCCTCGGCCAGGTGAACGTGCTCCTGCTCGGCGACATCGGCGTGCTGGAGGTGCTGGTGCACCCCTCCCGGCGGCGCAGCGGGCTCGGCCGTGACCTGGTCCTGGTGGCCGCCCGGCGGGCCTACCAGGAGGGCTTCCAGTCGATCGGGGTCGAGGTGGTCGGCGACACTCCGGCCGTCGCCTTCTACGAGTCGCTCGGCTTCTCCAAGGAATACGTCGAGACCCGAAGCGTGCTCGACCTGTCCGCGGTGGACTGGGTCGAGCTGTCCGAGATGGCCACCGGCATCGGCGCGGGCTACCACCTGGAGTTCTGCCCCGGCGGGCCGCCCGACGACCTGATCGACGCGTACGCCCGGGCCAAGGCCGAGGTGCGCGACGTCGACGACGGCGAGCTGCGCCCCAGCTCGTACGACCCACAGCGGCTGCGGGACAGCCTGGACTGCCTGCACCGGCGGGGCATGAAGCCCTACATCGTGCTCGCCCTCCACGAGCAGACCGGGGAGGTGGCCGGCCTGACCGAGGTGGTGGTGCCCGCCCAGCACCCCACCCGCGCCGACCAGTACGACACCATCGTCGTGCAGGACCACCGGGGCTACGGCATCGACCGGGCGATCAAGGCGCGGATGCTGCTGGAGCTGCGCTCGGCGGAGCCGAAGCTGACCGAGGTGCAGACCTGGAACGCACAGGCCAACGAGGCCATGCTCAAGGTCAACGCCGAGTTGGGCTACCGTGCGGACCGCGAGTGGTGTGAATACAGCGTCGACGTGGCCGAGCTGGTGCACCGCCTCGACGCCGGACGCTGACCGGAGAGTTCACGAAACCGACCGGTGGGGGATGGACGACGGTCAGCGGAGCCCCTTAACGTGCGTTAGTTCCCCGTCCACCCATCGTGGAGGCCCCATGCGCCCGCGCCGCACTCTTGCCGCGCTCGCGACCGCCACCGCCGCCGTGACCGTCGCGGCTGTCGGCGTCGCACCCACCGCGGCCAGCGCCGCGCCCACCGACCTGTTCATCTCGGAGTACGTGGAAGGCTCGTCGAACAACAAGGCGATCGAGCTGTTCAACGGCACCGGCGCCGCCGTCGACCTGGCCGCCAACGGCTACCAGCTCCAGTTGCACTTCAACGGCTCCACCACCCCGACGAACGTGGCGCTGACCGGGACCGTCGCGGCCGGCGACGTCTTCGTCTTCGCCTCCGCCTCGGCCGCGCCGGCGATCCTGGACCGGGCCGACCAGACCACGACAGCCGGCCTGTTCAACGGCGACGACGCGATCGTGCTGCGCCGGGGCGGCACCGTGCTCGACTCGATCGGCCAGGTCGGCGTCGACCCGGGCACCGAGTGGGGCACCGGCGTCACCAGCACCGAGAACAACACCCTGCGCCGGTTGCCCGCCGTGACGTCCGGCGACACCGACCCCTCGGACGCGTTCGACCCGGCCGCCCAGTGGGCCGGATTCCCGGTCGACACGTTCGACGGGCTCGGCGCGCACACCGTCGACGGGGGCGGCCCGGTCGACGCGCCGGCGACGCTCACCTGCGGCCCGGCGCTGGTCACCCCGGTCGGCACGGCGGCGACCCGGGAGGTCACCGCCACCGACGCCGACGACCGGATCGTCGACCTGGCGGTCACCTCGGTCAGCCCGACCCCGGCCACCGGCTCCGTCAGCCGCACGGCCGTCACCCCGGCCGACGCGGTCGGCGGCACCGCCCGGGCCACGGTCGGCGCGAGCGCCGACCTGGCCGCCGGGGCGTACACGGTGGTGCTGACCGCGACCGACGCGGACGGCGGCACCGCCACCTGCACCCTCGCCGTGCAGGTCACCCGCGAGCTGACCGTCGGCGAGGTGCAGGGCCCGACCACCGACGGCGAGTCCGGCCCGGCCGACCGGTCCCCGCTCGCGCCGGCGTCCGGCAACGGCACCAGCAGCACGCTGTACGACGTGCGCGGCGTGATCACCCAGCTCACCCTGGCGCGTGACTCGTCGGGCCGGGACCAGCGCGGCTTCTTCCTGCAGAGCCGGTCCGGCGCCACCGACGGCGACCCGACCAGCTCGGACGGCATCTTCGTCTTCATGGGCTCGTTCACCTCCCTGATCGGCGGCTACGTGCCGACGGTCGGCGACGAGGTGGTGCTCCGGGCCCGGGTCTCCGAGTACTTCAACTTCACCCAGCTCTCCGGCGCGTCACTGGTGCGCAAGCTCGCCTCCGGCGTCGACGTGAACGCCGAGGTCGAGGTGGCCGACGCGGTGCCGCCGGTCGAGCTGGCCGACGCGCAGCGGTTCTGGGAGCGGCACGAGGGCGCCCGGCTGCGGGTGCGGGCCGGCAGCGGCGCCGTGAGCGGGCGGAACGTCTTCGCCTCCACCGCCGACGGCGAGATCTTCGTGATCGACCGGGACGACCCGCTGCTGGATCGCGCCGACCCGTACGCCCGCCGGGTGTTCCGGGACGCGCACCCGCTGGACAACGACCCGGGCCGCCGCTTCGACGACGGCAACGGCCAGCGCATCCTGCTCGGCAGCATGGGCGTCAAGGGCACCACGGGCGACAGCGGCGCGCTGCTCCCGCCCGCCCGCACCTTCGACACGCTGACCGCCGACGCGGTCGGCGGCCTCTACTACTCGTTCGAGAAGTACGGCGTGCAGGTCGAGCGGGCCGAGTTCACCGGCGGGACCGACCCGTCCACGAACAACCCGCCGCAGCCGGCCAAGCGGTCGGAGGAGGTCGCGGTCGCGACCTACAACGTCGAGAACCTGTACGACTACCGCGACGACCCGTTCGACGGCTGCGACTTCGCCGGCAACGCCGGCTGCACCGGGGTGCGCCCGCCGTTCGACTACGTCCCCGGCAGCGAACAGGAGTACCGCGACCAGCTCGCCGCGCTGGCCGACCAGATCACCACCGACCTGCACTCGCCCGACCTGATCCTCGTGCAGGAGGCGGAGGACCAGGACATCTGCGCGGTCTCCGGCGGCGAGCTGGTGTGCGGCACCACCAACAACGCGGACGGCGCGCCGGACACCCTCCAGGACCTGGCGCTGACCATCGCGGCGAGCGGCGGCCCGGCCTACGCGGCCGCGTACGACCGCAGTGGCGCGGACGCACGGGGCATCACCGCCGCGTTCCTGTACCGCACCGACCGGGTGTCGCTGGCCGAGGCGACCGCCGGCGACCCGCTGCTGGGCTCGGCGCCGACGGTGCAGTACCGCGGCGCGGGGCTGCCGGGCAACGCGGACGTGCAGAACCCGAAGGCGCTCAACGCCGTGCTTCCCGCCGACGTGGACACCTCCACCGGCAAGGACGGCGACAACGTCTTCACCCGGGCTCCGCAGCTCGGCAAGTTCACCGTGGCCGCCGCGCCCGGGTCGACCGAGCGGTACACCCTGTGGGCCGCGAGCAACCACTACTCCTCGGGGCCGGACAGCCGGGTCGGGCAGCGCCGGGAGCAGGCCGCGTACGGGGCCGCGATCGTCACGGCGATCGAGGCGTCGGACCCGGACGCGCGGGTGGTGTACGGCGGGGACCTGAACGTCTTCCCCCGCCCCGACGACCCGATCGCCACGGCCGCGGAGCCCACCCCGTCGGACCAGCTCGGGCCGCTGTACGAGGCCGGCATGCGCAACCTCTGGGACGACCTGCTCGCCGACGCCCCGTCGTCCGCCTACTCGTACAGCTTCGAGGGGCAGTCGCAGACGCTGGACCACCTGTTCGTCAACGGCGCGCTGCACCGGGACCTGGTGGAGATGCGGGCGGCGCACATCAACGCCGACTGGCCGGCCGAGCACGCCGCCGACGGCACGCGCGGCTCCAGTGACCACGACCCGCAGGTGGCCCGGTTCCGGTCGCGGGCCTCGCTCAGCGTCGGGGACGTGTCGGTGGCCGAGGGCGACCGGGGCACCCGCCCGCTGACCTTCACAGTCACCGTCTCGCGACCGCTGTCCCAGCCGGTGCTGCTCTGCGCCGCCACGTACGGCACAACGGCCCAGGCGGGCGCCGACTACGACCCCTACGTCGGTTGCAAGGTCCTGGCCGCCGGGCAGACCTCGCTGGCCTTCCCGGTGACTGTGCGCGGTGACCGCAAGCGGGAGGCCGACGAGAAGCTGACGCTGCTGGTGACGGGCGTGCCGGGGCTGCGCCTCGCCGACCCGGTCGCGGTGGGCACCATCGCCGACGACGACTGACGTCGCCCCGGGCAGCCCTTCCGGCTGCGCGTACCGACGGCCCGCCCGCCAGGAAGCACCTGGCGGGCGGGCCGTCGGCCGTTTCACGGAGCAATGGGCCGACGGGGCCGATGGGTTCACGGAAACCGGCGATCGTGCCCGCACGCGCGCGGCGGCGGGGGCACGTTGCGGTACTTGGCCACCCGCACCTCCCACTGGCTGCGCCGCCGCATGGCGTCCCGGACGGCGCGATTGCGGTAGAACGTCTCCGGCGGGCGGGCCAGCCCGTAGAGGTCCGCCCACCACTCCCCGGGCTCGGGGTCGAGGATCGTGTCGAGGTGCGACGGGTAGCGGCGTTCCGCCCCGTCGCGGGTGTCGTCGCGGTCCCGCATCGGCTTCAGCACCCGCCCGAACTCGTCGACCACCGCCAGCCGGAACCCGGCGACCCCGATGACGCGGCGCAGGAGCAGGATGCTCGGCACCAGCCGACCCGCCTCGATCCGCCCCACGGTGGCGTGGTGCACCCCCGCCCACCGAGCCAGCTCCCGCTGGCTCGGGTCGGCGCGACGCCGGATCGCACGGACGATGCCGGCGGCGGGCCACGGAATGTCGAACGGCTCGGTCAGCAGCACGGGCGGCTCGTCGGAGCGCGCTTGATCTTCGCAGCCCGGCTGCTCGTCGGAGCCGGGCTGGTCGTCAGAGCCGGGCAGCTCGTCGGAGCCCGGCTGGTCGTCGGAGCCGGGCTGATCGTCAGGGGACGGCCGGTCGTCGGCCCATGGCACGGCGGCCCATGGCGCGTCGGCCCATGGCGCGGCGGGAATGTCGGTCATCCCGTCACGGTCCCGGCCGTGCGGGCCCCTTCGCAATCCCGCCTCCCCGGCCTGTGGACAACCCACCTACCTGTGGAGAACCGGCAGCACCCACGTCGGCCGGGACGACTCCCGGCGACCTCTCCAGACCCTCACGCTGGGTAACAGCCCGACCGGAAGACCCCATGTGACCGTGAGTGATGGCGCTGACGCCGTCGACCCCAGCTTCGCCGACGACCCCGGCCAGTCGCCGCCCTGACCAGCACATTTCCGAAGAATGCCCCGAGGAGGCAGCCAACCCCCATACGCCCTTTGCTCTGCACCCGCATACGCGACAGACACTCTCGGTTGCTGGTGCATATCCGGGTGCAGAGCAAAGCGTTCGAGGGAGGGGTTCGCGACTCGCTTGGATTGATCGCTCTGAGTAACGGACACAGCATCCGTGGGCCGGGCACGCATGAGTGAGCCGGCCTGGCGTCGCCGTCAGTCGACCCGCGCTCCGGCGTCTCCGCCCGGTTCGCGCCGTCGTGGGTCGTGGGTCGTGGGTTGTGGGTTGTGAGTCGTGGGTTGTGGGTCGTCGGGCAGGGCTGCGTCCTGCGCGACCGCGACCGGGACCGGTCCGTGCCGACTTCTCTGTCCGGTCGTGCGCGGCGTGGCGTCTGTGACGCCGTTGCCCGACCCCCGGGTGCCGTCGGTAGGGCCTCAGTAGCGCTCGCGGAGGAGTTGGGCGGCCTCGACCGCCCAGTAGGTGAGGATGATCTGCGCACCGGCCCGGCGGATCGATGTGAGCGTCTCCAGCATCACCCGCTCCCGGTCGATCCAGCCGTTCGCGGCGGCCGCCTCGACCATGGCGTACTCGCCGGAGACCTGGTAGGCCGCGACCGGGACGTCGACCGCCGCGCGGACCGCCGACACCACGTCGAGGTACGGCAGCGCCGGCTTGACCATCACCATGTCGGCGCCCTCGGCGACGTCCAGCTCGACCTCGCGCAGCGACTCCCGCAGGTTCGCCGGGTCCTGCTGGTAGGTGCTCCGGTCACCCTCCAGGGCCGACTCCACCGCGTCCCGGAACGGGCCGAAGAAGGCCGAGGCGTACTTGACGGCGTACGCCAGCACGGCCACGTCCTGGTGGCCGGCGGCGTCGAGCGCCCGGCGCACCACGCCGACCTGGCCGTCCATCATCCCGGACGGCCCGACCACCCCGACCCCGGCGGCGGCCTGGGCCACCGCCATCTCGGCGTACGCCGCCAGCGTGGCGTCGTTGTCCACGCCGCCGTCGGGGGTGAGCAGCCCGCAGTGCCCGTGCGAGGTGAACTCGTCCAGGCAGAGGTCGCTCATCACCACCGTGGCGTCGCCCACCTCGGCGACGACGTCGCGGATCGCGACGTTGAGGATGCCGTCCGGGTCGATCCCGCCGGACCCGGTGGGGTCGCGCCGCTCGGGCACGCCGAAGAGCATGATGCCGCCGACGCCCGCCTGGACGGCCTCGGTGGCGGCCTTGCGGAGCGACTCCCGGGAGTGCTGGAGCACCCCCGGGAGCGACGCGATCGCCCGCGGCTCCGTCAGCCCCTCCTTGACGAACATCGGCACGACCAGCTCGGCCGGGTCGACGCGGGTCTCGGCCACCAGCCGCCGGAGCGCCGCGTTGCGGCGCAGCCGGCGGGGCCGGATCTCGGGGTACGGCATCACGGGCCTCCTGCTACGACGACTACCGGAACCTCAGGGCGGTCGGCCCCTGCACCTTCGAGCCACGGCGCTGCTTCGCCGGCATGGCGGCGAGCTTCTCGCGCAGCTCGACGGCGTAGGCGGCGAGCGCCTCCACCAGGTCGGGGACCGAGGCGTGCGGCGGCTGGACGTCGACCCGCAGGCCGAACTCCGTCGCCGTCTCCGCCGTCTTGGGCCCGATGACTGCAACAACGGTACGGGCGTGCGGCTTCCCGGCGATGCCGACCAGGTTCCGCACCGTGGAGGACGAGGTGAAGAGCACCGCGTCGAAGCCGCCGGACTTGATCGCGTCCCGGATCTCGGCGGGCGGCGGGGCGGCCCGGACCGTCCGGTACGCGGTCACGTCGTCGACCTCCCAGCCGCGCTCGGTGAGCCCGGCGGCGAGGGTCTCGGTGGCGATGTCGGCGCGCGGCAGCAGCACCCGGCCGACCGGGTCGAGGATCTCGTCGTGCGGCGAGAACTCGGCCAGCAGCCCCTCGGAGGACTGCTCCCCCGACGGGATCAGCTCGGGCTGGATGCCGAACGCGCGGACGGCGTCGGCCGTCGCCTCGCCGATACAGGCGATCTTGACGCCGCCGAAGTGCCGGGCGTCCAGGCCGTGCTCCGCGAACTTCTCCCAGACCGCGCGGACCGCGTTGACCGAGGTGAAGATCACCCAGGCGTACCGGCCGTCGACGAGGCCCTTGACCGCCCGCTCCATCTGGGCCGGGGTCCGCGGCGGCTCGACCGCGATCGTCGGCACCTCGCAGGGGATGGCCCCGTACGCGCGCAGCCGCGCGCTCATCACACCGGCCTGCTCCTTGGTGCGGGGCACGAGGACCTTCCAGCCGTACAGCGGCCGGTTCTCCCACCAGCTCAGCTTGTCCCGCTGGCCGACGCCCTCGCCGACGGTGAGCACGACCCGGCCGGTGAAGCCGAGCGCCGCCGCGACGAAGGAGTCCACGGTCGACGTGGTGGTGTACTGCGTCTCGCCGGTGCCGTCCCCGGTCACCCCGACGCCGGTGGCGCCGTCCACCCCGGCGGCGAGCAGCCCGTCCCGGATCGCGGCGAGGTCGCCGGCGTCCACGGCCAGGGCGAGCGAGCCCCGGCCGACGGCTGCGGCGAGGGCGTCGAAGTCCAGCGTGCTGACGTCCTCGACGTCGGCCGCCGTGCGTACGCCGGGCAGCGGCACGCCCGCGTAGGTCGCCACACCCTCCGCCTGGCCGACGCCCGGTACCACCTCGAAGTGCGCGGCGGTACGCGCCACCGCCTGCACCTCCCGGACCACCGACTCGTGGCCGAACGGGTCGCCGGCGACCAGGTGCACCGCGTTCAGCCCGGACCGGGCCGCCGAGATCAGCACCTTCGCCACGTCGCCCGGCGCGCCCTCGGCCGGGGTGAACTGGGCGTCGGACTTGGCCTGGGCACGGACGGCGTCGAGCAGCGACTCGGGGACTCCCCGGTCGTACACCACCTGGTCGGCGTCGACCAGGGCGTCGTGCGCCCGGCGGGTCAGCAGGCCCGGGTCGCCGGGACCGGCCCCGACGAACGCGATACGGCCTACGGGCTTACGGGTGCGGGTCATTCTGTGCTCCCAAATTGCTGGGTCCCCGGGCCGGCGTGTCCTTCTTGGCCGAGGATCGAGTCGGCGCCGAGGTCGAGGAGTTCGGCGGCGAGTGCCTTGCCGATCTCCGCCGCGTCGGCGAGCGTTCCGGTGCGGGACAGCCGGAGGTCTCGCGAGCCGTCCGGGCTGATCACCGCCCCGCGCAGGTAGATCTCCTGGACAACATCGCCCTCGGCACCCGAGCCGGTTGGCTCGCCTTCGGCGACGACGGCGTAGGCGGCGACCGGAGCGGAGCATCCGGCCTCCAGGGTGGCCAGCAGCGCCCGCTCCGCGACGACCGCGGCGCGGGACGGTGCGTGGTCGAGCACGGCGAGCAGCTCGACCATGTCCGGGTCGTCGATCCGGCACTCCACCGCCAGCGCGCCCTGGGCGGGCGCGGGCAGCATCAGCATCGGGTCGAGCGTCTCGGTGATCACCTCGGTCCGCCCCAGCCGGGCCAGCCCGGCCCGGGCCAGGACGATGGCGTCCAGGTCGGCCTCCGGGCCGAGCACCCGGGCGAGGCGGGTGTCGACGTTGCCCCGGATCGGGGCGACCTCCAGCTGCATCCCGAGGGCGTGCAGTTGGGCGATGCGGCGCAGCGCGCCGGTGCCGACGGTCGCGCCGGGCGGCAGCTCGGCGAGGGTCCGGCCGTCGCGGGCGACCAGCGCGTCCCGCGGGTCCTCCCGGACCGGCACCGCCGCGATGTGCAGCCCGGCCGCCGTGGCGGTGGGCAGGTCCTTGTAGGAGTGCACCGCGAAGTCGATGGTGCCGGCGGTCAACGCGTCGCGCAGGGCGGAGACGAAGACACCGACGCCGAGCCGGTGCACCGGCGCGGACGATCGGTCGCCGGCGGTGACCACCTCGACCAGCTCGACCGGGCGGCCGGTGGCGGCGGTCAGGGCCTCGGCGACGTGGCCGGACTGGGCCATCGCCAGTTTGCTGCCCCGGGTACCGAGGCGCAGGGGAGTGCTCATCGCTCACCTCCGGTGGGCGGGACGTCGGCCGGGCCGGCCGACGACGGGAAGTCGGCGAGGCCGAACGGCGGTACGACGTCGCTGTCCACGACGTCGGGGACGGTGTCGACCGGCGACGTCTGCGGCACCTGGAGGTCGAACAGCTCGCGCAGCAGGGCCGCGTACTGGTCGCCGCCGGGCTCCGCGGCGAGCTGGCGGACCCGCACGGTGGGCTGGTGCAGCAGCCGCTGGACCACCCGGTGCACCGTCCGGGCCACCTCGGCGCGCTGGTCGTCGGTGAGGTCCGGGCGGCGCTGGGCGAGCCGGCGCAGCTCGGCGGTGACCACGTCGTCGGCGCGGCCACGCAGGGCGGCCACGGTCGGCGCGACGTCGGCCCCGCGCAGCCAGGTGAGGAAGGCCTCGACCTCGCCGGCCACGATCCGTTCGACGGCGGCGGCGTCGGCGGCGGCGGGACCGTCGGCGAGCAGCGCCGCCATCCGGTCGATGTCGATCACCTCGACGCCGGGCAGCTCGGCGACGCCGACCGCCACGTCGCGCGGCACGGCCAGGTCGAGCAGGACCAGCGGCCCCCGCCCGGGGTCGCGCCCGGCGAGCGCCCGGGTGACCACCTCGCGGGTGAGGACCGCTTCCGTGGCCGCGGTGGCGGCCACTACGATGTCCACTGTGGAGAGCGCGGTGGTGAGTTCCGTCATCGGCGCCGCGCTGGCCCCGTACGCCTCGGCCAGCCGGACGGCCCGGTCGGCGCCCCGGTTGGTGACGGTGACCGGCCCTGCACCCAGCCGGGACAGCGTGGCCACGCCCAGCGAGCCCATGGCGCCCGCCCCGACCACCAGCGCCGGGCGGCCGGCCAGGTCGCTGCCGAGGTGCTCGGCGGCCAGTTCCAGGGCGGCGGTGACGACGCTCTGACCGGCCCGGTCGATGCCGGTCTCCGCGTGGGCGCGCTTGCCGACCCGCAGCGCCTGCTGCATCAGCTCGTGCAGCAGGCGCCCGGCGGTGTCGGCCCCGGTCGCCGAGTGGTACGCGTCGCGCAGCTGGCCGAGGATCTGCGCCTCGCCCACGACCATCGAGTCCAGCCCGGCGGCGACCCGGAAGACGTGGTCCACCGCGGCGGCGTCGAAGTGCACGTAGAGGTGGTTGGCGAGCCCGGCCGGCTGGCACCCGGCCTGCTCGGCCAGCACGGCGCAGATGTCGCCGAGACCGCCGTGGAATCCGGACACGGCGGCGTAGACCTCCACCCGGTTGCAGGTGGAGACGAGCACGGCCTCGGTCACGTACGGCTGCGCGACCAGGCGGTCCAGGGTGCGGGTGAGATCGGCGGGGGCGACCGCGAGCTGCTCCAGCGTGGCGACGGGAGCCGTGCGGTAGGACGCGCCGACGACGAGCAGTTTCACGTGCCGATCGCCTCCTGAGGGTCGGTGACCGCGAGCCCGCCGGGCAGGGCGGTGAGGGCGGACCCGCCGGTGGCGGGAAGCGCGGTCAGCGATGCCTTGCGGTGCTCGTGGAAGGACAGGATCTGCAGCTCTATGGCCAGGTCGACCTTGCGCACGTCGACCCCCTCTGGAACCGAGAGTACGCACGGAGCGAAGTTCAGGATGCTCGTCACACCGACGGCCACGAGCTGGTCGGCGACCGCCTGGGCGGCCGGGGCCGGGGTGGCGATCACGCCGATGGCGATGGACTCCTCGACGGCGACCCGGGGCAGCTCGTCGATGTGCCGGACGACCAGCCCGCTGATCTCCTCGCCGACGCGTTCGGGGTCGGCGTCGAAGAGCGCGGCGATCCGGAAGCCGCGGCTGGCGAAGCCGTCGTAGCCGGCCAGGGCGTGACCGAGATTACCCACGCCGACGAGGGCGACCGCGCGGCGCTGGGTGAGCCCGAGCACGAACTCGATCTGGTCGACCAGCAGCGCCACGTCGTAGCCGACGCCCCGGGTGCCGTACGAGCCGAGGTGCGAGAGGTCCTTGCGGAGCTTCGCCGAGTTCACCCCCGCGGCGCTCGCCAGCCCCTCGCTGGACACGGTCTCGTGACCGCTTTCGGCCAGATTGTGCAGGGCACGGAGGTATTCGGGGAGCCGCGCGACGGTCGCCTCGGGCAGGTCCGGGAGCGCCGGTACGGCACCGGCGCGGCCGGGCGCGCCAGGGTGACGGTGCTGACTCATGAGACTCCGTGCGGTGCGATCCTCGGCCAGCTCCAGCGGCCGGCCGTTTCGGGACTCCCGCTGGCGACCGAGATTGCCGGCTGTGCTAGCAGGGCGCGTCGGAACTACAGAGTAGGCGCTTGTGAAGGCGTGCACAAATCGCGATCTTGACAGCTCGCGACGCGGCTCCACCTGGCCCTCCATCCCGCAAGATCGATACAGCGGCCTCCGCCGGCGCCGCACGGCGATTATTGCTCAATTACGACTTCTCTGACCAATCGCGCGAGCGCGGCTCGCCGCCGAATACGTCACGGTGCCGGCGGGCCCGACCGCCGGCACCGGGCCCACCGCCGGCCGGGCTCCGGGGCGCCGGCGGGCGCCGCCCGGAGGGCCACGGTAGGGACAGCCCTACGCCGGAGAGGCCGGCCGACGGGATGGGTCGGTCAGCCCCGCGCTGCCTAGCCTCGTGGTATGACCGCCGCACCCGTCGCCGCCGACCCGCCCACGTCGGCGCCGACCATCTCCCGTCAGCTCCTCCTGGACTCCGGCTACGTGCTGCTCGGCCTCCCCCTGGCCCTGGCCAGCTTCGTGGTCCTGCTGGCCGGCCTCGCGGCCGGCCTCGGGCTGGTGGTGACGGTGATCGGCCTGCCCGTCCTCAGCGGCACCCTGTACGCCGCCCGGGGGCTGGCCGACATCGAGCGGCTCCGCCTCCCCGCCGTGCTGCACCAGTCCCGGATCCGCCCGCAGTACCGGCTCCCCGAGCCCGGGGCCAGCGCCTGGCGGCGGATCTTCGTGCCCATGGGGGACGCGCAGTCCTGGCTCGACCTGGCGCACGGCATCCTCAAGCTGGTCGTGGCCGTCGCCACCTTCGCGGTCACGCTGGTCTGGTGGGCCGGCGCCGTCGCCGGATCGCTCTACTGGGCGTACGACTGGGCGCTGCCGCACGGCGACTCGGAGGACGTCGGCCTCCCCCAACTCCTCGGCCTGGGCGACTCGACCGTCGCCCGGATCGGGCTGCACACCGCGATCGGGCTGTTCTTCCTGATCACCCTGCCGATCGTGGCCCGCGGCTGCGCGCTGCTCCAGGCGAGCTTCGGCCGGGCCATGCTCACCGGCGTGGCGGAGATGCGCAACCGAATCACCGTGCTGGAGGAGCAGAAGCGGGCCGCCGTGTCCGCCGAGGCGAGCGCGCTGCGCCGGCTGGAGCGGGACATCCACGACGGCCCGCAGCAGCGCCTGGTCCGGCTCGCCATGGACCTCAGCCGGGCCCGCCAGCAGCTCGCCTCCGACCCCGACGCCGCGGCGCGGACCCTGGACGAGGCGGTCACCCAGACCCGGGAGACGCTCGCCGAGCTGCGCGCCCTGTCCCGGGGCATCGCGCCGCCGATCCTGGTCGACCGGGGCCTGCCCAGCGCCCTGGCGGCGCTGGCCGGGCGCGGCCTGATCCCGATCGAGCTGCGGGTGGACCCGGAGCTGGGCAGCCCCGCCGGTCGGCTCGACCCGGCGGTGGAGAGCACGGCGTACTTCGTCGTGGCCGAGGCGCTGACCAACGTCGCCAAGCACAGCCGGGCGACCGAGTGCCACGTCACCGTGGCCCGGCGCGACGGCCGGCTGGAGGTGGGTGTCGGCGACGACGGCCAGGGCGGCGCCCACCTGGCCAAGGGGCACGGGCTGGTCGGCATCGCCGACCGGGTACGCGCCGCCGGTGGCCGGCTGGACGTGGTCAGCCCCGTCGGCGGGCCCACCGAAGTCCGCGCCGAACTCCCGCTGTGACCCCGACGTGGTAGACAACTCAACCATGCGGATCGTGATCGCGGATGACGCCGTGCTGCTCCGGGAAGGGCTGGTCCGACTGGTCAGCGAGCGGGGGCACGAGGTGGTGGCCGCCGTCGCCGACGGCGAGGCGCTGGTGGCGGCGGTCGTCGCGCACCGGCCGGACGTGTCGATCGTCGACGTCCGGATGCCGCCCTCGCACACCGACGAGGGGCTGCGCGCGGCGGTGGAGGCCCGGCGGCTGGTGCCCCGCACCCCGATCCTGGTCCTCTCCCAGTACGTCGAGGTGTCGTACGCCGACGACCTGCTCGCCACCACCGGCGGCGGCGGGGGCGGGATCGGCTACCTGCTCAAGGACCGGGTGGCCGCGATCGACGAGTTCCTCGACGCCCTGGACCGGGTGGCCGCCGGCGGGACGGTGCTCGACCCCGAGGTGGTCGGCCAGCTCTTCGCCCGGCGCCGCCGCGACGACCCGCTGCGCGAGCTCACCCCGCGCGAACGCGAGGTGCTCGCCCTGATGGCCGAGGGCCGCTCGAACACGGCGATCGCGCGCACCCTGGTGGTCACGGACGGCGCCGTCGAGAAGCACGTCCGGAACATCTTCACGAAGCTCCAGCTCCCGCCCGACACGGAGCAGCACCGCCGGGTCCTGGCCGTCCTCGCCTACCTGCGCAACTGACCCCGCCGGTCAGGGCAGGGCGGCCGCCAGGGCCACGGCCTCGGTGAGGGTGTCGGCGACCGGGTGGCCGGAGGCGCGCAGGCGGGCCGAGTCGGTGAACCCGCCGGTGTAGAGCACGGCGCGACCGCCCACCGACAGGGCGGCGTCGGCGTCGTCGACGGAGTCCCCGATCAGCACCACGTCCCGGCCGGCCACGCCCAGCTCGGCCAGGTGGTTGCGGAGGGACTCGGCCTTGCGGTCGCCGCCGACGGTGGCCCGCAGCCCGTCCACCCGGACGAAGTGCCCGCTGAGCCCGTACGTCCGCACCGTCGGCACCAGTTCCTCGTGGAACCACATCGAGAGCAGGGACTGGTTGCCCCGCCACGCCGCCATCGCGACCGTGGCGTCGTGCGCCAGCTCACAGGTGGTCAGCCCGGCCCGGTACGCGTCGTGGAAGATCCGGTCCAGCCGGCCGAACTCGTCGTCGTCGACCGCCTGGCCGAGCACCTCGGCGTAGTAGTCGGCGATCGGCCGGCGGAACCTGACCCGGTGCTCGTCGGCGGTCACCGTGGGCCCGCCGACGCTGGCGAAGGCGACGTTGGTGGAGGCGACCACCAGGTCGAGGTCGTTGAGCAGGGTGCCGTTCCAGTCCCAGACCAGGTGGCGGTGCGCAGGGGTCATCGCAGCACCATAAACCGGCGTCACCGACCCGCCCTGGCCGGCCCGGCGGTCCCGGCGGCGCTACAACTGCGGGGTCGTCAGGTCCCGCAGCAGCCGCTCCTCCTCCACCCGCCAGTAGCCGTGCTCCTTGCCGTCGAGCAGCACCACCGGCAGGCGGTCGCCGTACTCGCGTTCCAGCTCGATGTCGTCGGTGACGTCCTTCTCGGTCCACCGGTCCCCGGTGACCGCCACCACCCGGTCCAGCGCCGCCTTCGCGTCCTCGCAGAGGTGGCAGCCGGGCCGGGTGATCAGGGTGAGTCGGGGCTCACGCATCGGTCTCCTCCGTGGTGCTGGTGCCGGCCTGGGCCGGCGGACGGTTCTCCGGCGACGCCGCCGGCGACGGCACCGGTGCCGCCGGGGACGACGCCGGCCGGAGCAGGGTCTTGCGTACCTTGCCGATCACCGAGTGCGGCAGCTCGTCGACGAACTCGACGGCGGTCGGGCACTTGAACCGGGCCAGGTTGCGGGCGCAGTGGGCGAGCAGCTCCTCGCCCGTGACCGGGCGCCCCGGCGCCGGCACCACGTACGCCCGGACAGTCTCGCCGGTCCGCGGGTGCGGCACACCCAGTACCGCCGACTCGGCCACGCCGGGATGGGCGGAGAGCACCAGCTCGACCTCGCGCGGGTACACGTTGAACCCGTTGACCAGGATCAGCTCGCCGACCCGGTCGACCAGGAAGAGGTCGCCGTCGGAGTCGGCGTACCCGACGTCGCCGGTGGCCCACCAGCCGTCGGCGTCCGGCCCGCCCCGGCCGTCCGGCCAGTACCCGGAGAAGAGGTTCGCCCCGCGCACCACGATCTGGCCCGGGTCCGTGCCCGGCGCGGCGTCGGCGAGGTCCAGCTCGTCGGCGTCCTCGTCCGGCTCGGCCACGCCGTCGCGCCACAGGTCGGCCCCGTCCGTCCCGACCAGGCGCAACTCGACGCCGGGCAGCGGGCGGCCGATCGAGCCGGCCTTCGGCTCGCCACCGACGAGGGTGGAGGTGAGCACCGGCGCGGTCTCGGTCAGGCCGTACCCGACGTGCACCGGAAGGCCGGCGACCTCGGCGAAGCGGGCCGCGACGGCCGGCTCCAGCGGCGCCGCGCCGCAGACCACGAGCCGCGCCGACGCCATGGCCGCGGCGACCGCGCCGGCGTCCGCCGTGGACCAGGCGGCCACCATCGACGGTACGCCGACCAGCACGCCGACCCGGCGGCGGGCGATCTCGGCCAGCCCGGCGTCGGGGCCGAGGTCGTCGACCAGCACCCCGGTCGCGCCATGGTGGACGACCGCGCCCAGCCCCGAGTTCAGCCCGTACGCGTGGAACAGCGGCAGCGCGAGCAGCACGGTGTCGCCCGGCCCGACGACCGGCGGGTCGATGCGGTCCACCTGCTCGTGGTTGGCCGCCAGCGCCCGGTGCGTGAGCATCGCGCCCTTCGGCCGCCCCTCCGTGCCGGAGGTGTAGAGCAGCACCGCCAGGTCGTCGCCGCCCCGGTCGGGGAACGGGCCGCCGCCCCCGCCGTCCGTCATGGGCGGGGCGCCGTGCACGGCGGTGAGCGCGGGGAGTTCCCCGGCGACGCCGGCGACGAGGTCGCGCACCCGCTCGGTGCCGATCAGGACCGAGGCGCCGGAATCGGCCAGCACGTGCCGCAGCTCGGGGGCGGTGAGGCCGGGGTTGACCGGCACCGCCACCAGCCCGGCGCGCAGCGCGCCCAGGTAGCCGACCACGAAGTCCGGCGAGTTGTTCAGCGCGATGGCGACCCGGGGCGGGTGCCGGTCGACGGCGGCGGACGGGCCCGCCGTCGCCCCGGCGGCCGGGGTCCCGGTCGGTGCCGCCCCGTCGGCCCGGTCCTCGGTCGGTGCCGCTCCGGCGGGCGGATTCCCGGTCAGGTCCGCCAGGGCCCGGGCGGCGGCGGTCACCGAGGCGTCCAGTTCGGACCAGGTCAGGGTCCGCTCGCGCCAGTGCAGCGCGGGTCGGTCGCCGTGGGCGACGGCCGCCCGGCGGACCCGGTCGGCGAGGTTCGACGCGATGCTGTCGGATGCGTCCTGCACGGTGGCTGAGTCTGGCACAGCGCCGGGCCTCGGGCCATGCCCGCGACGGCCCGGGCCGCGCCCGAGGGGCCGGCGGGCGCGCCGGCGCCGCGGCGAGTCCCGCCGGCAGGACGACCGGGGCGCACGGACGAGACGGATCGAGTCCCGTGTACGGGACATGCCGGCGCGCCGTGTCATGCGGGACGCTCCTGAGTCGACCGCCGCGTCACCCGTCCGCCCCGCGCCGGCCGGCGTGCCCGCTGAGCTGGAAATCCCTTCGGAATCACGCGGCAATCCGAATGTCAACCGCACGCGACGGACAACCGGTCCGCCATTTGTGCGACGCGGCGGGAAATACTTCCGCCCTGTGTAACGGACTTGCCACGCGCGGGTGACGTTGGCCCTATCATCACTCGGGTCGGCTCACCCCATTTGCCGTGAGTCGACACCCCTCAGCCCGAGGAGGCCCCCGTGCCTGTGAGCGCATTGGACCAGCACCTCAAGGGGATCTGCCGCCCGTCGGCACACCCCGAGCCAGCCCTGCCCGACCGCCCGGGTGGCGGCGCCGCGACGCGCCGACCGGCGCGGTCCGCGGCCGGCGGGACGGAGGCGGCGCGGTGACCACCTTCGGATACGCGGAACGGCCACTCGGCCTGACCAACCCGGCGACCCGCACCCCGCTCAACGAGCGGTCCGCCACCAGGGGCCCACTGGACGACACGGGCAGCCTCGCGGTCCGCGGCGAGGGCACGTCGAGCCGGATCCGCCACCGGCCGCACCACAACGAGCCGCCACCGCGTCCCGCGACGCCGGGGGGCAACGTCAAGCCGGCCGGCGGCCGGGTGGTCGTGCCGGCCCGGCCCACCATGCCGGCGCAGGGCCGCCGCACGACGGAACCGTCGACGGCGTCCGAGCAGTCGGCCGCGGAGACGGCCGTGATCCCGGCGGTGCCGGCGACCGCCGTGGCTCCCGCCGCCTCGACGGGCTTCCCCAGCCGACCGGACCCGTCCGACCCGGCGACCGAGGTCTGGGCCCTGGTCGAGCGCGCCCAGGCGGGCGAGTCCGAGGCGTTCGGGCTGATCTACGACCGGTACGTCGACACGGTGTTCCGGTTCGTCTACTTCCGGGTCGGCAACCGCCAGCTCGCGGAGGACCTCACCTCCGACACCTTCCTGCGCGCCCTCAAACGGATCGGCAGCTTCACCTGGCAGGGCCGGGACCTCGGCGCGTGGCTGGTCACCATCGCCCGCAACCTGGTGGCCGACCACTTCAAGTCCGGCCGCTACCGGCTGGAGGTGACCACCGGCGACGTGCTGGACGCCG
Organism: Micromonospora sp. NPDC047465; assembly: GCF_040643125.1. Taxonomy (NCBI): domain Bacteria; kingdom Bacillati; phylum Actinomycetota; class Actinomycetes; order Micromonosporales; family Micromonosporaceae; genus Micromonospora; species Micromonospora sp. NPDC047465. The sequence goes on from NZ_JBEYTP010000015.1 coordinate 78,440, forward strand.
ACCGCGAGGACCGGGGCCCGGAGGGCAGCCCGGAGGCGGCGGTCGTCGAGCACATCACCAACGTGGCCCTGCTCAGCGCCGTCAAGCAGCTCAATCCCGAGCAGCAGGAGTGCATCGTGCTCCGCTTCCTCCAGGGGTTCTCCGTTGCCGAGACGGCCCGCGCGATGGGCAAGAACGAGGGCGCGATCAAGGCGTTGCAGTACCGCGCGGTACGAGCGCTGGCGCGGCTGCTGCCGGACGGCTTCCAACCGTAGTCCCGTCCACGAGACCGACGGGCGTCGATCCCCGTTCGCCCAGCTCGCTGCCCTTTTCGCGCGGTGACGACAATCACTTTCCGTGATTTCGCCCCCGGTGGGCCCGTAACCCATGCCCGGTGCGGACCGTTTCTCCGGGTGCGACCGGTGTAGCCCCGGCATCCCCCCGGGTCCCGAGGTCCGGCAGCGTGGCCGGCCACGACCTTCGTTCGTGGTGTCACGCCGTCACCGGTCGCTGGCGACGACAGCGGCCGACCGGCCGTGACCAGCGAGAGGAGGTGCCTGCGGTGGACAGCGACCTCTTCTCCCGTCGGCGCGCGGAGCGCTTCGCGCAGCTTCTCGACGAGGCCAACGGCGGCCGGCGACACCACGTCCGCTCCCGCGCCGACGACCAGCTCGCCGCGCTCGTCGCCGTCGGGCAGCGGCTCGGCGCCGCCCCGCCGGCCGTCGAGGTGGACCCAGAGTTCCGCACCGGGCTGCGCGCCATGCTGCTGGCCACGGCCGAACGCGAGGGCATCGGCGCCCCGGCGACCGCCGCCGCGCCGGAGCCGGCCGCCGCCGACACCGGTCGCGGCCGCCTGCTGCCCGCCGTCACCGCCCGCCGGGCCCGCGCCCGCGGCGCCATCCTGGTCGGCATCGCGGCCGGCGCGGTCGCCCTCTCCGGCATCTCCGCCGCGAGCGAGAACGCGGTCCCCGGTGACGCGCTGTACGGCATGAAGCGCTCGACGGAACGGGCCCAGCTCGCGCTGGCCAGCTCGGACATCAGCCGAGGTCAGCTCTTCCTGGACTTCGCCCGCACCCGGCTGGCCGAGGCCGCCGCGCTGCGTGGGGACCGGGACGGCTACAGCGCCGTGCTGGACGACATGGACGCGGGCACCCGCCAGGGCGTACGCCTGCTGACCACCGCCGCCGTGCAGCGCTCCGACCTGGCGGCGCTGGACGCGGTCAACTCCTTCCTCACCGGGCAGCGGCGGGCGGTCGGGGACCTCCTCGACGCCGGCACCCGGGCCGACCGGGACCGGACCCGCCGCTCGCTGGCCCTGCTGGACGCGGTCCGCAAGCGCTCCGACGCGCTCCGCGCGGCGATCTCCTGCGGCCTGCCCGCCCCCGTCGGCAGCGACTCCCTCGGCCCGGCCCCCGCCACCTGCCCCGGCGACCGCTGACCTGTCCGGCGCGCCGTCCGCGCCACAGTTCACCCGCCGGGCGGCCGTCGGCAACCGTCGCCCGGCTACCCTCGACCAGTGGCAGGCGCACGCCGCGCCCGGTCAGCAGAGGGAGGTCGCGTGGCCCGCAGCCGCAAGGTGACGGTCAGCACCGACGTCCACGGTCACACCGCCGGCTGGGCGGAGACCGACCTGGCGCCCCTGGCTCCGCCGCAGCCGGATCCGACCGCGGCGGCCTTCTTCGACGTCGACAACACGATGATGCAGGGCGCGTCGATCTACTGGTTCGCCCGGGGCCTCGCCGCGCGCAAGTACTTCACCACGACCGACCTGGCCCGGTTCGCGTGGCAGCAGCTTCGCTTCCGGCTGCTCGCCACCGAGCACGCCGGGGACATGTCGCAGGCCAAGGAGGCCGCCCTCGCGTTCGTCGAGGGCTGGCGGGTGGACGACGTGGAGCGCCTCGCCGAGGAGATCTTCGACGAGCTGATGGCCCCCCGGATCTGGGGCGGCACCCGCCAGCTGGCCCAGCGGCACCTGGACGCCGGCGAACGGGTCTGGCTGGTCAGCGCCGCGCCCGTGGAGATCGGCCGGGTGATCGCCGCCCGGCTGGGCCTGACCGGCGCCATCGGCACGGTCGCCGAGGTGGTCGACGGGGCGTACACGGGTCGGCTGGTCGGCGACCTGATGCACGGCCCGGCGAAGGCCGAGGCGATCACCCAGCTCGCCGCGGTGGAGGGGCTGGACCTGGCCCGCTGCACCGCCTACAGCGACTCCTGCAACGACCTGCCGATGCTCTCCACGGTGGGTCGGGGGGTGGCGGTGAACCCCGACGCCGCCCTGCTCAGGGAGGCCCGGCAGCGCGGCTGGCAGGTACGCGACTTCCGCACCGGCCGGCGCGCCGTGAAGATCGTGGTGCCGTCCACCGCCGCCGCCGGGTTGCTGGCCGGGGCGGTCACCGCCGGCATGGCCCTGCACCGGCGTCGCCGCAGCGGCTGACGTCGCCGGCCGCCCGCGTCACGGGCCGAACGGGTCCGGCCGGCGTTCGAGCAGCTTGTGCAGGGTCTGCTGGATCGTCTCCCGCACCTGGTCGGCCAGATTGAACACCACGAGCGGGTCGTCGGCGGAGTCCGTCAGGTGCGCGGTGGGGATCGGCGGGCAGAACTCGATCAGCCACTTGCTCGGCAGCGGCACCATGCCCAGCGGCCCCAGCCAGGGGAAGGTCGGGGTGACCGGGAAGTAGGGCAGCTTGAGCAGCCGCGCCAGGGGCTTGATGTCGGCGAGCATCGGATAGATCTCCTCGCCGCCGACGATGGCGACCGGCACGATCGGGGTGCCGGTGCGCAGCGCCGCCGAGACGAACCCGCCCCGGCCGAAGCGTTGCAGCTTGTAGCGCTCGGCGTAGAGCTTGCCGATGCCCTTGAAGCCCTCGGGGAAGACGCCGACCAGCTCGCCGTTGCCGAGTAGCCGCTCCGCGTCCGGGTTGCAGGCGACCGTCCCGCCCGTCTTGCGGGCGAGCTCGGAGACGACCGGCATCCGGAAGACCAGGTCCGCGCCGAGCAGCCGCAGGTAACGGTGGGCCGGGTGCTGGTCGTGCAGGGCGGCCGAGAGGATCAGCGCGTCCAGCGCCACGGTGCCGGAGTGGTTGCCGACGACCAGGCCGGCGCCCTCGGCGGGCACGTGCTCCAGGCCGGTGACCTCGGTGCGGAACCAGTCCCGGTAGAGCACCCGCAGCAGCGGGTGGAAGATCGCCTCGGTGATCTCCGGGTCGAAGCCGAACTCGTCGACCTCGTAGTCGCCGGAGAGCCGGCGGCGCAGGAACGCGAGCCCCTTGGCGACCCGGCGGTCCCAGTGGTCGCCCGGTCGGTCCGGCACCGCCGGCCCGGTCGTCGCCGGCACGTCCCCGGCCCCGCCCGGCCGGTCGGACTCCGTCGCGGCCGGCTCGTCGGGCTCGTCCGTGGCACCCGACGCGACAGGCCCGCCAGGCTCGTCGCTGCTGCCAACAGCGGCCGCTACCGGCTCGTCGGTGGCGGCGGTGTCCGGCTCGTCGGCCGTGGCAGCCCGGCGCCCGTTCGCCCGCGCCGGCTCCGCGCCCGGCTCGGCGACGGTCAGCGGTACGTCGTAGCGGCCGTCGCGCCGCTCCTCCGGCGCGCTCACGAGCGCTCCCGCACGGCGGCCCGGACCTGCCGGATCCCCTCCAACACGAGGTGCTCCGCGGCCGCCAACTGGTCCCGGGTCACCACGACGCCACCGTGGTGGGCGCGGATGAAGTCGTCGAACGCGGCGGCGGTGGTGCGGGGCGTGAAGCCGTACTCCCGCTCCAGGCGGGAGGTGTCGACGACCCGGCCGTGCACGAAGAGGTCGACCTGGTCCAGGCCGTAGCGGCCGAAGCCGAGGTTGCGGGCGAACGCGACGGCCCCGGAGAGGCCGGGCTCCAGCACCGGCACGGCGACCCGGCCGGCCCGGCGGATCGCCTGGGAGAGGGAGAGCACCCCGGGACCGGCCACGTTGTACGTCCCCGGATGGTCCTCGACGATCGACCGGTGCAGCACCTCCAGCGCGTCGTCGAAGTGCAGGAACTGCAGCCGGGGGTCGCGGCCGAACACGGTGGGCACGACCGGCTGGGAGAAGTAGCGGGTGAGGGTGGTGTCGGCGGTCGAGCCGATGAAGGGCGCGAAGCGCAGCACCGTGGCGGTGACGTCGGGCCGGCGGCGGCGGAAGCCGCGGACGTACCCCTCGATGTCGAGGATGTCGCGGCCGAAGCCGCCGCGCGGCACCTCGCGCGGCTCGGTCTCCTCGGTGAAGACGGCCGGATCGCGGAACGACGCCCCGTACGCGGCCGTCGAGGAGCGGACCACGAGCTTGCGCAGCCGGGGCGCCCGCTGGCAGGCGGCGAGGAGCTGCATCGTGCCGATGACGTTCTGCTCCTTCATCGCCGCGCGACCGCCGTGCTGCTGGTCCGGGGCGGTGACGAGGGCGAGGTGGACCACGGCGTCGACGTCGAGGTCGGCGAGGAGACCGCCGAGCGAGCCGGCGTCGACGCGGACGCGCTCGACACGGTCGAGCAGGTCGGTGAACTCGGCGGCCGGCTCCGCCGGATCCACGCCGATGACCCGCTCGATGCGCGGGTCGGCGGCGAGCCGGGCGGCGACGTGCGCGCCGAGGTAGCGGCTGACCCCGGTCACGACGACGACCCCCGGGGCATCTGGGGTGCCACCGGGGGTCATGTCGCGCACCTCCCCCGGCAGGCGGGATCGAGCCGGGACATCCACGGCCTGATCACCTGAGCCTCCGAGGGTCGACAGTTGGCAAGTGACGACGGGTGCCGGGCAGCGGCCCGGCCCCGGTCACTTGCCGAGACGGCGACGCTGGACGCGGGTCTTGCGCAGCAGCTTGCGGTGCTTCTTCTTAGCCATGCGCTTGCGGCGCTTCTTGACCACCGAGCCCATACGAAAGCCTTTCGATGCAACATGCGGGGCGACCGGATGACACCGTCGGGTGCCGTCTACGACCGCGTGCGGACAGCGGACCGGGCCAGCGGGACATGCGGCGGGGCGCATCTGCGGTCACGGTCGGGGTCCAGGGTAGCGGGAGAGCGTCAGCAGGACCAACGCGCCCCCGTCGATGCCCGTTACGTCGCACTCGACGGGTGGCCCGCGGGCGGCTCAGGCGGTTTCCTGAAAGGCACCCCGCAGGTATTCGTGCACCGCGTGTTCGGGAACCCGGAACGACCGGCCGACCCGGACCGCGGTGAGCTCACCGCTGTGCACCAGGCGGTAGACCGTCATCTTCGACACCCGCATGACCGTCGCCACCTCGGCGACGGTCAGGAACTTGACCTCCGACAGTCGACCGTCGGACTGCGACCCGGCCATGGCTCACCGACCCATCCCATGCCCGGCGCGTGCCACCGGACGGGATCCTCCCCGCCCGGACCGGCGACGCGCGTGTTACCAGTACGGTAGCGGGGCGGCTGTGACCGGCGCGATCCCTTCGTACAACTGATCATGGTTCGCGGGGCCGGTCCACCCGACCGGCTACGTCGTTGTCGAACCTGTTGCGCCCGACGTCCGGTCGGTCCTCATTCCGCCGTGGCGCGAGCACCGGGGAGCCGAGCACGGCCAGGGGCGGTGACCGTTACGGGACGGGTCGTCTTCCGGGCCGCCCACCCCGCGGCGCCCCGTGCAGCCGGTGGCCCGCGGCGCGTCCGGCGCCGCCCGCCACGCCTCGCCGCGCTCACGAGCCGCCCCCGCCGCGGAAAGGCGCCCGGTGGTTCCGGCGGCGCCACCGGAACCACCGGGCGGGTGCCCCGGGCCGCTTCCGGACGCGGACCGGGGCTCCGCGCTGGGAGCGGCACCAGTGTGTCAGGTCGGCCGGCGCCGCCCGACAGCGGTCGATCATGAACGCTCCCGACCGCCCCCTGGGCTGCGCCGTCAGGCCAGCGGCGGCAGGCCCGCGTCGGCGATGCGCTGCCGCATGGGCCGCCGGTGGTCGCCGACCACCACGCCGTCGCGGACGGCGGGCCGGTGCGGCCCGCGCCACGAGCCCGCGTCGACGCCCGACGACGCACCGCCCGGGCGACGTTCGGCCTGCGCCGGTCAGGCGGCGTCGGACGACGCGCCGGTCAGGCGGCCACGGCCCGGACGTACGCGACGCACTCGTCGTGCAGGGCGCTCCACGGCTCGCCGAAGGTCGCCTCGGCCGCGTCGGCCACCGGGCGACGCTCGTGCACCACCGCCGCGAAGAAGGCCAGCAGCCGCTCCGGGCCGAACCGGTCGACCAGGTGCCGGACGGCCAGGTAGGAGATGCCGTAGCTGCCGCTGACCCGCTCGGCCGGCGCGTCGTCGGCTGGGTTGAGGCCGTCGAGCCGCCCGTCCCAGCCGCCGGTCAGCCGCCGCACCTCGGCCAGTCCCTCGTACCGGTCGACCGGCTGGCCGTCGGCGCCGGCGTGCTCGGCCAGCCCCTCGACCAGCCACCAGATGCCCTTGCCCGGGTAGCCCCGCTCGGGCAGCGAGGCGGCGTGAGTCAGCTCGTGCCGGAGGAGGTCGTCCACCCCGCTGGACACCAGCCCGTCGGCGTTGAGCACCACCTCGTGGTGGCCGCCGCCTACGGTGACCGCGTACCCGCCGGTCCACTTCGGCCGGTCCCCGCCGTACCAGCGCTGCCACTCCGCGCGGCCCGCGTAGAAGACCCGGTACCGGTCGGGCGGCCGGCCGCCGACGGCGTACGTGTCGGCGACCGTGGCGGCCGCCTCGGCCTGGGCGAGCAGGCCGGGCAGGTGCCGGCGCAGGGCGGGGGTGGTGGCCACCAGGGTGCGCGGGCCGACGGCGACGGCCAGCTCGCTGACCTCCCAGGGCCGGGTGCCGGCCTCCGCCGATCGGGACGGCTCCACGGCGAGCAGCCGGGGCCGGTCCCCCGCCCGCCAGCGGGTGCCGGTCAGCACCCGGCTGGTACGGCAGTCCGGCACGACGAAGCAGTACCGAAACTCGACCGGCAACCGCCACTCGCCGGGCCGGCCCTCGACCGGGGTGGGCAGGCCGGTCGCCTCGGCCTGCCAGGCGGTCACCCGCAGCGCCCGCAGCGCGGCGTACCGGCGGCGCAGGTCCGGGTGCGCGACGGGTTCCGCGACGGCCAGGAAGCCGGCCCGGTCCCCGGCGAGCAGCGCGGCCGACTGCCGCGCCAGCTCCGCCGTCATCCGCTCGCCGAGCTGGCGGGCGGCCCTCGTGGCGGGGTCGTCGGCCCGGGTGTCGGAGGCCCCCGGCACCGGCCCGGCGTCGTCGCGCGCGGCGCCGGCCAGCAACGCCGTGGACAGGCCGCAGGTGACCATCACCACGACCGCCGCGAGCGCCGCCCAGAGCGGCCACAGCCGCCGCGACGCCCGCTCCGGCGGCGCCACCGGCAGCGCGACGGGACCGGGCTCGGCCGACGCCGTGGGCACGGTCGGCAGGCCCGGCCCGACGGGCGCGGCCGGGGCGCCCGGCATGGGCGGCTCGGTGGGCGTGGACGATGCGGCGGATGGTGTCGTCGCGGTGGCCCGCGCGTCGTCCGTCGCCGGCCGACCGTCGGCCTCAGGCTGCCCGTCAGTCACCCGGCGAAGGGTACGACCATCCGATCGCCCCGGCGACCACCGCCACGGCCCGACGCCGCCCCCGGGCGGGTCGCGCCGCCACCCGCGGCGACGCGGGCCGGCGGGCCCGCCGGGTGGGCTCAGGCAGGGCGGCCCGACCGCCGGAGCAGGGCGACGGTGAGCGCCCAGACGACGACCAACGCGACGCCGGCCAGCGGCCGCCCGAGCAGGGCGAGCATCCCGCCGCCGGCCACGAACCAGGCGGCCTGGAACGCGTGCTTGCCCGCCGCCGGCAGCGGCACCCGGGCCTTCGGCGAACCGAAGACGCCCCAGAGCGCGGCCAGCAGCAGCGGCACGGCGACGGCGGCGGCCAGCCGGGCGGGTGTCCCGGCGTCCCACGACCAGCCCCACCAGCCGCCGATCGCCAGCACGGCCAGTTCGAGCAGGAAGAGCAGCAGCAAGAGCAGGGCGTTCATCGGCGCTCCTCCCGGGATTCGGGACCGGAAGCGCCACTCGACGCGGTGACCGGTCCGTCGGTGTCGACCTCGGGCGTACCGGGACCGCTGGGGGTGACGGTGGTCGATCCGGACGGCTACCGCCTGGTGCGGAGCACCCGGGGCTGGTCGAACGTCTGAGTCACTTCCTGCTGAGCACGGCCCGGCCGAAGAAGGCCAGGTTGGACGGGCGCTCGGCGAGGCGGCGCATCAGGTAGCCGTACCACTGGTCGCCGTAGGGCACGTAGGTGCGCACGGTGTAGCCCTCGCCGACCAGCCGGGCCTGCTCCTCCGGCCGGATGCCGTACAGCATCTGGAACTCGAACCGCTCGGGGCCGCGGTCGAACCAGCGGGCCCGGTCCTCGCCGATGGCGATCAGGCGCGGGTCGTGGGTGGCCAGCATCGGGTAGCCGTCGCCGGACATCAGGATGTTCATGCAGCGGACGTACGACTTGTCCACCTCGCGGGCGGACTGGTAGGCCACCGACTCCGGCTCCTTGTACGCGCCCTTGCACAGCCGCACCCGGGACCCGGCCGTGGCCAGCTCGCGGCAGTCCGACTCGGTCCGCCGCAGGTACGCCTGGAGCACCGCCCCCGTGGACGGGTGGTCCTTGCGGAGCTTGGCCAGGATGTCCAGGGTCGAGTCGGTGGTGGTGTGGTCCTCCATGTCCAGGGTGACCGTGGTGCCCGCCTCGTCGGCCGCGGCGCAGATCGCCCGGGCGTTGTCGTAGGCGAGCTGCTCGTCGAACATCTGGCCGAGCGCGGAGAGCTTGACGCTCACCTCGGCCGCCGGGGTCAGCCCCGCGCCCGAGAGCCGCGTCAGCAGCCGCAGGTATTCGTCCCGGGTGGCGTTGGCCTGCTCGGGGGTGACGGTGTCCTCGCCGAGGTGGTCGAGGGTGACCGCGAGACCGTCGTCGACGAGTTCGCGGGTCGCGCGCAACGCGTCGTCGGTCTTGGCGCCGGCCACGAACCGGCGGACGAGGTCCCGGGTGACCGGGGCCGTCGCGACGAGCCGCTCGACCTGGGATGACCGGGAGGCGGCGAGGATGACGGAACGGAGCATGGACCGAGCGTAACGCCCGACGACGCCCGCGCGCCGGGCGGCGGCGGCAGTACCCGCGCCCAGGTCCCAACCGCATCACATGCCTTACCCGGGGGCGGACGGCACTGGTGTCCATCGGTTACAACCATGACGTGGAACATCGCCCCCGCCGCCGGCTCCGGTCGGCCTCCGTGCAGCTCGGCGCGCTCACCGCCCTGGCGCTCGCCCTCTCCGCCTGCAACACGACCTCCGACGACGACGATGACGACGACTGCGCCCTCGGGCCGGTCGGCGGCGGCACCGTGGCCATCGCGCTGCGGGTGCCCGAGGTCACCGCCGGCGGCACCGCGCCGGAACCGGTCACCGCGGCCGTCCCCGACCGGGGCGGCTTCGGCACCCACCTCGCCGCCTGCGGCGGCTGACGTGCGCCGGGAGTCCGTCACCCCCCGCCCCGGCTGGGACGCGACCATCCGCTCGCAGGGCCTGGTGTACGTCGACACGGAGCTGCCCGACGGCGGGATCATGTCGTACTGGGACGAGACCGCCGCGTACGCCTTCGAGCTGGACGAGGTGCTGCGGCTGGAGGAGGCGACGGAGGAGCTGCACCGGATGTCGGTGGCGGCCGCCGAGCACGTCGTCGCGCGCCGCCGCCACGCCGAGTTCGGCATCCCGGACTGGGCGGCCGAGGCCGTGGCCCGGTCGCTGCGCGAGTCGCCGCCGACCCTCTACGGGCGCTTCGACCTCTGGTACGACGGCAGCTGGCCCCCCAAGCTGCTGGAGTACAACGCCGACACCCCGACCGCCCTGGTCGAGGCGAGCATCGTCCAATGGTACTGGCTGGAGCACACCCGGCCGGAGCTGGACCAGTGGAACAGCCTGCACGAGCGCCTCGTCGGCGCCTGGGCGAAGATCGGCGCCGGCCTGCACGACCGGCGGGTGCACGTGGTCTGGTCGAACGAGGAGGAGTCCGGCGAGGACCAGATGACCGCCGGCTACCTCGCCGAGACCGCCCGGCAGGCCGGGCTGGACGTCGTGTTCCAGCCCGTCCAGGAGATCGGCTGGGACGGGCGACGCTTCGTCGACGCGGCGGGCCAGCCGGTCACCACCTGCTTCAAGCTCTATCCCTGGGAGTGGATGCTCGCCGAGCCGTACGGGTCGCTGGCGCTGAGGCCGGGCACCCCGACCACCTGGATCGAGCCGGCGTGGAAGCTGCTGCTGTCGAACAAGGCGCTGCTCGCCGTGCTCTGGGAGCTGTACCCCGGCCACGAGCTGCTGCTGCCGGCGTACCTCGACTCGCCGCGCGGCATGTCCGAGTACGTCGCCAAGCCGCTGCTCGGCCGGGAGGGCGGCTCGGTGCGGATCGTCACCGGCGCCGGGGAGATCACCAATCCGGGGATCTACGGCGACGAGGGCTTCTGCTACCAGGAGTTCCGCGCGCTGCCGGAGTTCGAGGGCAACCGGATGGTGCTGGGCAGCTGGGTGGTCGACGGCGAGTCGGCCGGTGCGGGGCTGCGGGAGAGCGCGAGCCTCATCACCGACGGCTACGCGCGGTTCCTGCCGCACTACATCGACGCACCACGCGGCTCCTGAGTCGTCTACCGTTGGGGGCGTGAACTTCGACGCGTACGCCCGGACCGGCGTTGACCTCGTCAACGCCCGCCTGGACGACCTCGACGACCTGCGGGCCCTCTTCCCCGACGACAACGCGTGGATGCGTGACGAGGTGGCGGAGCGGGACCTCGCGACCTTCCGGCGGGCGCAGAAGCGCCTGCGCGACGTCTTCGAGTACGGCACCTCCGGGCGGGACGCCCAGGCGGTGGCCGAGCTCAACGCCCTGCTGGAGGCGTTCCCGGTGCAACCCCGCATCTCCGGGCACGACTCCAGCGACTGGCACATGCACGTGACCAGCCGGGGCGCCTCGGTGAGCGCCGAATACCTGGCCGGCGCGGTCTGGGGCCTCTCGGTCTGGCTCTGCGAGTACGGCAGCGCCCGGTTCGGGGTCTGCGCCGACGAACGCTGCGGCAACGTCTACCTGGACACCTCGTCCAACTGCTGCCGGCGGTTCTGCTCGGAGCGCTGCGCGACCCGCTCGCACGTGGCCGCGCACCGGGCCCGCAAGCGCGCCGCGGTGGGCGAGCAGGCCGGCGCCGCCAGCAAGGAATCCCTCACCACGGTCGCCTGACGCCCGGCCCGGGTCGGCCACCCGCCCGGGCCGGGCCGGGCTGTCGACCGGCGCCCTCGACCGGCTCGCGGCGCGGCGCGGCCCGCCGCGCCCGGCCTCCTGCCGCGGCCCCGCCCGACCCGCGTGGTTGGATGCCGCGTCGAGGGTCGGCGCGTCAGGCGTCGACGGGGGACGGGGTGCCGAGGTGCTGGCGGGCGAACTCCAGCGCCTCGCGCAGGTCGGCCTCCCGCACCGCGCGGCTCTTCGCGCCCCGGGTGGTGACCTCCACGGCGACCGAGCCGGTGAACCCCCGCCCGGCGAGCGAGGAGAGCAGCTCGGCGCAGGGCTGGTTGCCGCGCCCGGGCACGAGGTGCTCGTCGCGCCCCTCGCCGGTGCCGTCGCCGAGGTGGACGTGCGCCAGGCCGGCGCCCATCCGGTCGGCCATCGCCATCGCGTCGGTGTGCGAGGCGGCGCAGTGCGACAGGTCGAGCGTGTAGGAGGGGTAGCCGGTCTCGGTCGGGTCCCAGCCCGGGACGTACGGGACGAACTGCCGGCCGGCCATCCGGACCGGGTACATGTTCTCCACCGGGAGGCGCAGCTCCGGGAACTCGCCGGCGATCCTGGCCAGCCCGTCGGCGAAGTTGCGCGCGTAGTCGCGCTGCCAGGTGAACGGCGGGTGGACCACCACGGTGGGCGCGCCGAGCGTCGCCGCCATCTCCGCGGACCGGCGCAGCCGCTCCCACGGGTCCGGGCTCCACACCCGCTGGGTGACCAGCAGGCAGGGCGCGTGGACGGAGAGCACCGGGACGCCGTAGTGCTCGGCGAGCCCGCGCAGCGCGCCGACGTCCTGGCTGACGGCGTCCGTCCAGACCATCACCTCGACGCCGTCGTAGCCGAGTGCCGCGGCCAGCTGGAACGCCGCCGCGGTCCGCTCAGGGAAGACCGAGGAACTGGACAGGAGCACGGGGACGCGGGAAGTCACACCATCGAGGGTAGCCGGGGTCGATTGACACCTCATGACGAGAACCCGCAAAGCGCCCGTATCACCCGGAACCGAGCTGGTCGAGCCGGCGCAGGATCACGCCCTCGCGCAACGCCCACGGGCAGATGTCCAGCGCCTCCACGTCCAGCCGGCGCATCGCCGCCTCGGCGACCACCGCCCCGGCGAGCAACTGGTGGGCCCGGCCCGCGCTGACCCCCTCCAGCTCGGCGAGCTGGGCCGGCGGGATGTGCCGGATGAACCCGAGCACCTGCCGCAGCCCGCGGCGGGTGAGCCGGCGGGGGGCCCACAGGCCCGCGCCGGAGGGGGCCGCACCGGCCAGCCGGGCCAGGGTCCGGAACGTCTTCGAGGTGGCCACCGGCCGTTCCCAGCCCACCGCGGTCATCCGCGCGACGACGGGCTCCAGCAGGCCGTCGGCGTACGCCCGCAGCTCGTCGACCGCCTCGGCCGGCGGCGGCGCCGCGCTGTCCGGTGCCACCCGGAGCCGGTCCCGGGTCAGCCGGCCGGCGCCGAGCGGCAGCGACACCGCCTCGGCCGGGTCCTCGTCGATGCCGGCCGCGATCTCCAGCGAGCCGCCGCCGATGTCCAGCACCAGCAGCCGCCCCGCCGACCAGCCGAACCAGCGCCGCACCGCGAGGAAGGTCAGCCGCGCCTCGTCCGCGCCCGGGAGCACCTCCAGGCGTACGCCAGCCTCCTCGCGGACCCGGGCGAGCACCTCGGGGGCGTTGGTGGCGTCCCGCACGGCGGAGGTGGCGAACGCGATCAGGTCGTCGGCGTCCAGCCCGGCGGCGGCCGCCCTGGCCATGCTGACCGCCTTGACCAGGCCGTCCGCGCCCGTCTCGGTGAGCGCGCCGTCCGGGCCGATCTGCTCGGCCAGCCGGAGCACCACCTTCTCCGAGTGCGCCGGCCACGGGTGCGCGCCGTGGTGGGCGTCGACCACAAGCAGGTGCACCGTGTTGGAACCGACGTCGAGGACACCCAGTCGCATGTCCAAGACACTAGGGGCAACACGATCGCGCGGCTCGGCGGACCGGGCCGGGCTCCGGGCGTACGCTGGGCCGGGTGACAGGGCAGATCGAACTCCGAGTGCTGGTGGACGACCCGGACGACCCGCGCAGCCGCGAGGTGCCGCTGGACTTCCCGCGGGAGTGGATCGAGTTCGCCGACCCGGCGGACGAGAACCACCTGGTCCGGGCCGACCTGACCTGGCTGCTCTCCCGCTGGACGTGCGTCTTCGGCCGGGGCTGCCACGGCATCGTCGCCGGCCGGGCCGCCGACGGCTGCTGCTCGCACGGCGCGTTCTTCACCGACTCCGACGACGAGCAGCGGGTCCGGGCCGCGGTGAAGCGGCTGAGCCCGGCGACGTGGCAGCACTTCCGTCGCGGGTTCAAGAACTGGACCGAGAACGACACGATCGACGGCAAGAACCCGGCCCGCCGCACCGCCACCCAGGCGGAGGACGGTCCGTGCGTCTTCCTCAACGACGCCGACTTCCCGGGCGGCGCCGGCTGCGCGCTGCACGCCCAGGCGCTGCGCGACGGGGTGCACCCGCTGGAATACAAGCCGGACGTCTGCTGGCAGCTGCCGATCCGCCGCGACCAGGAGTGGGTCAAGCGGCCGGACAACACCAAGGTGCTGGTCTCCACGCTGTCCGAGTTCGACCGGCGGGGGTGGGGCGCCGGCGGGCACGACCTGGACTGGTGGTGCACCTCCTCCACCGACGCGCACGTCGGCGCCGAGCCGATGTACGTCTCCTACGGCCCGGAGTTGACCGCGCTGATCGGCGCGCCCGCGTACGCGAAGCTGGCCGAGCTGTGCGGGGCGCGCAGCCGGCAGGGCATGGTCGCCCCGCACCCGGCCGACGGCGCCTGACCGCCACCGCAGCACGTACGGAAGGGGCCCGCGCCGGCGCGGGCCCCTTTCGCGCGTACGCCGATCAGGGCTCGAACTTGTAGCCCAGGCCCCGCACGGTGACGATGAAGCGCGGCGCGGACGGCTCCGGCTCGATCTTGGAACGCAGCCGCTTGACGTGCACGTCGAGGGTCTTGGTGTCGCCGACGTAGTCGGCCCCCCAGACCCGGTCGATGAGCTGCCCCCGGGTCAGCACCCGGCCGGCGTTGCGCAGCAGCAGCTCCAGCAGCTCGAACTCCTTGAGCGGAAGCTGCACCGGGGCGCCGTCGACGGTCACCACGTGCCGCTCGATGTCCATCCGGACCGGGCCGGCGGCCAGCGTCGGCGCGCCCGACTCGGCGACCTCGGAGCTCTGCCGGCGCAGCACCGCCCGGATCCGGGCGACCAGCTCCCGCGGCGAGTACGGCTTCGTCACGTAGTCGTCGGCGCCGATCTCCAGGCCGACCACCTTGTCGATCTCGCTGTCCCGCGCGGTGACCATGATGATCGGCACGTGCGAGCGCTGTCGGAGCTGCCGGCACACCTCGGTGCCGGACATCTCGGGCAGCATCAGGTCGAGCAGCACGATGTCGGCGCCGGTCCGGTCGAACTCGGTGAGGGCGGAGGGGCCCGTCGCGGCGACGGACACCTCGAAGCCCTCCTTGCGGAGCATGTACGACAGGGCGTCGGAGAACGACTCCTCGTCCTCGACCACCAGAACGCGGCTCAACGGGGATTTCCTTTCCATTGCTGTCAGACCTGCCGGAGCTCGGCCGGGCCGGCCTCGATCCCAGCAGACGGCAGTGTCGCCAGGATCTCGTCGGGGGGACGGGCGGGCAGCCGCAGGGTGAACGTCGATCCACCACCAAGAGTGCTCGACACCTCGACCCGCCCGCCATGGTTGCCGGCGATGTGTTTGACGATGGCCAGCCCCAGCCCGGTGCCGCCGGTCGACCGGGACCGCGCCTGGTCGGCCCGGTAGAAGCGCTCGAAGATCCGGTCGACGTCGGTCGGGGCGATGCCGATGCCCTGGTCGGCGACGGCGATCTCCACGTGTTCGTCGTCGGCGCGGGCGGTGATCCGGACGGTCGTGTCCTCGCCCGAGTAGTTGATGGCGTTCTCGACCAGGTTCGACACCGCCGTGGCGAGCTGGGTGTCGCTGCCGTGGACCGTGAGCCCCCGTTCCCCCTCGACGACCACGTCGATGCGGCGGGCGGCGGCGGAGGTGCGGGTCCGGTCGACCACCTCGGCGACCACCCAGTCGACGGCGACCGGCTCCGGGGGCGGCTGTGCCTCGGCGCCCTGGAGCCGGGTCAGCTCCAGCAGCTCCTGCACCAGGCGGCCCAGCCGGGTCGACTCGTGCTGGATCCGCTCGGCGAAGCGCCGGGCGGCGACCAGGTCCTCGGAGAGGTCGGGCGCGCCCGCGCCGGCCGGCTCGGTGGCGTCGAGCAGCGCCTCGGCGAGGAGTTGCAGGGCGCCGATGGGGGTCTTCAGCTCGTGGCTGACGTTGGCCACGAAGTCCCGGCGCACCCGGGCCAGCCGGTGCGACTCGGTGACGTCCGCCGCCTCCACCGCGATGTAGCCCGCGCCGAGTCCCATCGCCCGCAGGTGCACCCCGAGCGGGTTCACCCCGGTGTTGTCGCGGCCCCGCGGCAGGTCCAGCTCGATCTCGCGCCGCACGCCGGTGCGCCGGACCTGCCCGGCGAGCGTACGGATCAGGGGGTGGGCGGCGATCGAGCCGGGGGTCGGGCCGGTGCGGAGCAGCCCCATCGCGCGGGCGGCGGGGTTGACCAGGACGGGCAGGTCGTCGGGGTCGAGCACCACCACGCCGGCGCGGAGCGAGTCGATGGTCCGGCGGCCGAGCCCGGACAGCGGATCCTCGGCTATCGGGAGCCTCCCACGCGTGAGGGGGAAGCCCGGCCGGCTCCCCGTCGAGGTGGAGCGCCCGCCCAACCCCGGCACGAACCGGGGCAGCAGCACCCCGGCGACCAGTCCGGCCACCAGCCCCACGGCCAACGCGACCGTCACCGCCCACTCCACCCGGCGATCGTAGGGCGATTGTTAACCTGGCAACCACTACAAATAGGGCGAATCACGCTCGCTTCCGGGAAAGTTCACTCCCGCGTCCGGCGTCGTTCACCGTGGTTCATCTGCGGTCCGTCCGTCCGACCTACCGTGGGCGGCGCACCTGCTCCCTCGCCGCCCTCCGGCGGCGACCACCGACCACAGGACGTGACAATGCGCGACGAGTTCCGGGCTGACCTGCAGATCGTCAGCCAACTGCTGGTGGACATGGCGGAGGGGGTCCGGGCCGCGATGCGGCAGGCCACCCGCGCCCTGCTCACCGCGGACCGCCGGGCGGCCGAGACGGTGATCGAGCGGGACGCCGAGATCGACGACCTCTACCGGCACGTCGAGGAGCGGGTCTGCGACCTGCTCGCCCGGCAGGCGCCGGTCGCCTCCGACCTGCGCGCGATGATCACCGCGCTGCACGTCGCGGCCGACCTGGAACGGATGGGCGACCTGGCCGACCACGTCGCCAAGACGGCCCTGCGCCGGCACCCGTCGCCGGCCGTGCCGGCCGAGCTGCGGCCGATCTTCACCGCCATGGCCGCCACCGCCGACCGGATGGCCGTCAAGATCGGCTCGGTGCTCGCCAAGCCCGACGCCGACCTCGCCGCCGAACTGGACCGCGACGACGACACCATGGACGACCTGCACCGGAGCCTGTTCGGGGTGCTGCTCGGCGAGGACTGGCCGTACGGCGTGGAGACCGCCATCGACGCCACCCTGCTCGGCCGCTTCTACGAGCGCTTCGCCGACCACGCCGTCAATGCCGGCGAGCAGGTGGTCTACCTGATCACCGGGCAGACCCCGCCGCCCTCGGCCTGAGCCGGGCACGACGAAGGCCCCGGGCACCGGGGCCTTCGTCGTGCCGGTCAGCGACCCTGGTTGGCCACGGCGGCGGCGGCCGCCTTGGCGGCGGTCGGGTCGAGGTAGGTGCCGCCCAGCGTCAGCGGGCGCAGCTGCGGGTCGAGGTCGTAGCGCAGCGGGATCCCGGTCGGGATGTTGAGCTTGGCGATCGCCTCGTCGGAGATCTGGTCCAGGTGCTTGACCAGGGCGCGCAGCGAATTGCCGTGCGCGGCCACCAGCACCGTCCGGCCGGCCAGGATGTCCGGCACGATCGAGTCGTACCAGTAGGGCAGCATCCGCTCGACGACGTCCTTGAGGCACTCGGTGCGCGGCATCAGCTCGCTCGGCAGCAGCGCGTAGCGCGGGTCGCCCACCTGCGAGAACTCGTCGTCGTCCGCGATCGGCGGCGGCGGCGTGTCGTACGAGCGGCGCCAGAGCATGAACTGCTCCTCGCCGTACTCCTCCAGGGTCTGCTTCTTGTTCTTGCCCTGCAGCGCGCCGTAGTGCCGCTCGTTGAGCCGCCACGACCGCCGCACGGCGATCCAGTGCCGGTCGGCGGCGTTGAGCGCCAGCTCGGCGGTGCGGATCGCGCGGCGCATGACGCTGGTGTGCACCACGTCCGGCAGCAGGCTGTGCTCGCGCAGCAGCTCGCCGCCGCGGCGCGCCTCGTTCTCGCCCTTCTCGGTCAGGTCGACGTCGACCCAGCCGGTGAAGAGGTTCTTGGCGTTCCAGTCGCTCTCGCCGTGCCGCAGCAGGACCAGCGTCCCGACGGTGGGCCCCTCGCTCGCAGTCATGCGGATCATCCTGCCGCACCCGGCGCGGGGACACGCGGGCAGTGGTCGTGACGACCACCACGTGGAAAAGGCGATGACCGGAAAACCGGCCCCACACTAGGTTGTAAGGCGCAACAATCAGGACGGTCATTACGCGAGCGGGGGCGCCGACGTGCGGACGATGCGGGGTTGGTTCCGGGACACGACAGGTGGCCTGCCGGTCACCTTCTGGTACCTCTGGGCCGGCACGCTGATCAACCGGCTCGGCTCGTTCGTCCTGGTCTTCCTCGCCATCTACCTGACCCAGGAGCGCGACTTCTCCGCGTCGCAGGCGGGCCTCGTGATCGGCCTGTGGGGTGTCGGCGGCGCGGTCGGCACCACCGTCGGCGGCACCCTGACCGACCGCTGGGGCCGCCGGCCGACCCTGCTCACCGCGCACCTCGGCGCGGCCACCATGATGCTCGCCCTCGGCTTCGCCCGGGAACTCTGGGCGGTGGCGCTCGGCGCGCTGCTGCTCGGCATGTTCGCCGAGGCGGCCCGCCCGGCGTTCGGGGCGATGATGATCGACGTGGTGCCGGAGAAGGACCGGCTGCGCGCCTTCTCGCTGAACTACTGGGCGATCAACCTCGGCTTCGCCTGCGCCGCGGTCCTCGCCGGCCTCGCCGCCGAGGCCGGCTACCTGCTGCTCTTCGTGGTCGACGCGACCACCACCGTGATCACCGCGCTGATCATCTTCGCCAAGGTCGGCGAGACCCGGCGGGCCCCCGCCGTCGGTGCCCGTCACAAGGGCCCCGGGGCGCCGGCCGGGGCGCTGCGCACCATCCTGTCCGACCGCGTCTACCTGGGCTTCGTGGCGCTCAACCTCTTCGGCGCGCTGGTCTTCCTCCAGCACATCTCGATGCTGCCGATCGCGATGGGCGACTCCGGCCTGAGCCCCGCCACGTACGGCTCGGTGATCGCGCTCAACGGGGTGCTGATCGTGGTCGGCCAACTCTTCGTACCCCGGCTGATCAAGGGCCGGAGCCGGTCGCACGTGCTCGCCCTCGCCTCCGTGGTGATGGGCGTCGGGTTCGGTCTCACCGCGTTCGCGGACGCGGCCTGGTTCTACGGCCTGACCGTGCTGATCTGGACCGTCGGCGAGATGCTCAACTCGCCGTCCAACGCCACCCTGATCGCCGAACTCTCCCCCGCCGAGTTGCGCGGCCGCTACCAGGGCGTGTTCTCGCTCTCCTGGCAGGTCGCCGGCGCCGTCGCGCCGGTCCTCGGCGGCCTGGTCCGTGAGCAGGCCGGCAACGCCGAGCTCTGGCTCGGCTGCGCGTTGATCGGCGGGCTGATGGCGATCGCCCACCTGGTCTCCGGCCCGGCCCGGGAGCGGCGGGCCGTCGCCCTGCGCGGGGCCACCGAGACCGTCGTGCCGGTGGTGGCGGTCCGACCGCCCGCGCCGGAGGCGGCCGCCGCGGCGGCCACCGCGCCCGCCGAGCCGCTGGTGCCCGGCGCGGACGCCGGCCCGCCCACCGACCCGCGGCGGACGGCCGAGTCGACCGGCGTGCGGTGAGTCGAGCGCCCGGGCGGGCCCGACCCGGAGTGTGGTGATCAGCGACACGCTGGCGCGCCGGACCCGGGATTCCTACGGTCGAGCCTGAACCGTTAACAAACACAACTGTCTGGAGGGACGGGTGCGGGCCCTGCGTCGCTGGCTGGACGACACCGCAGGCGGCCTCCCCGCCACCTTCTGGTACCTCTGGGCCGGCCTGCTGATCAACCGGGCCGGCGCCTTCGCGATGCTCTTCCTGTCGCTCTACCTGACCGACGCGCGCGGCGCGAGCGAGGCGCTGGCGGGCACGGTGGTCGGGGCGTACGGGCTGGGCGGGGCGGGCGGCGTGCTCCTCGGCGGGGTGCTGGCCGACCGGTGGGGACGCCGGGCCACCCTGCTCGCCGCCCACCTGGTCACCGCCGGGCTCATGGTCGCGCTGGCCTTCAGCCGGCACCTGCTGGTGATCGCCGCGCTCGCCGCCCTGGTCGGGGTGGCGCACTCGATGCCCAGCCCCGCCTTCGTCGCGGCGATCGTCGACGTGGTGCCCGAGCGGCGCCGCGCCCGCGCGTTCAACCTCCAGTTCTGGGCGTTCAACCTCGGCATGGCGGTGGCCTCGCTGCTGGCCGGCCTGCTCGCCGAGGCCAGCTTCCTCGCGCTCTTCCTGGTCGACGGCGCCGCCACCCTCGTCGCGGCCCTGGTGATCGCCTGGAAGGTCCCGGAAACGCTTGCGCGGGTGCGGGTCGGCCGGGCGGCAGGTGCCGCCCCGGCGGCGGGACACCGGGAGCGGGCGGCACGGCGGCGGGGGCGTCCGCGCCCGCCCGGGCTGCACACGGCCCTGACGGACCGCACCTTCCTCACCTTCGTGGGCCTGACCTTCGTGCTGGCAGTGCTGACCATGCAGACCTCGACGATCATGCCGCTGGCGATGCGGACGGACGGGCTGCGCCCGTCGGCGTACGGCGCGGTGGTGGCGCTCGGCGGGGTGCTGATCGTGGTGGGGCAGCTCTTCGTGCCGAGGCTGATCGAGCGGCACCGCAAGCACCACGTCCTGGCCGTGTCGACCGTGCTGCTGGCGGCCGGCTTCGCCGTCCTCGCCGTCGCCGACGACCTGGCGGTGTACCTGGCCGCGGCGGTGGTCTGGACGGTCGGCCAGATGCTCGCCGCCCCGCCGAACGCCCAGATCAACGCCGACCTCGCCCCGCCCGAGCTGCGCGCCCGCTACCAGTCGGTGTTCTACCTGGCGTTCCCGGCGGCGTCGTTCGTGGCGCCCACGCTAGGCGGGGTGAGCCTGCAGTACCTCGGGGACGGGCACTGGCTCGTCGTCGGCGGGCTGGGGCTGCTGGCGGCCGGCTGCCATCTGCTGACGGGCCCGTCCCGCGACCGCCGGGTGGCCGCCCTCCGCGCCGCCGACACCCAGGCCCACCTCCGGCCCGCGACCCCCGCCCGGGCTCCCGCACCGGCGCGCTGACCCGTACGGCCGGCCCGGTCAGGAAAGGCCGGCATCGCCGCCCGCCCGGCGAGCGGCGGGCGGGCGCCCGGGGAAAGCAGAGCGCCCATCACGACCTGTGGTCGTGATGGGCGCTCGCACGGTATGACCGGCGGCGGCGGGCGATACCCACCCCCGTAGGCGTCGCCCGCTCGCGCCGCCGGTCCAAACAGGTGGCCACCGTCCCCCAACGGTGTTGTTCCACCCGTCCCCTGCGCCTCGCTCGGATGCACGGATCTGATCGATCCGCCGCTCCCCCGAACGTTTCCGAGCGTGGCGCGGTGCAATAAAGTTAGTTCGCCCGGATTCCCGATTCAAGCTGGATCGGCTGTCTCGCCGGTCACAGCACCCGGATTCTTACCCGGATGTCGCTGCCTCGGTCCTCCGTCGTCGCCAACAGCGGATACCCGTCGGCCATTCCCCCAAACACGTCAGGCGTCCTCACGATCGGGGGATTCCGTACGGAAGAAGTTGCTGGGCCGGCCGTCGCGGAGCTGCTCCTGGTAGATCAGGTTCAGCTTGCGATCGTCGAAGGTGCGGAACCACTCGTCCCAGGTGATCTCGCGTATCCGGCTGCTCTCCCGGTAGCCCGGGATGTTGAACGTGAGCACGCCGGCCCGGCCCTCCCGCTCGGTGCCCGCGATCGTCGCCGGCTTCGCGCCGCGCTCCTGCGCCCAGCGCCGGATCACGTCGTGGTTCGCGGTGACCAGACTGCGGCCGGGGCGCTCGGGCCGGTCGGCGGTCGAGGTGATCACCTGCGAGGAACGCACCGACCGCGAGGAGGCGCGGCCGGTCCGGACCGGGGTCGCCTTCGTCGCCGTACCGCCGCGTGCCAAGCCGGCCCGCGGCGACGCCGGCGCGGACTTCCTCGCCGCCGTGGTCTTCCGGGCCTCCGCCGTGGTGGTCTTCCGGGCGGGCGCGGTCTTCTTCGCGGGCGCGGCCTTCTTCGCCGCCGCCTTCTTGGCGGGGGCCGCCTTCTTGGCGGGGGCCGCCTTCGCGGCGGCCTTCCGGGCCGGGGCCTTCTTGGCCGGCGCGGTCTTGTTCGCGGCCTTCGCCCGGCTCGGGGCGGCCTTGCCCGCGGCCCGTCCGGCAGCCGCCTTCTTCGTGGCGGCGGCCCGGCCGGCAGCCGCCCTCGTCCCCGTCGCGCGGCCGGCGGGCCCGGTGCTGCGGCGGGCGGCGCCGCCCGCGGGGCGCTCCGCACGCAGGGTCCGCACCAGCGTCTTCACCAGTTCCGGCTTGCGCAGCGCGGAGATCCCGGAGACCCCGCGCCGGCGCAACTGCCCCCGGATCTCGTCCACCTTCATCCGCGAGATGTCGGACTCGGAGATCCCCGGCGTGTTCGGGGTCTGGTTGCCCGCCTGCCGTTTCGTCCTGGTCGCAGTCCCGCCGCGACCTGAGCTGTTCCGCTGAGCCATGGGACGCTCACGCTCCTCGACAGTTGGTCCTCGGCGCGCGGCGGGTCCCAAGTGCCGCGCCGCGCGGTGCGGCATACCCGTCAGGACCGGTCCGAACCTCCCGCCGGGGCACCCGCACCGGGAGCGCCGCCCCCGGTGCCGGCGGCCCCCGCGGAGCCCGCGCCGGCGGCGGCCGGGGACGGCTCGAAGAGGTGCGCGAACGCCGCGAGGTTCGCGGTGGATTCGCCCCGCTTGACCCGCCACTCCCACTCCCGGCGGATCGAGCTGCCGAAGCCGATCTCCAGCATCGTGTCGAAGGACTCGTCGGAGTACGTCAGCACCGCGCCGAGCAGCCGGTCCAGCTCGTCGGCGTCGATCCCCGCCGGGTTGACCCGGCCGGTCAGGTAGACGTCGCCGACCGCGTCGACGGAGAAGGACACCCCGTACATCCGGGCGTTGCGTCGCAGCAGCCAGGCCCACAGCTCCTCGCGCCGCTCGTCCGGCTGGCGCATCACGAACGCCTCGATCCGCAGCGCGTGTTCACCGACGATCAGGTTGCAGACCGTCTTCAGCTTGTGGGTGCCCGGCAGCGTGACCGCGTACGAGCCCGGGCCGGTCGACTCCCAGGCCAGCTCCCGCTCGTCGCAGACCGCCTCGATCAGGGCCGCCAGATCGTCCTTCGCGCTCATCGGCCCACTCTACGGCCGCCCACGCCCCGGCACGGGAGTGGCGGCGGACGGCCCGCCACCGGCGACCGGGCCGGTCACCAGGAGCAGGACATCGCCGCGTCGCCGGCCAGCTCGGAGGCGAGCCGGGCCCGGTGGGCGGCGATCGCCTCGCCGTAGACGGCGAGCAGCCCCGAGGCCGTCCGCTGCCAGGAGAACGCGCGGGCGTGCCGGGCCGCGCCCCGGGACAGCTCGGCCCGGCGGAGCCGGTCGGGCAGCAGGCGGCCGAGCGTACGGGCCCAGTCGACCGGGTCGTGGCCGTCGACGAGCATGCCGCTGACCTGGTCCCGGACCGCGGTCACCAGCCCGCCGACGGCGGCGGCCACCACCGGCGTGCCGCAGGCCTGGGCCTCCAGCGCCACCAGCCCGAAGGACTCGTTGTGCGACGGCACCGCCACCAGGTCGGCCGCCCGGTACAGGGCGGGCAGGTCGTCGCCCGTCTGCGGCGGCAGGAACCGCACCCGGTCGGCGACGCCGAGCGAGGCGGCCAGCTCCATCAGGGCGGTCGGCCGGTCCAGGCCGCTGCCGCTGGGGCCGCCGCAGATCACCACGGTCACCTCGTCGGCGAGCGCCGGGTCGCGCTCGCGCAGCGCGGCCACGGCACGGACGAGCACGTCCGGGGCCTTCAGCGGCTGGATGCGGCCGACGAAGGCCACCACGTACCCGGTGGCGGGCAGCCCGAGCCGGCGGCGGGCGGCGCGCTTGTGCCCCTCCGGGGCGGGGCGGAACCGGTCCAGGTCCACGCCGGGCTCGACGATCGCCACCTGGGTCGGGTCCGCGTCGTACCGGTCGATCAGGTCCCGGGCCTCGACCGCGGTGTTCGCGACGAGCCGGTCGGCCTCGGCGACCACCTGCTCCTCGCCGATGACGCGGGCCTTGGGTTCCGGCCGGTCCCCGGCGGCGAGCTGGGCGTTCTTGACCTTCGCCAGGGTGTGCGCGGTGTGCACCAGCGGCACGCCCCAGCGCTCCTTGGCCAGCCAGCCGACCTGGCCGGAGAGCCAGTAGTGGGAGTGGATCAGGTCGTAGTGGCCCGGTGGGCGGGACGCCTCGGCGCGCAGCACGCCGGCGGTGAAGGCGCAGAGCTGACCCGGCAGCTCCTCCTTCGTGAGCCCTTCGAGCGGGCCGGCGGTGACGTGCCGGACATGCACGCCGGGGGCCGTCTCGACGACCGGGGGCAGGTCGCCGGAGGTCGCCCGGGTGAAGATCTCCACCTCGACGTCCGCCTCGGCGAGCCGCCGCGCGACCTCCAGGATGTAGACGTTCATGCCGCCCGCGTCGCCGGTGCCCGGCTGGTGCAGGGGCGAGGTGTGCACCGAGAGCGTGGCGATCCGCCGGGGGCGGGGCCACGGACGCGCACCGCGCTGACGACCCACACCGGTGTGCACTTCCGCCACGTCCGCTCCCTCTGTCACGGTTTATGCCGTCCCGCACGCCCGGCGCTTTTCGGACAACGTCCTCGCCGGATGCCATCTTCCCGATCCCGCCCCTGTAATGCGCGGGGGCGACCCCCGGGCGTGACGGACCTCATCACCGCGCCGAGGGCGCCCGGCGCGGCCGGCCGGGTGAGAATGGCCGGATGACCTCTGTCGCCGTCGTCACCGGAGCGTCCAGCGGGATCGGCGCGGCCACCGCCCGCCGGCTCGCCGCCGAGGGCTTCCACGTGCTCGCCGCCGCGCGGCGTACCGACCGGTTGGCCGCCCTGATCGCGGAGATCGAGGCGGCGGGGGGCACGGCCACCGCCGTCGCCTGCGACGTCACCTCCGACGAGTCGGTGGCCGGGCTCGCCGAGGCCGCGGCCGCCGCGCCGGGGCCGGTCACCCTGCTGGTCAACAACGCCGGCGGCGCGCGCGGCCTGGACCCGGTCGAGTCCGGATCGGTCGGCGACTGGCAGTGGATGTACGACGTCAACGTGCTCGGCACGCTGCGCGTCACCCAGGCGCTGCTGCCCGCGCTGGAGGCGTCCGGGGCCGGCACCATCGTGATCGTCTCCTCGACCGCCGGCTTCACGGTGTACGAGGGTGGTGGCGGCTACACCGCCGCCAAGCACGCGCAGACGGCCGTCGCCGGCACCCTGCGCCTGGAGTTGTGCGGCCGTCCCGTCCGGGTGGTGGAGATCGACCCCGGCATGGTGAAGACCGACGAGTTCGGGCTGGTGCGCTTCGGCGGGGACGCCGAGAAGGCGGCGGCGGTCTACGCCGGGGTCGCCGAGCCGCTGGTGGCCGACGATGTCGCCGACTGCGTCGCCTGGTGCGCGACCCGCCCGCAGCACGTCAACATCGACCGTCTCGTGGTACGCCCGCTGGCGCAGGCCGCCCAGCACAAGGTGCACCGGGTCGGCTGAGCCGGACCGGCGGTCGACGATGGCGGGCACGGCGCGGCACCGGCCGCTCGGCGTGGTGACCCGGGGGACGACCAACCCCAACCGGCTCCGCCGGGTGGACAACTGGATCGTCGAGACCTGCGGGGAGGCGCTGCGCGACGCCACCGACCCGCTGGTGGTGGACCTCGGCTACGGCGCCACCCCGGTCACCGCCGTCGAGTTGCGCGCCCGGCTCGCCGCCGGGGTCCGCGCCGACGTGCGGGTGGTCGGGCTGGAGATCGATCCCGTACGCGTGGCCGCCGCCCAACCCGCCGCCGACCCGCCCGGGCTGACGTTCGCCCGGGGCGGGTTCGAGCTGGCCGGGCTGCGTCCCGCCCTGGTCCGCGCGTTCAACGTCCTGCGCCAGTACGACGAGCGCGAGGTGGCCGACGCCTGGCGGACGATGACCGCCGCGCTGGCCCCGGGCGGGCTGCTGGTGGAGGGCACCTGCGACGAACTGGGCCGGCTCGGCGGCTGGGTTCTGCTCGACGCGGACGGCCCCCGGACGCTCACCCTGGCCGCGAAGCTCACCACCCTGGGCGCCCCGGCGGAACTGGCCGAACGGCTGCCCAAGGCGCTCATCCACCGCAACGTCCCCGGCGAGCGGATCCACGACCTGATCGGGGCGCTCGACGACGCCTGGCACGCCGCCGCGGGCTACGCCCCGTTCGGCCCCCGCCAGCGCTGGCTCCACGCGGTGTCCGCCGTACGCGCGTCGGGCTGGCCGATCCTCGACGGCCCCCGCCGCTGGCGCCACGGCGAACTCACCCTCCCCTGGCCCGCCGTCTCCCCCGCCTGACCGCGCCAGCCGCCGGGGGCGCGCATCAGATGGTGCAGTTGACGAGGACGGGTTCGGGGTGGAGGGTGACGCCGAAGCGGCGGTGGACGCCGTCGCGGATCTCCCGGGCCAGCTCGACCAGGGCGGCGGTGCTGGCGGTGCCGCCGCGGTTGGTCAGGGCGAGGGTGTGCTTGCCGGAGATGGCGGTGCCCTCCGGGCCCGGGTGGCCCTTGCCGAAGCCGGCCTTGTCGATCAGCCAGGCCGCGCTGATCTTCACCATGTCCCCCGGGCAGGGCCACGACGGCGGCTCGCCCAGGTCGGCGGCGCGCTCGCGCAGCAGCTCGTACGCCGCGCGGTCCAGCACCGGGTTGGTGAAGAACGAGCCGACCGACCGGGTGTCCGGGTCGGCCGCGTCGAGCACCATGCCCTTGCCGGCGCGCAGCCGCAGCACCGTGGCCCGGGCGTCGGCCAGCGGCACCCGGTCCCCCACCTCCACGCCGAGCGCCCGGGCCAGCTCGGCGTAGCGCACCGGGCCGGACAGCGGCGAGCGGGCCAGCCGGAAGTCGACCGACAGCACCACCCAGCGGTCGCTGTACTTGAAGATGCTGGAGCGGTAGGCGAAGCCGCAGTCGGCGGCGGCGATCCGCCCGACCGTCCCGTCGACCCGGTCGTGGACCCGTACGCCGGTGATGGTCTCGGCGACCTCCTGCCCGTACGCGCCGACGTTCTGGATCGGGGTGGCTCCGGTCGAGCCGGGGATGCCGGAGAGGCATTCCAGACCGGACCAGCCGTTGGCCACGGTGGCGGCGACCAGGTCGTCCCAGGGCTCGCCGGCCTCGACGCGTACGGTGACCGTCGCGGCGTCCTCGTCGACCACCCGGAGGCCCCGGGAGCGGACCAGGACCACGGTGCCGGGGAAGCCGGCGTCGCCGATCACCACGTTGCTGCCGCCGGCGAGGACCAGGACCGGCTCGTCCCGTTCGCCCGCCTCCCGCACCGCCCGGACGATCTCGTCCGCGTCGGTGCCGGCCACGACGCGTCCGGCCGGTCCACCCAGGCGCAATGTGGTGTATCGCGCCAGTTCGCACGTAGCGGCGGGTTCGGTGCCGGTTGTCGGCTGGGCGTAGACGTCAGACACGCCTTTCACCCTAGGCTGAGGGGTAGCCGCGGCGCCCACTGGTGGCCCGGTCACCCCCGGGAGGATGGCGATGAGCAGACTGCACGGCACGAAGGACTTCTGGATCGGTGCGCTCCGGGCGGAGGGCCCGGCGTTCGCCGCGGCCGTGGCGGAGGCGCCACCGGAGACCCCGGTGCTGTCCTGTCCCGGCTGGACCGTCGCCGACCTGACCCTGCACCTCGCCGCCATCTACCGCTGGGTGCGCTCGTTCGCGGGGGCCGGCGTGGCCACGCGGCCGCCGGGCCGGCCCGAGCGGATCGAGCCGGAGGCCGGCGTCGCCCCGCTCCGGCTCTGGCAGCAGGAGTACGACCAGCTGATGACCCTCTTCGACGCCCTCGACCCGGAGGCCCCGGCCTGGAACTGGGCCCCCCAGCCGAAGAAGGCGGGCTTCTGGCCGCGCCGGATGGCGCACGAGACCGCGGTGCACCGCTGGGACGCCCAGCTGGCGATCGCCGCCGGTGAGCCGGTCGAGGCCAAGCTCGCCGCCGACGGGGTGAGCGAGGTGCTGGACACCTGGCTGCCCGCCGGCCGGCGCCGCACCGCCGGCCAGTGGCACGGGGTGGTGCAGCTCTCTGCGGTCGACGCCGCCCAGCAGTGGTTCCTCCGGCTGCGCGGCGAGGGGGTGGCCCTGCTGGACACCGCCACCATCTTCGACCACGACGACCACCACGCCCGGGCGCAGGTCAGCGGCACGGCGAGCGACCTGCTGCTCGCGCTCTGGGGCCGGGTCAGCTTCGACACGCTCGACGTGGCCGGCGATCCCACCCTGCTCGAGGGTCTGCGCGTCGGCTGACCTCCACGCGGAGCCGGGGCCCGAGGGCTCCGCGCGGTCCCGCCGCACGTCCGCCAGTGGCCGCCCCCGTCCCAGGGGCGGCCACTGGCGTCGCAGCCCTCGCCGGCTCCGGTCGGCGGCCAGCTCCGTCCCGGCCGCCCGGTCCGTGGCCAGCCCGGCGGCGGCGGTCTCCGCACGGTATTGAGAGCGCTCTCTTGACACCGCCCCCACCAGGCACCACCCTGTCGTGAGAGCGCTCTCTCAGCTCCGCTCCGCCACCTGCCTCACCACCTCAGACGACCTGAGAGGGGTCCGACAGATATGGGTGTCTTTCCGCGCCGCCGCCTGGCGGCGGTGGCTCTCGTCGCCGCCACCGCGCTGTTCGCCACCGCCGGCTGCGCCGGCGGCGACGAACCCGCCAACGACGGCCAGATCACGCTGACGGTCGACGTGTTCAGCCAGTTCGGCTACGAGGAGCTCTACAAGGAGTACATGGCCAGCCACCCCGGCGTGAAGATCGTCGAGCGGGGCACCGGCACCAACCTCGACGACTACTCGCCGAAGCTGACCCAGTGGCTCGCCGCCGGCAAGGGCGCGGGCGACGTCGTCGCCATCGAAGAGGGGTTGATGGTCGAGTACAAGGCCAACCCCGACAACTTCGTCAACCTGCTCGACCACGGCGGGGCCGAACTCCAGGGCAACTTCCTGGAGTGGAAGTGGAAGGGCGGGATGACCCAGGACGGCAAGCTGATCGGCCTGGGCACCGACGTCGGCGGCATGGCGATGTGCTACCGCAAGGACCTGTTCGCCAAGGCCGGCCTGCCCACCGAGCGCGACGAGGTGTCGAAGCTCTGGCCGACCTGGCAGGACTACATCAAGGTCGGCGAGCAGTTCAAGGCGAAGAACACCGGCGCCTCGTTCCTGGACGCCGCGACCAACATCTTCAACACCATCGTGCTCCAGACGGCGGGCAACGCGCAGGGCTACCACTACTACGACACCGCCGGCAACCTGGTGGTGGACAGCAACCCCGCGGTCCGGCAGGCCTGGGACACCACGATGGACATCATCGACTCCGGGCTGTCCGGCAGGTACGGCTCCTGGTCCGAGGAGTGGGTCTCGGCCTTCAAGCAGGCCAAGTTCGCCACCATCGCCTGCCCGGCCTGGATGACCGGCGTCATCGAGGGCAACGCGGGCGCCGAGGCCAAGGGCAAGTGGGACATCGCCCGGGTGCCCGGCAACGGCGGCAACTGGGGCGGGTCGTGGCTCGCCGTGCCCGCCCAGAGCAAGCACCGCGCCGAGGCGATCGAGCTGGCGAAGTTCCTGACCAGCGCCAAGGGCCAGATCGGGGCGTTCAAGGCCAAGGGACCGCTGCCCTCCTCGCCGCAGGCGCTGGCCGACCCGGCGGTCGTCGACGCCAAGAACGCGTACTTCTCGGACGCCCCGGTGGGGCAGATCTTCGGCGAGGGCGCCAAGACCCTCAAGCCGGTCTACATGGGGCCGAAGAACCAGGCCGTCCGCACCGAGGTCGAGAACGCCGTCCGCACGGTCGAACTCGGTCAGCGGAGCCCCGAACAGGGCTGGACGGACGCGGTGAACAACGCGAAGAAGGCCGCCGCCAAGTAGCCCGAGCCGGGAGTGCGGGCGGGTGGGCGCCGGGGGCGCCGGTCCCGCCCGCACCCGGGAAAGGAGTGGTTCGGGCATGACCGCCCAGCTCGACGCGCGCCCGCCGGTGGCACCGGCGCCCCGCACCGGCCGGCGTACGCCGGGGACGCGGCTCAGCCGCCTCGACACGAGGTTCTCGCCCTACCTGTTCATCGCCCCGTTCTTCGTGCTCTTCGCGGTGTTCGGGGTCTACCCGCTGGCCTACACGTTCTGGGTCTCGCTGCACGACTGGGACCTGCTCGGCAGCGACCACCCGTTCGTCGGCCTCGACAACTACAGCCGACTGCTGGCGGACACCGACTTCTGGCACGCGGTGGTCAACACCCTCGGCATCTTCGTCACCTCCACCGTCCCGCAGCTGCTGGCCGCGCTCTGGCTGGCCAACCTGCTCAACCGGCGGTTGCGGGCCCGGACGACGTTCCGGATGGCGGTGCTGATCCCCAACATCACCTCGACCGCCGCCGTCGCGATCGTCTTCGGGGTGCTCTTCGGCCGCGAGTTCGGCATGGTCAACTGGCTGCTCGACCTGGTCGGGATCGACGCCGTCGAGTGGAAGTCGAACAGGTTCGCGTCCTGGGTGGCCATCTCGGCGATGGTCGACTGGCGGTGGACCGGCTACAACGCGCTGATCTTCCTGGCCGCGATGCAGGCCGTCCCGCGCGACCTGTACGAGTCGGCCGCCCTCGACGGCGCCGGCCGGGCCCGGCAGTTCTGGTCGATCACCGTGCCGCTGCTCAAGCCGACGATCATCTTCACCGTCATCATCTCCACCATCGGCGGGCTCCAGCTCTTCACCGAGCCCCGGCTCTTCCACTCCGGGACCAACCCGATCCGCGGCGGACCGCTGCGGGAGTCGCAGACCGTGACCATGTACATGTTCGAGAACGCCTTCGCGCCCCACTACAACTTCGGGTACGGCTCGGCGGTGGCGTGGCTGCTCTTCGCGCTGATCGCGGTCGTCGCGGCGGTCAACGTGCTGCTCCTGCGCCGGCTCGGCGCCGCACGGCCCCCGAAGGTGGACGCGAGGCCGACGGAAGGACCCCGATGACCCGCCTCTGGGCCGCCAGCCGGCTCACCTACGCCGCGCTGATCGCCGCCGCGGTTCTCTCGGTCTTCCCGATCTACTGGATGTTCGTGGTGGCGAGCCGCTCCAACGACGCGATGGGCCAGCTCCCGCCCCCGGTCACCCCCGGCGGCAACCTCGGCGCGAACGTCTCCCGACTGCTCGGCAACACCGACGCGTACTTCGTCACCGGCCTGGTCAACTCGGCGGTCGTGGCGACCACGGTCACCGTCTCGGTGGTCTTCTTCTCCACGCTGGCCGGGTTCGCCTTCGCCAAGCTGCGGTTCCGGGGCCGCAACGCGCTGCTCATGGTGATCATCGCGACGATGATGGTGCCCACCCAGCTCGGCGTCATCCCGCTCTACCTGCTGATGACCAGGCTGAACTGGAACGACCGGCTGCCGGCGGTGATCGTGCCGGCCCTGGTCACCGGCTTCGGGGTGTTCATGATGCGGCAGTACGCCGGCCAGGCCGTCAGCAACGAGCTGATCGAGGCGGCCCGGGTGGACGGCTGCAACACCGCGCGGATCTACTGGAACGTGGTGCTGCCGGCGCTGCGCCCGGCCGCCGCCGTGCTCGGGCTGCTCACCTTCATGACGACCTGGAACGACTTCCTCTGGCCGTACGCCGTCCTCAACGATCCGGAGAACCCGACCGTGCAGCTGGCGTTGCGCACCCTCTCCGACGGGTACTACACCGACATGTCCCAGGTGTTCACGGGGACGGCCATCGCCACCCTTCCGCTGCTCCTGGTCTTCGTCCTGTTCGGCCGCCAGATCATCGGCGGCATCATGGAAGGTGCGGTCAAGGCGTGAGCACTCTGCGATTCCCCGAGAACTTCGTCTGGGGCGCGGCGACCGCCGCGTACCAGATCGAGGGCGCGGCCACCGCCGACGGTCGCGGCCCGTCGATCTGGGACACCTTCAGCCGTACGCCGGGCAAGGTCCACCAGGGGCACACCGGCGACGTGGCCTGCGACCACTATCACCGGTACGCCGACGACGTGGCGCTGATGGCGGAGCTGGGGTTGCGGGCGTACCGCTTCTCGGTGGCCTGGCCGCGGATCCAGCCCGACGGCACCGGCCCGGTCAACCCGCGCGGCCTGGACTTCTACGACCGGCTCACGGACTCGCTGCTGGACCGGGGCATCGACCCGATCGTCACGCTCTACCACTGGGACCTGCCGCAGACCCTCCAGGACCGGGGCGGCTGGACCAACCGGGAGACCGCCGAGCACCTCGCCACGTACGCCACGGCGGTGCACGCCCGGCTCGGCGACCGGGTACGCACCTGGACCACGCTCAACGAGCCGTGGTGCTCGGCGTACCTGGGCTACGGCAACGGGGTGCACGCCCCCGGCGGGCGGGACCCGGGCGCGGCCTTCGCCGCCGTACACCATCTGCTGCTCGGGCACGGGCTGGCGGCCCGCGCGCTGCGCGCCGCCGGCGCGGAGACCGTCGGGATCACCCTCAACCCGGCCGACGTGCGCCCCGCCGACCCCGACAGCGCCGCCGACGCGGCGGCGGTCCGCCTGGTGGACGGCCTGCACAACCGGATCTTCCTCGACCCGCTGCTGCGGGCGGCCTACCCGGAGGACGTGCTGGAGCACGTGGCCCGGATCGTCGAGCCGACGTTCGTCCGGGACGGCGACGAGAAGCTGATCGCCGCCCCGATCGACCTGCTCGGGGTCAACTACTACGCGCCCACCTACGTCGCCGGCCGGCCGGACGGCGCGGGCGGCAGCGCGTACCCGGGCACCGACGGCGCCGTCGAGTTCCTGCCGCCGGTCGGGCCGCTGACCGACATGGGCTGGATGATCGAGCCGGCCGGGCTGACCCGGCTGCTGGAGCGGCTCGCCACCGACTACCCCGGCGTGCCGCTGATGGTCACCGAGAACGGCGCCGCGTTTCCCGACAAGGCCGGCGCCGACGCCCCCGACGGCGCCGGGCAGGTGGTCGACGCCGACCGGATCGCCTACCTCGACGGGCACCTGCGCGCCGCGCACGAGGCGATCTCCCGCGGGGTGGACCTGCGGGGCTATCTCGTATGGTCGTTGTTGGACAACTTCGAGTGGGCCGAGGGTTACCGCCGACGGTTCGGGATCATCCACGTCGACTACCTGACCCAGCGCCGCACACCGAAGTCCAGCGCCCGGTGGTACCAGGAGGTGATCTCCCGGAACGGGCTGTGACGAGGCGGTGGTAACGGGGATGACGACGGCGCAGCGGCCGACACTGGAGGCGGTGGCCCGGCGGGCGGGGGTCTCGCGGGCGACCGTCTCCCGGGTGGTGAACGGCTCCACGACCGTCGCCGAGCCGATCCAGGAGGCGGTCCGCCGGGCGGTGGCCGAGCTGGGGTACGTGCCGAACCTGGCCGCCCGCAGCCTGGTCACCCAGCGGACCGACTCGGTCGCCCTGGTGCTGCCGGAGGCCGCCACCCGGGTCTTCTCCGACGACCAGGTGTTCCCGGGGATCATCCGGGGCGCCGCCCAGGAGCTGGAGGCCGCCGACAAGCAGCTCGTGCTGATGCTGGCCGGCTCGCCCGCCGGGCACGACCGGGTGGAGCGCTACACCACCGGGCGGCACGTGGACGGGGTGCTCTTCGCCTCGCTGCACGGCGAGGACCCGCTGCCCGGCCGGCTCGCCCGGCTGGGCATCCCGGTGGTGTGCAGCGGTCGCCCGCTCGACGGCGCCGACGTGCCGTACGTCGACGTCGACCACGTCGGCGGGGTGACCACGGCGGTCCGGCACCTGATCGCGGGCGGTCGCCGGCGGATCGCCACCATCGCCGGCCCGCAGGACATGGTG
The DNA here is from genome assembly GCF_040643125.1 of Micromonospora sp. NPDC047465. NCBI lineage: Bacteria > Bacillati > Actinomycetota > Actinomycetes > Micromonosporales > Micromonosporaceae > Micromonospora > Micromonospora sp. NPDC047465. Next base: position 111,954 of record NZ_JBEYTP010000015.1, read on the forward strand.
GCCGGCATCGAGCGGCTCACCGGCTACCGGAACACGGTCGCCGAGGCCGGGCTGCCGGAGCTGGTGGCGACCGGCGACTTCACCCGCGAGTCCGGGACGACGGCGATGCGGCAGCTCCTCGCCGAGCACCCCGACCTGGACGCGGTCTTCGCCGCCTCCGACCTGATGGCGCACGCCGCCCTGCGGGCGCTGCGCGAGGCGGGGCGGCGGGTGCCGGACGACGTGGCGGTGATCGGCTTCGACGACATCGAGACGGCCGCGTACACCGAGCCCCCGCTGACCACCGTCCGCCAGCCGATCGTGGAGCTCGGCCGGCGGATGACCCGGCTGCTGCTGCGGCTGGCCGCCGGGGAGGCGATCGAGCGGGCCGTCGTGCTCCCCACCGAGCTGGTGGTCCGCGAGTCGGCCTGACGCGTCGGCGGGTCCGCTGTGGGAGATCGTCCGTCCGGACCGGGCGGATATCCGGTCGAGCCGCCGCGCGCCCGGCGGTAGCCTCGCCGGCGTGACCGCGCCGACCCGCCTGATCCGCGTCCCCGCCCTCTCCGACGTCGCCGAGTACGCGTACGCGGCCACGGTCGAGCCGCCGGCCCGGCTCGTCTTCACCGCCGGCTCCTGCCCGCTCGACGCCGAGGGGCGGACCGTCGCGCCGGGCGACCCGGTCGGCCAGGCCCGGCAGGTGATGGCCAACCTGGAGACCGCCCTCGCGGCGGCCGGCGCCCGGCTCACCGACGTCGTCAAGACCACCGTCTACGTGGCGTCGTCCCGCCAGGCCGACCTGGTGGCCGTGTGGGGGGTGGTCCGGGACGCGTTCGGCGACCACGAGCCGCCCAGCACCCTGCTCGGGGTGGCCGTGCTCGGCTACTCCGACCAGCTCGTCGAGGTCGAGGCCGTCGCCGCCGTACGCGGAGCGGCCTGACGTGCGGGTCCGGACCGCCCGCTGGCGCTCCGAGTTCTGGGACAACCTGGGCCTGGACCGCGCGGCCAGCCCGGCGGCCGAGGTCGGCGGCGAGGTGGTGGCGTTCAGCCTCGTCAAGCGGGACGGCGACCGGATGTGGTCGGACTACACCGGCACGCTGCCGGCGCACCGGGGGCGCTGTCCTGACAGCCCCGCCGGTGGATCAGCCCTCCGTGATGGGCTGGCCGAGCGAGCGGCGGGCCAGCAGGGTCGCCCCGGCGACGGCGGCCGGCATGACCAGCACCGCGCCGAGCGGGATCAGGAAGCAGACGAAGACCGCCACCCCGAAGCCGAGCGTGGTCGGCCGGTCCGCCTTGAGGATCGACCGGCGCTCCGGCAGCCGCATCCCGCGCCGGTAGAAGGGGGCGCCGACCAGTTCCACGGCGAGCAGCCAGCCGCCGACCGCCGCGCCGATCACCGGCACCACGGTCTGGCCGACCACCGGGACGAACCCGGCGGCGAAGAGCGGGATGCCGAACAGCACCGACAGGCCCACCAGCCGTACCGAGTCGGCGAGGCTGCGCCGCAGCGACGGCCAGAACGGCACGTCGACCGCGCCGGGCGTGCCGCCGAGGCGCTCCTCGACCCGTTCGGAGATCTTCTCGTAGAACGGGTCGCCGATGACCAGGGTGACCGCGGTGAAGCTGACCACCGCGAGCAGGCCGCCGATGCCGAGGAAGGCCAGCCCGGCCACCACCCGGACCAGGTTGCGCCAGGTGGCCGACCAGTCGTCGGCGAACGGCGTGACCAGCGCGGCCAGGTCGTCGACGAAGTACGCCAGGGTGGCGAACGCGGCCACGAAGAGCACACCGGAGATCAGCGCCGGCACGACGCCGAGCAGCATCAGCCCGGGGCTGCGGACGTAGAGGCCGAGGCCGCGTAGGAGCAGGCCCACGCCGGTGAAGAACCGGCCGACGGCGCCGGTCACGGGCGCGGCGATACGGGGTGCGTTCACGACCGCAGAGCCTAGTGGTCGCCGTCGGCCGACGCCCCGACAGCGGCCGTACGGCATCGGGGCAGGATGGACGGGTGCGGGCGGCCCGGTTGATCTCGTTGGTGTTGCTGCTCCAGGCGCGGGAGACGATGACCGCGGCCGAGCTGGCGCGGGAGTTGGAGGTGTCCGAGCGGACCGTCTACCGGGACGTGCTGGCGCTCTCCGCCGCCGGGGTGCCGGTCTACTCCGACCGGGGCCGGGCCGGCGGCTACCGGCTGCTCGGCGGCTACCGGACCCGGTTGACCGGGCTGACCCGGGACGAGGCGGAGGCGCTCTTCCTGGCCGGACTGCGCGGGCCGGCCGGCGACATGGGGCTCGCCGACGCGGTGGCCTCGGCCGAGTTGAAGGTGCTGGCCGCGCTGCCGCCCGCGCTGCGCGACGCGCCGGCCCGCACCGGGCAGCGGTTCCACCTGGACGTGCCGGGCTGGTTCCGGGAGGTGGGGCCGCCGCCGTGGCTGACCGAGCTGGCCGGGGCGGTCTGGCGGGACCGGGTGGTCGAGCTGCGCTACCGGCGCGGCGACCGCGAGGTGACGCGGACCGTGTGGCCGTACGGGCTCGTGCTCAAGAGCGGCGTCTGGTACCTGGTCGGCCGGGTCGGCGACGACGTGCGCACGTACCGGGTGGACCGGGTGACCGACGTCGCGGTGAGCGGGGAGACGTTCGACCGGGACGAGGGCTTCGACCTGGCCCGGTACTGGCGGGAGCAGGCCGAGACGTTCCTCCGGAGCATGCTGCGGGACCGGGTCACCGTCCGGCTGAGCCCCGCCGGCCTGCGCCAGCTCCGGCACCTGGCCGACGCCCCCTTCGCGTACGACGAGGCGGTCGCCGCCGCCGACGGGCCCGACGGGCAGGGCCGGGTGGTGACCCGGCTGCCCGTCGAGTCCGTCGACGTGGCGTACCAGCAGTTGCTCGGGCTCGGCCCCGAGGTGGAGGTGCTCGACCCGCCCGAGCTGCGGGCGCGGCTGGCCGACGCGGCCCGGCGGTCCGCCGAGCTCTACGCCACGCCGCCCCCGCCCGGGCGGGACGCCTCCGCTCAGCGGTAGCCGGTGACGTCGGCCGGCTTGCCCGGGTCCTGCACCTCGACCATGTACCGCCAGGCGTCCGGCCGGCTGCCGTCGAGGTCGGTGAAGCCGTACACCTTGGCCAGCTCGCCGCTGGACACGGACCGTCCGTTCCAGCGGGCCCGGTCCTCGTCGGCGGCCAGGGCGGCCACCGCGCGCCCGACGAACGCCGGCGATTCCGAGATGGCGAAGTGCGGCTGCTTGTCCAGGGCGTCCCGCCAGTTCTCCTCGGTGACCCCGAAGTGCTCCAGCATCGCCTCCGACCGCAGCCAGCCCGGGGTCAGCGCGACGGCGGTGCACCCGTGCGGCGCCACCTCGTGCGCCCAACTCGCCGCGAGCCGGTTCACCGAGACCTTGGCGAGGTCGTAGAAGACCGAGAGCCGGTAGTTGGCGTCGTTGTACTCCCTGGTGCCGTCGCCGACCTCCACCACCAGGCCGCCGGGGCGGCGGATCAGCAGCGGCAGGGCGAAGTGACTGGTGATGATGTGCGTGTCGACCGCCAGCCGCAGGGTGCGGAAGCCGGCGTCCAGCGGCTGCTCCCAGACCGGCTTCTCCCAGGTGATCAGCGGGTCGCCGCCCCAGATGTCGTTCACCAGCACGTCGAGCCGGCCCTGCTCGGCGTCGATCCGCGCGACCAGGTCGCGGACCTGCTCGGGCACGAGGTGGTCGACCCGGACGGCGATGCCGGTGCCGCCGGCCGCCGTGACCAGCTCGGCGGTCTCCTCGATGGTCTCCGGCCGGTCCATCTCGGAGCGGCCCGCCCGGCTGCTGCGGCCGGTCGCGTAGACGGTGGCGCCGGCCGCGCCCAACTGGACGGCGATCTGCCGGCCGGCGCCCCGTGTCGCCCCGGCGACGAGCGCGATCTTCCCTGTCAGCGGTGTCGTCATGCGGCGAGCCTGTCAGCGATACCTGACAGCGGAAGTCCGGTTTCGCGCATCGGGTGCGGTGCGTCATGCTCGCCCGCATGCACCTGCTGCTCTCCGGCATCGTCGGCTCGGTCGCGTACGGGCTGGCCGGTCCTGGCTCGGACGTCGACCGGATCGGCGTCTTCGCCGCGCCCACCGTCGCGTTCCACGGCCTGCGCCCGCCCCGCGAGTCGGTGGTGACCACCGACCCCGACACGACCCTGCACGAGGCCGCGAAGTGGTGCCGGCTCGCGTTGAGCGGCAACCCGACCGCCACCGAGCTGGCCTGGCTGCCGGACGACTGCTACGAGACCCGGACGGAGTTCGGCGACCGGTTGATCGCCATCCGGTCGGCGTTCCTCAGCGCGCCCCGCGTCCGCGACGCCTACCTCGGCTACGCCGGCCAGCAGTTCCGCAAACTGGAGTCCCGGGGCGACGGCACGTTCTCGGCCGACACGCGGCGGCGGACCGCCAAGCACGCCCGGCACCTGGCCCGGCTGGTGCACCAGGGCCGGCTGCTCTACACGACCGGCGTGCTGGAGATCCGGCTCGCCGACCCCGGGTGGTTCCGGGCATTCGGCGATCGGGTGGCCGACGGCGAACTGGAGGAGGCGCGCACGCTGCTCGCCGAGGCGGAACGCGACTTCGACCGCGCCCGCTCCCCGCTGCCGGACCGCCCCGACGAGGCCACCGTGGAACGCTGGCTGCTCGACGTCCGCGCCGCCCACCTGCCGCCCGGGCTGACCGTGCCCTGAGCCGCGCCCCCGCTCCCCGGGTGGGGCAGCTCGACAGGGCGCGGCAGGGCGGGTCTGCGCAGTTGGCCGACCCACTGCGCCCCGTGCTGAGCCCGCCGGAAACCCCGCCGCGCCGAGGATCCGGCCGTCCGCCGGACCGGGCCGCAAATGCGGTTGGGCCGGCCGGAGCGGGCTGTTAGTCTGCTCGGGCGTCCTCGATCTTGGAAGGGAGGTGGGCACCGTGTCCATCACGACATCGCTGTGCTCCCACCCGGCCGCGAGGACGCCACGGTCCTGACCCGGGAGCACGTCGTACCCGGAAGGATCCCCATGACCGACCTGGTCATCCGCCCGCTCACCGTGGGCGAGGAAAAACTGTTCGACTCGCTGCCCGACCCCGGGCTGGTGGGCCGCGCCGCGTTCGGCGAGAACTACTCCGACATGGCCGCCGACGGCCAGTACCGTCCCGAGTGGAGCTGGGTGGCCCTGCGCGGCGACGTGGTGGTGGCCCGCGCCGCCTGGTGGGGCGGGCCGGACGACGTCGCGCCGCTGGCCCTCGACTGGTTCGACTTCACCGACCGGGAGGCGGCGGTCCGGCTGCTCCGGACCGCGCCGCTGCGGGCCGAGTACTCGCTCTCGGTGCCGCCCGGCTGGCGGGACGACCCGGCAGTCCGCGCCCAGGCCGAGGCCCGGATCGAAGCCGCGACGGCAGCCGGCATGTCGGTGCTCGTCGAGCGGTACCGCTACCGCTGGAAGCCGGAGTGCGGGCTGCCCGCCCGTCCCGGCCGGCTGGAGTTCCGACCGGAGCCGGACGACGCCGTGATCCTCGACGTGCTGCGCCGGGTGGGCGAGGAGAGCCTCGACGCGCACGCCCGGCACACCGCCGCCGAGCACGGGCCGGACGCGGCGGCGCAGGAGGAACTCGACCTGTTGCGCTGGCTGCCGAGCCCGCGCGACTGGTGGCGGCTGGCCTGGACGCCCGAGGGCGAACTGGTCGGCGTCACCGTGCCGGCCCGCAACCACAGCGACCCGATCGTCGGCTTCGTCGGCGTGGTGCCCGAGCAGCGCGGGCACGGGTACGCGTACGACCTGTTGGTCGAGGCCACCAACCTGCTGGTCGAGGCGGGGGTGAAGGAGATCGTGGCGGCCACCGACCAGACGAACCACCCGATGGCCGCCACCTTCGCCAGGGCGGGCTACCCGATCGAGCGGGAACGGATCGACCTGGTGTGACGGCTCGGCTCCCGGCGTCGGTGTCCGGCGCCGGGAGCCACCGGGTCAGTCAGTCAGCCGTACGCGGACGCGGCGGTTGGCGCGGCCCTTGCTCTCCACCTTGACCACCTGCACCTTGCCGATCTGGGCGGTGGAGGCGACGTGCGTGCCGCCGTCGGCCTGGACGTCCAGCCCGACGATGTCGTCGATCCGGACCTCCTGCTCGTCCGGCGGGATCAGGTTGGACTGGGTCCGGATGATGTCCGGCAGGGCGAGCGCCTCGGCCCGGGGCAGCACCCGCACGGCGACCGCCCGGTCGGCGGCCACCTCGGCGTTGACCAGCTCCTCGATGCGGCTCTTGAAGTCGGGCGGCACCTCGGGCAGGTTGAAGTCCATCCGGGCCTCGCCCGGCTCCATGTTGCCGCCAGTGACGAGCGCGCCGAAGTCGCGGAACACCACTCCGCAGAGCACGTGCAGCCCGGAGTGGGTCCGCATCAGCCGGGTGCGCCGCTCGTCCTCGACAGCACCGGTCACCGCGGTGCCGGCCGGCGGCAGCGGGTCGCCCTCGGCCGGGATCAGCCAGAGGTCGTCGCCCTTGCGGGTGCCGACGATCCGGGTCTGCACCCCCTGCCAGAGCAGTACGCCGTGGTCCGGCGGCTGTCCGCCACCGCCCGGGTAGAACGCCGACCGGTCCAGCACGATGCCCTGCTCCGGGTCGGCGTGCAGCACGGTGCACTCCCACTCCCGCAGCGTCGGGTCGGCGAGGTCCAGCCGGTGCGTACGACCGTGGTGTGTGACGCCCATGTCAGGGCACCTTACTCGTTGAGGAAGGCGGATATCCGGCTGCGCAGGTCGGCGCGTTCGGTCCAGAGGACGCCGGGCCGGTCGTACACGTGCAGGGTGGCCCGGGGCAGCGCGGCCGCGAGCTGCTCGGCGACCTCGGCCGGGTGCAGGTCGTCGCCGGCGCAGCCGATCACCAGGGCGGGCGCGGTGACCGCGGCCAGCGACCCGGCGTCGCGCAGCGGCGCCTGCTCGGGCAGGCTGGCGAGCCCGGGGGCGAGCCCGTCGCGGAGGAGCTGGTCGAGCCGCTGGCGCAGGTAGGCCCAGCCGGCCGGGGTGTTGCGCACCGCCGGCGGCAGCTCCGCCTGGACCACGTCGGCGACGGCGGAGGCGTCCCCGCTCTCCACGGCGTCGAACAGCTCGGTCAGCCGGGATCGGGCGACCTCGCCGCGCGGCCGGTCCAGCACCGCCGGCAGGAAGAAGACCAGCCGTTCGAAGCGTTCGGGGCTCTCGGCGAGCAGCCGGCAGAGCGCACCCGCGCCGAGGCTGGCGCCGAAGGCCCGGGTGGCGCCGCCCAGGTCGGCGACCGCGCGCAGGTCGCGGGCGAGGTCCAGGTAGCTCCACGGGCCGGGCGGCGCGTCGGAGCGGCCGTGCCCGCGGAACTGGAAGAAGAGCTTGCGGCCGGTCACCCCGCTGCCGAACGGCCGGGTGGTGGCGATGCCGTTGCCCAGCCCGTGGGCGAACACGGTGGTCGGGTCGCCCGCCCCGGTGACGAGCTGCTCCAGCCGTACGCCGTGCGGCGTGGCGACCAGCTCGGTCTCCGGCTCGGGCAGGGCCGGCCTGCCGGTGCGCGGGGCACCGGGGCCGGGCCCCCAGGTGCGGGGTCCGCCGTCCGGCGGGGGCGGCCAGCGGAAACCTCTCACCAGGACCCTCTGCCGTCGCTCAGGTCGCGCAGGCCGACCCGGACGTCGAGCAGGTAGATGAGGCCCGCCGCGATGCCGATCAGGCCGAAGAGGCTGATCGGGCCGAAGCCGAGCAGGGTCAGCACCAGGCAGACGGCCAGGATGGCGACCCAGCCTCCCTTGGGCAGGGTGCCGATGGCGGCGAAGGCGTCGGAGCGCTGGGTGATGGCGTGCACCAGGGCGACGCCCTGCACGATCAACGCGAACACGAGCAGGATCAGCTCGATCACGTAGCGGACTTCGAAGGCGAAGAGCGGCGCGGCGTGGGCCATGACGGCAAGCTTATGCCGGCGACCCCGGAAACGTCCGACAGGACGCCTCCGGGGTCGCCGGCGCAGCGGGACTACTCGGCGGCCGGGCGGGTCCGCTTGGTGGCCCGGGGCAGCTTCGCCGACGGCGTGGCGGCCGGCTTGGCGGCGGCCTTGGTGGCCCGGGGCGCCCGGGTCGCCTTCTTGGCGGCAGTCTTGGCGGCGGCCGGCTTGGCCTCCACGACCTCGGCCACGTCGGCCGGCGTCGGCACCTCGGCGGCGGTCGGGGCGGCCGGCGTCGTCGCGGCCGGCTTCGCGGCGGTCCCGGCCGGCTCGACCTCGGCCTCGGTGGCCTCGATGTCGGCGTTCACGGTCTCGGCGGCCTCCAGCACGCCGGCGCCGACGACCCGCTCACCCCGGGCGACCAGCGCGACGTACGCGGCCTGCGCCCGCTCCTGCGCGGCCTGGGCGCCGGCGACCACCACGGCGGCGTTGCGGGTCGCCACCTCGCGCAGCTTGTCCAGGTCGGCGACCTCGCGGAGCTTGTCGAGGTCCGCGACCTCACGCAGCTTGTCGAGGTCGGCCGCCTCGCGGAGGCGCTTCAGGTCGAGGTCGGACGAGGCGGCCTTCTCGCGCAGGCCGCTGGCGGTCAGGTTCGCCGTGCGCAGCGTCTCGTTGGCCTTCTGCCGCAGCTCGAAGCCGGTCACGACGGCCTTGCCGCCCAGGTCGGCGACGACCTCGGTCACCACGGCGGGAAGCTTGCGGAGCTGCTGGAGGGCCAGCTCGCCCGCGCCGGCGGCGGCGTAGATCGGGGCCGGGATGCGGTGGGTCTTCGGCTGGGTCATCACTTCTCCTCTTCGGCCGCGTCGGCGGCCTTCCGGACCGCCCTGCGGGCGGCCTTCTTCGCGGGGGTGTCGGTCGGAGCGGGGGCGGGGCCGGCCTCGGTGACGGCGACCGACTCGAGGACGGCCTCGGTCGGGGTGCCCTCCGGCGTGGTGGGTCCGGTGGCGGCGAGGTTGGCCAGGTCCGGCGCCTCGGCGGCCTCGGGCGCGCCCGGGGCGGCACCGTCCGACGTGGCGCCGGCGGCCGCCGCGGTCGCCTCGGCGAGCCGCGCGTTCTCCCGCCGGAACGTCTCGTAGATCTGGGTGAGCGACTGCTTCTGCGCCATCGTCAGGTCGGGGTCGACCGCGATGGCCGCGAGCACGCCCTGGCCCTCCTTGTCGTCGAGCAGCCCGGCGCGCAGGTACATCGCCGGGGTTGAGACCCGCAGCGCGCTGGCGAGCTGCTGGAGCACCTCCGCGCTCGGCTTGCGCAGGCCGCGCTCGATCTGACTGAGGTACGGGTTGCTGACCCCCGCCTGCTCGGCGAGCTGTCGGAGCGAGATCTTCGCGTTGCGGCGCAGGTCGCGAATGAACCCGCCGACGTCGGGAAGGTCTTTACCAGTGGCCATACCCCGACGGTAGCCCGCCTTGCTAGCTCCTGCAAGCAAAGTGCTAACCAGAGTTAGCGAGGTCTCACGTATGCAAGTTGCGTGCCCGATCGTCACCTGCGTACCTTCCTGCGATGACCAAGATCGAGGTGAACGGCGCGGTGCTCGCGTACGACGACACCGGCAGCGGCACCCCCGTCGTCCTGCTGCACGCGGGGATCGCGGACCGCCGGATGTGGCGGGGACAGATCGGCCCGCTGGCCGAGCGGCACCGGGTGATCGCCCTGGACCTGCGCGGCTACGGCGACTCGGAGCTGCCACCCGCCCCGTTCGCCCACCACGACGACGTGGCGGGGCTGCTCGACGCGCTCGACCTCCCCCGGGCCGCCCTGGTCGGCTGCTCGTTCGGCGGCGCGGTCGCCATCGACACCGCGCTGGCCCACCCCGACCGGGTGACCGCGCTCGCCCTGCTCGGCAGCGCCGTCTCCGGACACGAGTGGTCCGAGGAGGCGAACGGCCTCTGGGACACCCTGGTGGGCGAGGTCGACCCGGAGGACTTCGCCGCCAGCGCCGCCGGTGAGGTGCGGTTCTGGGTGGTCGGCCCCGGACGCCGCCCGGAGGACGTCGACCCGGAACTGGTCGCGTTCGCCGTCGAGATGGACCAGCGGGCGCTCGCCGCCGAGCAGGCCCTCAGCGCGGTGGACGTCGCCGAACTCGACCCGCCCGCGATCGGGCGCCTCGGCGAGCTGCGGGTGCCGGTCCTGGTCACCGCCGGCGCCGCGGACGTGCCCGACATCAACCGGCTCGCCGACCGGATCGCGGCCGAGGCACCGGGCGCGACCCGCCTGCCCGACGTGCCGGACGCGGCCCACCTGCTGCCGCTGGAGCGTCCCGCCCCGGTCAACGCCGCCCTGCTCGACTTCCTGCCCTGACGCCCGACCCGGCCCGGCGCCCGGCGCCGGGCCGTCGGCGCGCTGACCGTCGCGGCGTCGCCGGCCGGGGCACCGCCGCGGCGGCTACCAGACGGGGCGTACGGCACCGACCGGGAGGCCGCCGCCGAAGAGGGGCACCTCGGCGTACTCGGCCAGCACCGGGGCGTCCAGGCCGAGGCGGCGCAGGGCGGAGACCAGCACCGGCATCCGCGCCCGGCCCGCACCGTCGTCGATCTTGAGGGCGACCGCGCCGGTCCCGGGCACCGCGACGGCGATGACGCCCTCGGCGCCCACCTTGGCGAGCAGCCCGGGGACGCCGCGCATCAGCCGGGTGTCGTCGGCCTGCGTGCCGCCGACGATCTCCGGGTGGGCGCGCATCGCGTCGGCCACCGTCCGGGGCACGGAGCCGGGCTCCGCCGAGACCAGCCGGAGGTACGCCCCGGCCAGGCCGGTCAGCGACACCGCGAGTACGGGAGCGCCGCAGCCGTCCACCCCGACCGCCGCCGCCCGCTCACCGGTGAACTCCTCGACCGCGCCGCGGAGCCGCTGCTGCAACGGGTGCTCCGGGCGCCAGTACCCGTCGAGCGGCCAGCCGGCCGCCAGGCAGGTCAGCAGCATCCCGCTGTGCTTGCCGGAGCAGTTCATCTGCGTACGGGTGGGACCGCCGCCGGCGCGCAGCACGGCGGCCCGCGCGTCCTCGCCCACCGGCAGTTCCGGCGGGCAGTGCAGGGCCGACTCGTCCAGCCCCGCGCCGGCCAGCAGCGCGCCGACCCGGGCCAGGTGGAAGTCCTCCCCGGCGTGGCTGGCCGCGACCAGCGCCACGTCCGCCGGGTCGGCCAGCGACAGCCCGGCGCGGAACATCCCGACCGCCTGCATCGGCTTGTTGGACGAGCGCGGGAAGACCGGGGAGGTCACGTCCCCGGCACCGGCCACCGGCGCGCCGTCGGCGTCGAGCACCACCACCGAACCCCGGTGCACGCCCTCGACGAACCCGGACCGGACCACCTCGGCGAGCGGCACGCCGCCCTCGTACGTCTTTCCCACGGTGTGGACGGTACCGACCGCCCGGCCACCCCCGACGGGCGGGTGACCAGGCAGTCGACGTCCGGGCGTACAGGAGTGCCGGCGGACCCGCCGCTTACCGCCCGGCGGCCGGTACGCCGAGCAGCCCGCGCGCCTCGGCGGTGGTCAGCGGCGGCCGCTGGGCGAGTTGGGCGAAGCCGACCGCCCGGGCGACGAGCTGCATGTTGGACTCCACCGGGCGGCCCTTGGCGTAGGTCACCGTGTCCTCCATGCCGACGCGTAGGTGCCCGCCGGCCGAGAGCGACGCCAGCATGACCGGAATGGTGCTGCGGCCGATGCCGGTGGCCGAGAAGGTCGTGCCCTCGGGCAGGTCGCGCAGCGCCTGGTGGGCGGCGACCAGCGTCGAGGTGGTGCCCGGCATGCCGCCCGGCACGCCCATCACGAAGTCGACGTGCACGTGCCCGCCGGCCGGCAGGCCGTACTTGCCGAGCAGGCGCTGCAGGGCCGCCAGGTGGCCGAGGTCGAAGATCTCGTACTCCGGGACGATGCCGCGCTCCTGCATCCGGGTGTGCAGGTCGACGATGAACTCCCAACGGTTGAGGAAGACGTCGTCGCCGAAGTTGAGCGTGCCCATCGTGCAGGAGGCCATGTCGGGCCCCGCGTCGAGCACGGCGAGCCGGTCGGCCTCCGGGTCGGTCACCGCGCCGCCGGAGGAGAGCTGCACGATCAGGTCGGTGCTCTCCCGCAACGCCGCCACGGTCTCCCGCAGCCGCCCCTGGTCCAGGGTCGGCTTCGCCTCGTCGTCGCGGATGTGGACGTGGATCACGGCGGCGCCGAGCGCCTCGCACTCCTTCGCGGTGAGCAGCAACTCGTCGAGCGTCACCGGCAGCGCCGGCACCTCCGCCTTGGCCGACTCCGCGCCGGTGGGGGCAACCGTGATCAACGTCCCTGTCGTCATGCCCGGATCCTAGACCGAGGGCAGGGAGCCAGTCGACCGGAACTTTTCCGGCCTCGGCGCCGCAAAGGAGAGATTCTTTCGCCGCCGGAGCGCTAGGCCGGATCGATCGCGGCGGCGGTCTCGCCGACGAGCAGGCGGGCGTCGTCGGCGACGTTGCGCTTGACCACGGCCAGGGCGACCTGACCCAGCTCGTGGTGGTGCACGGCGGTGCCGACGAAGCCGACCGCCCGGCCGTCGAGGGTCACCGGCGTCCCGGCGACCGGCGGCTGGTCGGTGGTGACCCCGTCCAGGTGCAGCAGGACGAGCCGACGCGGCGGCCGGCCCATGTTGTGCACCCGGGCCACGGTCTCCTGGCCCCGGTAGCAGCCCTTGTCGAGGTGCACGGCGGGGGCGACCAGGTCCACCTCGGCCGGGATCGTCCGGTGGTCGGTGTCCACCCCGACCCGGGCCCGCCGGGCGGCCACCCGCACCGCCTCGTACGCCCACAGCCCGGCCACCGGCACCCCGTTGCCGCGTAGCTGGGTGACCACCTGTTCCATCGCGGTCCGGGGCACGAGCAGGTCCACGCCCAGCGGGCCGCGTCGCGCCCACCCGCCGACCGGGAGCGGCCTGACGTCGTACAGCGCGGTCGGCCGGGGCGGCACCTCGCCGGAGCGGAACTTCGGGCCGGGCACCGCGACCACGTCGGGTGCGGCCAGCCCGGTCACGCCGAGCGTCCCCACCGCGGCGGGGGCCTCCGGCCCGACCAGCGAGAGCACCGCGTGCTCGCCGGTCGCGTCGCGCGGCTCGACCCGGCTGAAGAACCGCATCTTCTCCAGGTAGGACAGCAGGCCGGTGGTGGCGCCCGGCTCGGTGTCGAGCCAGGTGGTGACGCCGTCCTCGGCCACCATGGCGTGCTGCTCGACGTGCCCGTGCGGCGAGAGCACCAGCAGCTCGGTGCCCTGACCGGCGGCGAGCTGCGCCAGGTGCTGGGTGGTGAGGGTGTGCAGCCAGCCGATCCGCTCCTCGCCCGGCACCGCGACGACGCCCCGGTGCGAGCGGTCGACCAGACCGACCGCGGTCTCGAGGGTGCGCTGCTCGCGCATCGGGTCGCCGTAGTGCGCGGCCACCCCCCGGACGCCGGCCGCCACGTGCGCCGGCTCGGGCTGGTCCCGGCTGGCCTCGTCGATGCTCTCGACGCTCACCGCGCCCGCGATGTCGATCATTTCCGGTCCCCGTTCTCGCAGCGGTCGCAGACGCCGAAGAGGGAGACGTGGCCGATGTCCACCCGGAACCCGCGCTGCTGCGCCAACCGGTCGGCCAGCGGGCGCAGCAGCTCCGGATCGATCTCGTCGATCGCGCCGCACTCCCGGCAGACAAGGTGGACGTGCTGGTCCTCGCCGGCCGCGTGGTAGGTCGGCGAGCCGTGCGAGAGGTGGGTGTGGGTGACCAGGCCGAGCCGTTCCAGCAGCTCCAGCGTGCGGTAGATGGTGGTGATGTTGACCCCCGCGGCCACCTCCCGGACGGCCGTGTGCACCTGCTCCGGGGTGGCGTGCCCCAGGTCGAGCACGGCCTGGAGGACCAGTTGCCGCTGCGCCGTCAGCCGCAGCCCACGGGCGCGGAGCATTTCCGCGAGGGAGGATTCGGACACCGTCCGATCATAGTTCGCCCGACCGCCCCGGCCGCCGGGTCGAACGGCCCGTCGAGTTCCCGCGCCACCGGTGACGGCGTCGGGCGGGCGACGGCCTCCCCGGGCGGCAGCGGTGCGCAGGCCCGCCGCTACGCTCGGCGGTCATGGTGGCGTCGAGGATCGCCGTGCCCGGGCGCGGGCTGGCGCCGCCCGGGGAGCCGGTGCTGCGCGGCGACGACCGGGGCGTGCTGCACGGCGACGGGCTCTTCGAGACCATGCACCTGCGGGGCGGGCGGCCGTGGCTGCGCGACGCCCACCTGGCCCGGCTGGCCCGGGCGGCGACGGCCGTCGAGCTCCCCCTGCCCCCCACCGACGTGCTGGTCGGCCTGCTGGAGACCGTGAGCGCCGGCTGGCCGGCCGAGGTCGAGGGCGCCCTGCGGCTGGTCTGCACCCGGGGCCCGGAGGGCGGCGGCCCGCCGAGCGTCCACGCCACGCTGGGCGAGGTGCCGGCGGCGACCCGGGCGGCCCGCCGGGACGGGATCACCGTCGCCACCCTGCCGCTCGGCGTCGCGGCGCGGGCCCGCGCCGCACTCGACTGGCTGCCCGCCGGGGTCAAGTCGACGTCGTACGCGGTGAGCACCGCCGCCCGCCGCTGGGCGGCCCGCAGCGGGGTGGACGACGCGCTCTGGGTCTCCTCCGACGGGTACGCCCTGGAGGGCCCGACCGCCAACCTGGTCTGGCTGGCCGGCGACACCCTCCGCACCGTGCCCGCCGCCGAGACGGGCGTGCTGCCGGGCGTGACCGCCGCCTGGCTCCTCGCCCACGCCCACGAACTGGGCCTGCGCGCCGACGAACGCCTCGTCACCCCGGCCGAGCTGCACTCCGCCGACGGCGTCTGGCTCACCTCGTCCGTCCGTGGCCTGGCGGAGGTCCGCACCCTGGACGCCGTCCCGCTGCGCCGCTCCCCGCACACGCCGACCCTCCAGGCCCTGCTGGGCTTCCCCCTCCCCTGACCGGGGAGGGGGAACGGGTCGGGCGGGTCAGCCGGCCACGCGGGTGAGGCGGGCGGAGAGGTGCGGCGAGAGGCCGTGGCCGACGGCGGCCATCTCCTGGGCGTAGAGCAGCGCGCCCTCGACGATGCCGAAGAGGCGGTGACCGGCGGTGACCTCCTTGGCGGTCGCCGTCCGGACCACCGCGTCGGTCACGAACTCGAGCTGGGTGCCCTTGCGCTTGCCGATGTGCAGCTCCATGACCCCGGTCGGCGTGGTCATCAGCGCTTCCAGCTCGTCGGTGACCCGCTCGCCGTCCATCACCGGCCGCCACCAGCCGACCTCACGGCCCGCCGGGCGGACCGGCCGGCTCTGCTCGTCCAGGATCCAGGCGCGCGACTCGTAGAACAGGAACGGCCGGCCGTCGTGGCTGATCCGGATCTCCTGGGCGTAGTCGAAGTCCTCGATCGTGGGGAAGCCGCCCCGGCCACGGCCGCGCCACACCCCGACGTACGGCAGCAGGCCGTCCAGCGACGGGTGCAGCTTCGGTCCGACCCGCAGGTCGTGGCTCTCCTCGTAGGGGTACGGGTCGACCGGCGGCGCGTTCAGCCACGGCGGCGGCTGCAGGGGGTTCTCGTCGCTCACCGGTTCACTCCGCCTCTCCTCGTTCGCGACTGCGGGGCTCGCAAAACCGGCTCACTCCTCGCGCTCACCAACGTCCTCTCGATATGCGTACAGCAAGGTAGACCAGGCCACCGGCGAGCGCGCCCAGGCCGGCGACCAGCAGGCTGACGAACCCGATCTCGGTAACCATCGCGACCATCCTATGCTGGGCCCCATGGCCCGCACTCTCGTCGTCAAGGCCACCGCCGGCGCGGACACCCCCGAGCGGTGCGCCCAGGCCTTCACCGTCGCCGCCACCGCGGCCGCCGCCGGCGTGCACGTGTCGCTCTGGTTGACCGGGGAGTCGACCTGGTTCGCGCTGCCGGGCCGGGCGCAGGAATTCGAGCTGCCGCACTCGGCCCCGCTGGCCGAGCTGCTGCACGTGATCCTCACGACCGGCACGGTGACCGCCTGCACCCAGTGCGCCGCCCGTCGGGACATCGGCCCGGACGACGTGCTGCCGGGCGTCCGCATCGCCGGCGCGGCGGTCTTCGTCGAGGAGGCGATGGCCGAGGGGGCGCAGGCGCTGGTCTACTGACCCTCGCCCTCGATACCGGCCCGACGGGTGGAGCCGGTGCCTACGATTCGGAATGTGACCGAGGCGACGGAGCGGTTCTTCGAATCACTGCCGGCGCGCGCCCCGCAGGTGCTGCGCAGTCCGGTCAGCGGGACGATGCAGATCGACCTCGCCCGGGGCAACCAGACGGCGCACTGGCTGGTCCGGCTTCAGCCGGGCGCGATCGACGTCAGCCGCAACCGGGGGCCGGCCGACGCGATCTGGTACACGAGCGAGGAATTGTTCGACCGGCTCGTCACCGGCCGGGCCCAGGCGATCTCGAGCGTGCTGCGCAACGAGAGCAGCTTCAGCGGCGAGGTCGTGCTCTTCCTGGTGTTCCGCCGATTCTTCCCCGACCCGCCCGGCACCCGGGATCCCCGCGAGGTCGCCCGCGAGCAGGCCGGACGGCTGCGGTGAGGGAGTCGGTCAGCATCCTGGACGGCAACACCTTCCTGGTCAGCGACCGGCACGGCGACATCGAGCCGTCCCTCGACTTCCCGACGGGGCTCTTCTCCTTCGACACCCGGTTCCTCTCCACCTGGGTGCTGACCCTCGACGGCGAGCGGCTGCACGCGCTCAGCGTCGACGACGCGGAGTCCTTCCGCACCCGCTTCTTCCTCGTCCCGGTGAGCCGACCCACTACCTGGACGCGAAGGTGTCGGTGATCCGGCGCCGGTCCATCGGCGACAGCTTCGAGGAGGAACTGACGCTGCTCAACCACGCCGGGAAGGAGACGGAGTTCGCCGTCCGGTTGGACATGGGCGCCGACTTCGCGGACCTGTTCGAGATCAAGCACGTCCGGCAGAAGCACGGCCACAGCACCGCCACCGTCGGCGACGGCGAGCTGCGCCTCACCTACCGCCGGGAGAACTTCCACCGCGAGACGGTGATCAGCTCCAGCGCGCCCGCGCACGTCGAGGTGTCCGGCATGACCTTCCGGATCCGCCTCGGCCCACACGGCGAGTGGCGCACCCGGCTGAAGGTGGCCACCGTCATCTACGGGGCACGCGGCGAGGACATCCGGGCCAACCTGCCGCTGTACGGCGGCAGTCGCACCTCGGAAGCGATCCGGGCCGAGCACGACGAGCTGATCGCCCGGGCGCCGAAGCTCGGCTGCGACTGCCAGCCGCTGGCCGGGGCGTACCGGCAGAGCGTGGCCGACCTGGCGGCGCTGCGCTACGAGTCGATCACCCTCGGCGTGCGGCTGATGGCCGCCGGGCTCCCGTGGTTCATGACCCTGTTCGGTCGGGACAGCATCATCACCTCGCTCCAGGTGGTGCCCTTCCTGCCGGAGCTGATCCCGGCGACGATCTTGATGCTGGCCGGCCTCCAGGGTCACCGGATCGACGACTTCCGGGACGAGGAGCCGGGCAAGGTCCTGCACGAGCTGCGCTACGGCGAGACGGCGGGTTTCGAGGAGCAGCCCCACTCGCCGTACTACGGGTCGGCGGACTCCACGCCGCTGTTCGTGATCCTGCTCGACGAGTACGAGCGGTGGACCGGTGACGCCGGGCTGGTGCGGCATCTGGAGGCCCAGACCCGCGCCGCGCTCGCCTGGATCGACACGTACGGCGACCTGCTCGGGACCGGATACCTGTGGTACCAGACGCGCAACCCGCAGACGGGGCTGCAGAACCAGTGCTGGAAGGACTCCTGGGACTCGATCTCCTACCACGACGGCCGGCTGCCCGGCTTCCCCCGCGCCACCTGCGAACTCCAGGGGTACGCGTACGACGCGAAGATCCGCGGCGCGCGGCTGGCCCGGACGTTCTGGGGCGACCCCGCGTACGCCGACCGGTTGGAGCGGGAGGCGGCCGAGCTGAAGATGCGGTTCAACCGGGACTTCTGGATCCCGGAGCGGGAGTTCTACGCGCTCGCCCTCGACGCCGACGGCCGGCACGTGGACGCGCTCAGCTCCAACATGGGGCACCTGCTGTGGAGCGGCATCGTGGACGAGTCGCGGGCCGGCCGGGTCGCCGAGCACCTGCTGGGTCCGCGGCTCTTCTCCGGCTGGGGCGTACGGACCCTCGCCGACGACGAGGGGCGGTACAACCCGGTCGGCTACCACGTGGGGACGGTGTGGCCGTTCGACAACTCGATCATCGCCTGGGGCCTGTGGCGGTACGGGTTCCGCCGGGAGGCCAGCCAGATCTGCGAGGCGATGCTTGCCGCGTCCCGGTTCTTCGGGGGGCGGCTGCCGGAGGCCTTCGCCGGCTACGAGCGGAGCCTCACCGAGTACCCGGTGGAGTACCCGACCGCGTGCAGCCCGCAGGCCTGGTCGGCGGGCACCCCGCTGCTGCTGCTACGGGTGATGCTGGGGCTGGAGCCGCAGGGCGAGCACCTGATCATCGATCCCGCCGTGCCCGAGGGGATGGGGCGGGTCGAGCTGCTCGACATCCCCGGCCGCTGGGGTCACGTCGACGCGCTCGGGCGCAGCCGCACCCCGCACGACCACGCCCCCGGCCACTGACCGCCGGCCTCAGGCCGGACAGCCGGTGGTGGCGGAGAGGGTGACCCGGTCACCCGAGAGACCGGCGATGACCATGACGCCGCCGCGCCGGTAGGCGTACGCCTGGGGGGTGTTCAGCAGCGGGACACGGGCGACGGGGGCGAGCGCGGCGGCCGGGGACGGCGGGGCCGGGACGACGTCGGCGCGGGCGGTGCGGGCGGCGCCGCCGGCGGGGCAGGGCGCGACGACCACCTCGGGGGCGGCTCCGGCCGGGCCGCCGAGGGCCCGCAGCGCCGCCGCCAGGGCCTCGGTCTCCGCGCCGGTGGCGCCGGTCGCCGGCGCGGCGTAGCCGTCGCCGACCGGCCGGCAGCCCGTGTCGGCGGTCAGCCGGACCCGGCCGTCCCCGACGACCGTGCCCTCGACGGTGACGAACTCGCCCGCGTCGGCGCGCAGCCGCGGGCCGTCATCCGAGGTCACCCGGACCCCGGCCCGCCAGTGCCCCGGGAGCCGCTCCGCGACCCGCTCCAGCAGTGCCCGCTCCAGGCCGACGGGGACGAACACGTCCACCCCGCGGGTCAGGACGGCGCCGTCGGCGAACGGGGTGACCCGGCAGCCCCGCTCGATCTCGGGCGGGGTCAGCACGGCGGTGTCGCCGGCCGCCGCGACCAACTCGCCGACCGCGCGGTCGACGACCGGGCCGGCCTCGGCCAGACTGCGCTGCTCCCGGACGGTCGGCGGGTCGTCCCGCACCGACGTCCAGGTGAGCACCGTCAGCAGCACCGCCCAGGCCACGGTGGCGGCGAACAGCCAGGGCAGCCACCGCCGGGACGCCGGCCGGTCGGGACCGGTGGGCGGGGCCTGCCCCGCCGCTACGACACCGTTCACGACGCCATCGTGTCACGCCGGTGGAACGCGCCCGGAGACGGTCGTGGCCCGCCCCTCGGCGAGGGGCGGGCCACGGGCCGATCAGAGCGTGGGTCAGGAGGCGACGGTGACGGCGACCTCGTTGATGCCCCGGCCGGCGGTCACGGCGGTGTCGCCGTTGCCGTGCCGGGAGAGCGCCCGCAGGGTCCAGGTGCCCGGCGCGGCGAAGAACCGGAACTGGCCGGCCGGCGAGGTCACCACCTCGGCGGTGAACTCACCGGTCGAGTCGAGCAGCCGGACGTACGCGCCCGGCACGGCCTCGCCCGCGTCGGACCGGACGACGCCGGTGATCACGGTCTCCTTCTCCAGGTCGAGGCTCGCGGGCAGCGGGGCGGCCTGGTCGGGAGCGGCGCAGCCGGCAGCGGTGGGTGCGGTCATGGCTCAGGCCTCCCCGGGCTCGTCGCCGAGCGCGACCGGCACGCCGACCAGCGAGCCGTACTCGGTCCAGGATCCGTCGTAGTTCTTCACGTTGCGGTGCCCGAGCAGCTCCTGGAGCACGAACCAGCTGTGCGAGGAGCGCTCGCCGATCCGGCAGTACGCGATGGTCTCCCTGCTGTCGTCCAGCCCGGCGTCGGCGTAGATCCTGCGCAGCTCGTCGTCGGACTTGAAGGTGCCGTCCTCGTTGGCCGCCTTCGACCACGGCACGCTGATCGCGGTCGGGATGTGCCCGGCCCGCTGCGCCTGCTCCTGCGGCAGGTGGGCGGGGGCGAGCAGCCGGCCCGCGAACTCGTCGGGGCTGCGCACGTCGACCAGGTTCTTGGTGCCGATCGCGGCCACGACCTCGTCGCGGAAGGCCCGGATGGAGGTGTCCGGCTCCTGCGCCACGTACTGCGTCGCCGGGCGGGTCACCGCGTCGGTCACCAGCGGGCGGGCGTCCAGCTCCCACTTCTTGCGGCCGCCGTCGAGCAGCTTCACGTCGCGGTGGCCGTAGAGCTTGAAGTACCAGTAGGCGTACGCGGCGAACCAGTTGTTGTTGCCGCCGTAGAGGATGACGGTGTCGTCGTTGCCGATGCCGCGCTCGGAGAGCAGGGCCTCGAACTGGCTCTTGTTGACGAAGTCCCGGCGCACCTGGTCCTGCAGGTCGGTCTTCCAGTCCAGCTTGATCGCGCCGGCGATGTGGCCGGTGTCGTAGGCCGAGGTGTCCTCGTCGACCTCGACGAAGACGACGCCCGGGGCGTCGATGTTCTTCTCGGCCCACTCGGCCGAGACGAGTGCGGTGTCGCGACTCATCAGATCACTCCCTGGTGAGGATGGATGGTGAGCCAGCGCGCGGAGATCGATGAACACAACTGTCGCACCACGCGCGGGACCCATAGTGAGGAAACGGATCACGGTTCGTGCGACGGCGCCGCTGCCGGGCGTTCGGTGGGAGAGCACCGGGGGTACGCGGACCCTGAGTGCCACTGGCTGCGTCAGGCAGCCGAGGACAGCCCCGCCGTCAGATGACGGGGCGACACAGGCAGGTGGCCACGCGGCACAGGTCGACCGCGCGCCGTTTGGTGAGGAGCGTCCCCATGAGCAGGGAGCCTACCAGCCACGCCCGATGACGCCACCGGACCGACCAGCATCCGGGACGCGCCACCGCGCCACCGGACCGTCACCCCCGGTCGCGTCGCCCCCGCGCTCGCGCCGGCGGGCGGACCGCCGGCGGCTCAGCCGACGGCGGAGTTGATCGGCACGTTCTTCGCGTCCGCGGTCACCGCCAGCCCCTCGGGCAGCGGCCGGACCTCCCGGACGGCGAGCTGGAACGGCAGCTCGGGCAGGGGCACGTCGACGGAGATGCTCTTGGCGTAGTTGCTGAGCATCGTCCGGGCCAGCGGCACGTTCGGCAGCCCCTCGGCGTTCAGGTCGTTGAAGCGCAGCGCCACCTGCCCCTCCTTGCCGACGGTGATGTCGGCGGTGCCGGTCACGGTGAGCCGCTGACCGAGGATGTCGACCGGGGCGGTGACGGCGAGCCGGCCGCCCTGCTCGCCGAGGGTCAGCCCGGGCCGGTCGAGCAGCTTGGCGAGGCTGTCGTAGCTGATGGTGCCGGTGCCGTCGACCGTCTCGGCGACCACGTCACCCTGCCCGGAGCGGATCGTGTCCAGCGACGCGCGGACGTTGCGGGCGTCCACGTCGAGCTTCGGCAGCGCGACCACGTCACCCTGCACCGGGCCCTGCACGTCGCGCAGCCCGATGGAGATGCGCTCGTACCGGCCGTCGAGCACCTGGGTGAGGAACGGGAAGCCGCCGACCTCGACCTCCGGCGCCGAGGACTGCGCCCCCTGCTTGGCGACCTCCTGCCGGATCTGGTCGGCGATGGCGCGCTCGGCCACCCCGGCCGCGACCCGGTCGGCCACGACGAGCAGGCCGCCGAGGACCAGGAGCAGGACGACGAGGGTGACGAGCACCTTGCGCCCGCGTCGACGGGGCCGCTCCTCGT
This sequence comes from Micromonospora sp. NPDC047465, assembly GCF_040643125.1. Classification (NCBI taxonomy): domain Bacteria; kingdom Bacillati; phylum Actinomycetota; class Actinomycetes; order Micromonosporales; family Micromonosporaceae; genus Micromonospora; species Micromonospora sp. NPDC047465. The sequence continues at coordinate 133,759 of NZ_JBEYTP010000015.1, forward strand.
ACGTGTGATCCTGCGCCACGCCGCCTCCTGTCGTGAGTGCCCGGGGTGCCGCGTAGCGGCCTCTCGATGGTTACCCGGACGGGGAAATCCTCAACCGCGCGTCAGAGGACCAGCTTGCACATGGCGTACGCGGCCGGCGCGGCGAGGGCGAAGCCGCCGAGCGGCCCCTGCATGTGCCGGGCCACCCACATGGTCGGCGGCTCCCCCGCCATCAGCCGGCCCGCCTCCGCGTACCCCACGGCGAGGTCGGCCAGCACGGCGGCGACGGCCGCGACCAGCCCGATGATCGCGGCCCTGGTCGGGGTGAAGGGTGCCACCAGGTAACTGCCGAGGGCGGCGCTGACCAGCGTGCCGACCATGGCGCCGCCGACCACGCCGGCCGCGCCCCGGGGGACCTGCGGCGCCAGCCGTGGCCAGGGCGCCACCGCGTCGGTGAGCCGGGCGACGGTGAGCGCGACCCCGCTGGCGGTGAGGCAGACGGTGATGGCCTGGGTGCCGGCCGGGATCCGGCTGAGCGTGATCAGGGTGGCGAAGGCGACGACGCCCACCACGATCAGCAGGGTGCCGCCCAAGGAGTCGGTCACCCGCACGCGGTCGACCCGCCGGACGAGTTGGCCGAGCACCCCGAGGAGGAAGGCGCCCGCCGCGACGTAGCCCAGCGGCGCCAGTCCGGCGACGTCCGTCTGCACGGCGGCGGCGTCGGCCGCGACCGCGGCGGCCACGCTGACCAGGGCGACCAGCAGCAGCGCCGGCGGCCGCATGGCCATCGTCCAGGCCAGCACGAAGAGCAGTTGCACGCCGAGGACGATGCCCGCGAACGGCAGCCGGTGGCCCGGGCCGGAGGTCTGCGCCCCGAGCACCAGGCCGATGCCGAGCAGGACCGCGAACCCGGCGACGGCCAGCGCGAGCGGGCGGCGCACCTCGACCGGCTCGACCATCTCCTCGTCCGGCTCGGCGTCCGCCTCGTCGTCGGGCCGGCGCGGCGGCTCGCCACCACGACGGGCCCGACGCGGCCCGCCACGCTCGCGGCGGGCGCCGTCGTCGTCTGGGGCCGGCCCGGTGCGCGGCGCTGGCGGCTGGCCACGGGACGGTGCCGACGGCCCCGGGCGGGGCCCGTCGGACCACGGGTCGCGGCCGGTCTCGGGCGAGCTGGAGGGAAACACGCCCCGATCGTGCCAGACCGGCCGGCCGGCGCGGAGGTCGCGGTTTCGGCAACGTTAAAACCTGAGGCGCGATCATGGGCAAGCCGGGCAAACGGGAAAGGACGCGAAGGTGACGCCGGGGCCATCGGTTACGCTCAAGCCGCTACCCGCCCGTCAGCGACGCCGGGACCCACGCAAGTTCATCAGCGCCACACCCCCTGCGGAAAGCGCTGGTCGCGCGCGGCCGACGGCCGCCGGGACGGAGGTGATCGTGGAGATCCTGCTGCTGGTGACCGCACGCGCCGGCGAAGCATCCGCTGTGCTGCCGGCACTCGACCTGCTGCCGCACTCGGTCCGCACCGCGCCGCGCGACGTCCGCACCCTGGTGGCCGGCCCCAGTCCGGACGCGGTCCTGGTCGACGCCCGTTCCGAGCTGAGCGAGGCCCGGGCCACCTGTCGGATGCTGCACGCCACCGGGCTCGGCGTGCCGCTGGTCGCGGTGGTAACCGAGGCCGGGCTGATCGCGCTCAACGCGGACTGGGGCGTCGACGACGTCATCCTCGCCTCGGCGGGCCCGGCGGAGGTGGAGGCCCGGCTGCGGCTGGCGGTCGGCCGGCTGAGCAACGCGACGTCCGGCGCCGGCGGCTCGATCCGCGCCGGCGAGCTCACCATCGACCCGGACACGTACGCCGCGAAGCTGAAGGGCCGGCCGCTCGACCTGACCTACAAGGAGTTCGAGCTGCTGAAGTTCCTGGCGCAGCACCCCGGCCGGGTGTTCACCCGGGACCAGCTCCTGCGGGAGGTCTGGGGCTACGACTACTTCGGCGGAACCCGCACGGTCGACGTGCACGTCCGGCGGCTGCGGGCGAAGCTCGGCTCCGAGTACGAGTCGATGATCGGCACGGTGCGGCAGGTGGGCTACAAGTTCGTCGTGCCGCCGTCCCGGTCGCTGCCGGAGTCGGAGCACTCCCCGCTGCCCGTCTGAGCCCTCTTCCCTTTCGGGGAACTATTCGCGTACGCCCGTTTTGCGCAGCTCGTCGGTTTTAGTCTGACTGCCGGGTTTGCTAGTAAAGGGGGGCGGCGGCGTGCGCATCGACCACGGGGGCAACGATCCGGCACGGACGGGCACGACGATCCGGGACCCCTCCGCCATGCGTGCGGTCGGCATAGTCGTGCTGATCGTGACCGCCCTGCTCGGCACCGCGTACGCGCTCGGCCGCAGCCTGGTCCCCGACCGGCCCGCCTCCGACGTGACGACCAGCGGCCAGCACTACGCCGACCAGCCGCCGACGGACGACCCCGACCGGCCCACGCCCGGCGACGACCGGAGCACCGGGCCCGCGGTGGCCGGGCAGGACGGCGGCGCCAGCCCGAGCGGCACCCCGACCAAGACCGACGGGCCGTACGGAACGCAGACCACCAGCGGCACCTCGCAGGTCGCGCTGACCTTCGACGACGGGCCGGACCCGCAGTACACCCCGCAGGTGCTCGCCCTGCTCCGTGAGCACCACGTCCGGGCCACCTTCTGCGTGGTGGGCGAGAACGCGCAGAGTCACCCCGACCTGGTCCGGGCGATCGTGGCCGACGGGCACACCCTGTGCAACCACAGCTGGAACCACGACGTCACCCTCGGCCAGCAGTCGCCGGAGACCATCCGGGCGGACCTGCTGCGCACCAGCGAGGCGATCCGGGCGGCGGTGCCGAACGCCCCGATCGCGTACTACCGCCAACCCGGCGGCGCCTGGACCGGCTCGGTGGTGTCCGTGGCCCGGGAACTCGGGATGACCCCGCTGCACTGGACGGTCGACCCGGCGGACTGGGAGACGCCGGGGGCCGACCGGATCGCCGGGATGGTCCTCACCAACGTCGAACCCGGCTCGGTCGTGCTGCTGCACGACGCCGGCGGCGACCGGCAGGGCACAGTGGACGCCCTGTACGAGATCCTGCCGGCCCTGACCAGCCGGTTCAAGGTGGCGGCGCTGCCCAACGGCGCGACGTGAGGCGCGGCGAACCGCCCGGCATGGTCGCCCGCCCGGCCCGCCGACGTGACCCCCGCTACACCACCCGGCGGGCCGGCTGAAGGTCGGCGGGACCGGCCAGCCGACCGGACTACGGTGACGACATGACCAGCGCCGCACCGACCAGCCACCAGGTGACCCGGACCGACCGCCTCAGCCCCGCGCAGATCGCCGACGTACTGGCCCTCGCGGGGGCCGCCGGCGACGCCGACGGGGCGGACCCGTTCGACGAGCACGTCCTGCTCCGGCTGCGGGACCCGGACGCGGCCGCGGTGCACCTGACCGCCCGGGCCGCCGACGGGACGCTGACCGGGTACGCCCACCTGGACACCACCGACGGCGAGGCCGGGACCGGCGTGGAGCTGGCGGTGCACCCGGCGTACCGGCGGCGCGGGACGGGACGGGCGCTGGCCCTAGGCGTGCTGGCGGCGGCCGGCGGCCCGCTGCGGGTCTGGGCGCACGGCGACCACCCGTCCGCCGCCGCGCTCGCCGTCGACCTGGGCCTGCGCCGGGCACGGGTGCTCTGGCAACTGCGCCGGCCGCTGACCGCGCCGATCCCCGAGCCCCGACTGCCCGACGGGGTGACGCTGCGCGCGTTCCGGCCGGGCGACGACGACGACGCCTGGCTCGCCCTCAACGCGCGGGCCTTCGCCGAGCACCCCGAGCAGGGCCGCTGGTCCCCCGCCGACCTGCGGGTACGCCTCGCCGAGCCGTGGTTCGACCCGGACGGCTTCCTGCTCGCCGTCGAGGCGGCCACCGGCCGGCTGGTCGGCTTCCACTGGACGAAGGTCCACGAGCGCCCCGGCTCGGCCCGGATCGGCGAGGTCTACGTCCTCGGGGTGGACCCGGCGACGCACCGGGGCGGACTGGGCCGGGCGCTGACGGCGGCCGGCCTGGCGTACCTGCGGGACCGACGGGGCCTGGACCGGGTCATGCTCTACGTCGACGAGTCGAACTCCGCCGCGGTGGCCCTCTACGAGCGGCTCGGCTTCGCCCGCTGGTCCGCGCACGTGAACTACCAGTCGGCCTGACCGACACCGTCCGGGGTCCGCCGCCACAGCGACGGACCCGGACCGACGGACCCGGAACCGACGCGGCCGGGCCGGTGGGTCACCGGCGGATAACGGCGGCGCGTCGGCGAGATAACGGCCTACCGGAAAAATGCCCATACTTCCGACAGGGGCACCTGAGTTCACTTAACGGACAACTCACCCTCAGCGAGCGGTCACCTGCGCTGCCGCACCTGTTCACCTCGCGTTCATGTGTGACCGGCGAACCGGCTACCTGGCACTCCTAACTTTTGGACCAGCCGGTCAGCGCCGGCGCCCCGGGCCCCCAATCCGGGTGCGAAGTCAGACGTGAAGGGAAACCCCTCAGGTGAAGCTCCAGCGGCACGGCACTCTCGCCTGCCTCGCTCTTACCGCGACGCTCGCTCTCAGCGCATGCGGCTCGGACAACAACGAGCCCGCGAGCAGCGCCTCCGCCTCCGGGTCGGCCGCCGCCGCCGACTGCGCCACCGGCACGCTGAACGCCCAGGGCTCGTCGGCGCAGAAGAACGCCATGGACGAGTGGATCAAGGCGTACCAGCAGAAGTGCTCCGGTGCGAAGATCAACTACGAGCCGTCCGGCTCGGGCGCCGGCATCCAGGCCTTCATCGCCGGCACCGCCGACTTCGCCGGCTCGGACTCCGCCCTCAAGGAGGAGGAGCAGCCGCAGGCCAACGCCAAGTGCGTCGGCGGCGCCGCCATCAACCTGCCGATGGTCATCGGCCCGGTCGCCATCGCCTACAACGTCAACGGCGTGGACAACCTCCAGCTCAAGCCGGCCACCCTGGCGAAGATCTTCGCCGGCAAGGTGACCAAGTGGGACGACCCGGCCATCAAGGCCGACAACCCGGGCGCCACGCTGCCGTCGACCGCCATCAACGCGGTGCACCGCTCGGACTCCTCCGGCACCACCGACAACTTCACCGACTTCCTCGCCAAGACCGCCGCGTCCGACTGGACCTTCGGCAAGGCCAAGGAGTGGAAGGCCCCGGGCGGCACCGGTGCGGCCAAGTCGGACGGCATGGCCAGCGCCATCAAGAACCAGGACGGCACCATCGGCTACGTCGAGTGGTCGTACGCCGAGAACGGTGGCCTGAAGACCGCCAAGATCGGCAACGGTGCCGGCGAGTTCGCCGAGCTGACCGCCGAGTCGGCCGGTAAGACCATCGCCGGCGCCGAGGTGGTCGGCCAGGGCGACGACCTCAAGATGAAGATCGACTACAACACCAAGGAGGCCGGGGCCTACCCGATCGTCCTGGTGACCTACGAGATCGTCTGCTCGAAGGGCCTGCCCGCCGACAAGCTGCCGCTGGTCAAGGGCTTCCTCGGCCACGCCGCCAGCACCGCCGGCCAGGCCGACCTCACCGAACTGGGCTACGCCCCGCTGCCCGAGTCGGTCCGCACCAAGGTCGAGGCCGCGGTCAAGAACCTCGCCTGACCCGCCTCACCGACACCATCACCACCACCTCAACTCGAAGCGAGCGAGCAGATGGGTGAAACCCCTCAGCGCTCGGCCGACGCCGGCACCGGCGGGACCCGCGTGACCGAAGGTCACGAGCGGCCCGCCGGTGCCTCGGCGCGTCTGGCCGAGCCACCAGTCAGCACCCGTATCCCGGGCGGAGCCGGGCTGGGCGGCGGTGGCGCGCTGCCCCGGGCCCGGGCGTTCGGCGCAGAGCGCGCCTTCCGGGGCCTCACCCTGGCCGCCGGCGTCGCCGTCCTGGTCATCATCGCCGCGATCGCGGTCTTCCTGATCGCCAAGGCCGTGCCGGCGCTACGGGCCAACACCGAGGGCTTCTGGACCTTCGAGGGCTGGTTCCCGAACGACGCGGAGCCGAAGTTCGGCATCGGGGCGCTCGCCTTCGGCACCGTGCTCAGCTCCGCCCTGGCCCTGCTGATGGCGGTGCCGGTGGCCCTGGGGATCGCGCTCTACCTGTCCCACTACGCGCCGCGCCGGCTCGGCACCACGCTGGGCTTCCTGATCGACCTGCTGGCCGCGGTGCCGAGCGTGGTCTTCGGCCTCTGGGGCCGGGACGTCTTCATCAACCCGGTCCGGGACTTCTCCACCTGGCTGAACACGTACTTCGGGTGGATCCCGATCTTCGGCGGCGACGGCCCGTTCGGGAAGTCCATCATGCTGGGCGCGCTGGTCCTGGCGATCATGGTGCTGCCGATCATCACGTCGCTCTCCCGCGAGGTGTTCCTGCAGACCCCGACCGCCAACGAGGAGGCCGCCCTCGCCCTCGGCGCCACCCGCTGGGAGATGATCCGCACCGCGGTGCTGCCGTACGGCCGCCCCGGCATCGTCGCCGCGGTGATGCTCGGGCTGGGCCGGGCGCTCGGCGAGACCATCGCCCTGGCGATGACCCTCGGCATCACCTTCAACATCTCGTTCAACCTCATCGAGAGCGGCGGCAACACCATCGCCGCCAACATCGCCAACACGTTCGGCGAGGCGAACGACACGGGTCGGGGCGCGCTGATCGCCTCCGGTCTGGTGCTCTTCGCCATCACGCTGATCGTCAACATCACGGCGCGGGCGATCATCCACCGCCGCCGGGAGTTCACGGAGTCGGCCGCATGACCACTACCGTCACCCGCACCCGCCCACCGGCCCAGCCGCCCACCCTGAAGGCCCGGCGGCTGCCGAAGTACGCCGCACCGGCCGTCGCGGCGGCCGCGCTGCTGGTCGCCGCCGCGGTCGTGTACGGCGCCGGCATCGGCGGCCCGGTGCTGGTCGTGGTACTCGGCGCGGTGCTCTACCTGGTCGGCCTCTTCGCCGCGGCGAACGCGGTCGAGGGGCGCCGGTCGGCACGCAACCGCACCTGGAGCGCGCTGATCCACTCCGCGTTCGTGCTGGCCGTCCTGCCGCTGGCCTCGGTGGTCTGGACGCTGGTCAGCAAGGGCGCCGAACGGCTGGACGGCGACTTCTTCCTCACCTCGATGAACAACATCGGCGCCCGCGACCCGAACGGCGGGGCGTACCACGCGATCGTCGGCACGTTGCAGCAGGTCGGCATCGCCGCCCTGATCACCGTCCCGCTCGGCATCCTCTGCGCCATCTACGTCGTCGAGTACGGCCGGGGCCGGTTCGCCTTCGCGATCCGGTTCTTCGTGGACGTCATGACGGGCATCCCGTCGATCGTCGCCGGCCTGTTCGTGCTGGCGTTCTGGGTGCTGATCGTCTCGCCGTGGTTCAACGACGGCCGGCCGAGCTTCTCCGGCTTCGCCGCCGCGCTCGCGCTGAGCGTGCTGATGCTGCCCACCGTGGTCCGCTCCACCGAGGAGATGCTGCGTCTCGTCCCGGCGCCGCTGCGCGAGGGGGCGTACGCCCTCGGCGTGCCGAAGTGGAAGACCATCCTGCGGGTCGTGCTGCCCACCGCGCTGCCGGGCATCGTCACCGGCGTCATGCTCGCCATCGCCCGCGCGGCCGGCGAGACCGCCCCGGTGCTGCTCGTCGCCGGCGGCGGCGCGGCGATCAACTTCAACCCGTTCGAGAACAACCAGTCGTCGCTGGCCCTCTTCGTCTACCAGCAGGCGGGCGACGCGTCCCGGTACGCGCCGGCGCGGGCGTGGACCGCGGCACTCACCCTGGTCGCCCTCGTGCTGATCCTGACCGTCGCGGCGAAGCTGCTGGCCCGCCGCAACCGGCTCGGCCGATGAACCCCGGAGGTACCACCACCATGGCCAAGCGCATCGAAGCCTCGAACGTGACCGCCTACTACGGCGCCTTCAAGGCGATCGAGAACATCAACCTGACCGTCGAGCCGAAGACGGTGACCGCCCTGATCGGCCCGTCCGGCTGCGGCAAGTCCACCTTCCTCCGGTCGATCAACCGGATGCACGAGGTGCTTCCCGGCGCCCGGGTCGAGGGCAGCCTCACCATCGACGACCAGGACATCTACGACCGGGACGTGGACGTCACCGCCGTCCGCCGCATGATCGGCATGGTCTTCCAGCGGCCGAACCCGTTCCCCACCATGAGCATCTTCGAGAACGTGGTGGCCGGCCTGCGGCTCAACGGGGTCCGCAAGAAGTCGATCCTGGACGAGGCGGCCGAGAAGGCGCTCCGCTCGGCCAACCTCTGGGACGAGGTGAAGGACCGGCTCGGCAGGCCCGGCGCCGGCCTCTCCGGCGGTCAGCAGCAGCGGCTCTGCATCGCCCGGACCATCGCGGTCGAGCCGCAGGTGGTGCTGATGGACGAGCCCTGCTCGGCGCTCGACCCGATCTCCACGCTGGCCATCGAGGACCTGATGTTCCAGCTCAAGGACAAGTTCACCATCATCATCGTCACGCACAACATGCAGCAGGCCGCCCGCGTCTCGGACCGGACCGCCTTCTTCTCCATCGAGAAGACCGGCGACCCGGGCCGCCTGATCGAGTACGACAACACGCAGAAGATCTTCAGCAACCCCGGGGTGAAGAAGACCGAGGACTACATCACCGGCCGCTTCGGCTGAGCCGGCCCCGTCCCCGCCCACCGGCGTCCCGTCCCCCGTCCCGGGCGGGGCGCCGTCGGCGTCTGCGGCCCGGCTCCCGACCGCGTCGGCCGTCGGCCGACTCCCGTCCCGTCGGTCCGGACCAGGGCGTACGGCAGCGCCGGCACACGGCGGCGCGGATACGGCGGTCAGGCCAGCACGAAGCGGGGTTCGCCGTCGTCGGGCAGATCGAGGCGCGGGGTGACCGGGGTGGCGGCGTCCCGGGTCGCCGCCGCCGCGGCGACGCCGGCCAGGTCGCCGCCGGCCGCCACCTGGGCCAGGGTCACCAGGGTCGGCGGCAGCATGGTCAGCTCGCCCGCCTCCGTCCGGGCCAGGGCGTCCGCCGGGCGGATCCACAGGGTGTGGTCGGCCTCGCCGGAGACGTCCCGGGTCCGCTGCCCCTCGGGCAGGAGAGCCACGAAGAAGTACGTGTCGAAGCGGCGCGGCTCGAACTCCGGCGTGATCCACCGGCTCCACGGCAGCAGCAGGTCCGACCGGAGGGTGAGCCCGCGCCGGGCGAGCAGGTCCGCGAAGCCGGCCCGGCGCTGCTCCAGCGCCACCCGGTCGGCCTCCCAGTCGTCGCCGCTCACGTCGCCCACCACGGTCCCGGCGTCGGGGCCGGCGAGCAGGACCCCGGCCTCCTCGAACACCTCGCGGGCGGCGGCGCAGACCACCGCCTGGGCGGCCGCCGGGGTCTGCCCCAGCCGCTCGGCCCAGCCGGCCGGCGTCGGGCCGGCCCAGTCCAGGTGCGCCTGCGAGTCCGAGGGGTCGACCCCACCGCCGGGGAAGGCGTACATCCCGCCGAAGGCCATCGCGGCGACCCGCCGGATCAGGTACACCTCGAAGTCGTCGCCGGCCGGGCGGAGCAGCAGCACGGTGGCCGCGACCCGGGGCGCCGCCGGGATGCCGCCCTCGGCGCGGAACCGGCGGGCGTGCTCCACCAGCGCCGGGGGTGCGGGGAAGCCGTCGGCGTGGATCGTCATGCGCCGAGCCTAGTTCCCGACCGGTGGATCGCCCGCCCTGCGGTCCGGTGATCCGGCACTGGCGTGGCCGCCATGACTCGTCGGGGCATCCTGGCCACTGCCGGAGAGCCCCCTGGTCCCGCACGCGGCCACCCTGGAGGGCCCTGCTCGACGGGATCCGCGCCCGGATCGGCGTCGACTACGCCTGACATCCCCGGACGCGCGGAGGGCCCCCGCCGGTCGGCGGGGGCCCTCCGGGTGAGCCGTCAGCTGAAGAGCGGGCGGGCCAGGAAGTACATCAGGGCGCCGATCGAGCCGGCGGCCGGGAACGTGAGGATCCACGCGCCGACGATGTTGCCGGCCACGCCCCACCGCACGGCGGAGAGCCGCTTGGTGGCGCCGACACCCATGATCGCCGAGGTGATCGTGTGGGTGGTCGAGATCGGGGTGCCGAGGACCAGCGCGTTGAAGTAGAGCACCGAGCTGGCCACGGTCTCGGCCGCGAAGCCCTCCGGCGGCTTCAGGTCGATGATCTTCCGGCCGAGCGTCCGGATGATCCGCCACCCACCGGCGTACGTGCCGGCGGCCAGCACGGCCGCCGAGGTCCAGAACGCCCACTCCGGGATGAAGCTCGGGTCGTCCTGGTAGCCGCCCACGTAGAGGGCGAGCACCACGATGCCGATGGTCTTGGCGGCGTCCTGCATGCCGTGGCCGACCGACATCGCGGCGGCCGACGCGGTCTGCGCCCAGCGGAAGCCTCGGTTGAGCTTGCCGGGGTGCCCCTTCCGGAAGATCCACTGCACGGCGATCATGACGATGTAACCGAGCAGGAAGCCGACCATCGGCGAGAGGATCATCGGGATGATCACGCTCTCCCCGATGCCGCTCCAGAGCACGGTGCCGGACGCGGCGACGGTCGAGCCGACCAGTCCGCCGATCAGCGCGTGCGACGAGGACGACGGCAGGCCGAAGTACCAGGTGATCAGGTTCCAGACGATCGCGCCGATCACGCCGGCGAAGACGATGCCGAGGCTGGCCTGCCCGGTGGGTAGTTTCACCAGGCCGCTGCCGACGGTCTTGGCCACCTCGGCGCCGAAGTGGGCGCCGATGAAGTTGCCGACCGCCGCCATGGCCAGGGCCACCCGGGGTGTGAGCGCCCGGGTGGAGATGCTGGTCGCGATCGCGTTGGCGGCGTCGTGGAAGCCGTTGGTGTAGTCGAACGCCAACGCCACCGCGATCACCGCCAGCACGGCGATGAGTTCGGGGCTCACAGGATCAGGACTCCTTGACCGCGATGGTCTCGACGGTGTTCGCCACGTGCTCGAAGGAGTCGCAGGCGGCCTCCAGCTCGTCGGCGACCTCCTTCATCTTCAGCACGGTCAGTGCGTCGTACTCGCCGGAGAAGAGGCGGACCAGCAGCATCCGGTACGCCTGGTCGCCGTCGTTCTCGAGCCGGTTGCACTCGATCCAGTAGTCCTCGAGGTCCTTCATCGACTTCAGCCGCGGCATGGCCTCGGCGGTCAGCTTCGCCTGCGCGTCGAGGACGTTGATCAGCTCGTGCATCTCCCGGGGCAGCGACGGGATCTTGGTGAGCCCGTAGAGGTAGAGCAGGTTGCCGACCGCCTCGAGGTGGTCCATCACGTCGTCCAGCAGCGAGCCGAGCCGGTAGATGTCCTCCCGGTCGAACGGCGTGATGAAGGTGGAGTTGATCTTCTTGTAGAGCTCGTGGGTGATCTGGTCGCTGTCGTGCTCCACCTCGGTGAGCCGCTCGCTGACCGACTGCACCTCCACACCGGGCAGGGCCAGCTCGTTGAGCAGTTCGGTGCCCTTCACCAGGTTCTGCGCGGCCCTGGTGAAGAGCTCGTAGAAGGCGCCCTCGTTCGGGCGGAAGGAAAACTTCACAGCACGGACCTCGTCGTGTCGGTGGAAGGGTACGGCCGCCCGGAGGGATGCCCGACTGGGAATGCTAGGAAACGACGGAAGCGGGAATTCCGCGGCCTCCCCCTGGTCAGGCCGCATTCATCGGTCGTTCACCTGTCGTTCACCTACGCCGTTTCCCTCAGATCCCAGCAGCCGCTCCCGTTCCCGCCGGACGTCGAAACCGGCAGGCGGATACCCCGGATGGAGGGGTGCCGAACGTCTCCCTGAGCAGGTGCGCGACCGCCCGGTCGCGGTACCCCTCGCGGTCCGCCGGCACCGCGTACCAGCCCCGCCCCGTCCGCCCGTCAAGGCGGGACGGTGGATGGGTCGGGGTGGCGGGAGAATGGGCGAAGGCTGGTGCTGGGAGGTTCGCGTGCGGGATCTGGCGACGGAGTTCGAGGCCGAGCGGGGGCGGCTGCTGGCGGTCGCGTACCGGATGCTCGGCAGTCGTGGCGAGGCCGAGGACGCCGTGCAGGAGACCTGGCTGCGGTACGCCGCCGCGCTCGCCGACCCGGCGGCCCGCGCCGAGATCCGGCACCTCGGCGCCTGGCTGACCACCGCCTGCGCCCGGATCTGCCTGGACGTGCTGCGCTCGGCGCGGGTGCGGCGGGAGGCGTACCCCGGCCAGTGGCTGCCGGAGCCCGTGGTGACCCCGCTCGACCAGGGCCCGCGCACCGACGGCTTCGCGCCCGACCCGGCGGAGCGCGCGGTCCGCACCGACCAGGTCGGCACGGCGCTCATGGTGGTGCTGGAACGGCTCACGCCGGAGCAGCGGGTCGCCTTCGTGCTGCACGACGTCTTCGCCGTGCCCTTCCCCCGGATCGCCGAGGCGCTCGGCACGACCGACGCCGCCGCCCGCCAGCTCGCCTCCCGGGCCCGCCGGGCGGTGCAGGCGCCCGACGCGCCCCGGGACACCGCCGACCCGGCCGAGCAGCGCCGGGTCGTCGCCGCGTTCGTCGCCGCCGTCGAGTCGGGCGACCTGGACGCGCTGGTGCGGGTGCTCGCCCCGGGCGTGGTCCTCATCGGCGACAGCGGCGGTCACTTCCCGGCGGCCCGCCGCCCGGTGGTCGGCGTCGACGCGGTGGCCCGGTTCGTCCTGGGCCTCTTCGGCCGGGCCGGCCGCTACGGTGCCACGGTGCGCGCCCGCCCGGTGCTCGTCAACGGCGTGCTGGGCATGCAGATGGAGACGGTGCACTCCGACGGCCGGCCGCTGCGGGTGGTCGCCGCCCTGGCGGTGGACGGCGGCCGGGTGACCGGGATCTTCCACCAGCTCAACCCCGAGAAGCTGCGCGACGTGCCGCCGCTGGGGGCCGACGACGGCTGGCCGCCACGCTGGTGACCCCCGGCGCCGCGGCGGCGACGTCCAGGTGCGCGTCACCGACGCCCGGACGCCGCGTCGGTGCCCCGTGGGCCCCGTGTCGGTGGCGGCGCTCGGGCGCGCCCGGCCACGGCGACCGCGCCGGCTCAGACCACCAGGGCGAGCCACTTCCGGTACGACGTGGCGAACGGCTCGGTGCCGTCGCCGAGCGCGCCGAGGAGCCACCGGGCCGCCGCCTCGGCCTCCGTCACCACGTCGTCCGGATAGCCGAAGCGGGCCCGGTGCTCGGCGAACTCGTCCTCGTCGCGCAGCTCGACCGCGCCGGTGGCCCGGCGGCGCACCACGTCCAGATCCAGGTCGATCAGGTGGACGGTGTGGTCGTCCTCCCAGCGGGCCGGGCTGGCGATGTCGCAGTAGACCTCGCTGGTGCGCGGCGGCGGGTTGAACATGCCGGTCCACCAGCCCTGGTGGGGCACCAGGAGCACGAACGGGATCTGCTCGACCGACGGCCGGCCGTGGTAGACCGACTTCGTGCCCTCGGTGACGCCGAGCCAGACGCCGAGGTCGTCCTCGGCCAGCCGGCGGGCCGGGTAGTCGCGGTGGGCGCTGCCGTCGTACTTGCGGTAGATCACGCGGACCACGTCGCTCGGCATGAGTCGCACCCTAACCGATACCGCCCATCGGTCGCCGCACGGAAATTACCGGACTCGGCCCGTGGGATTCCGTACCGTGACGACGCCACGCCCGGATCGGCGCGGCCGGTGTCGCCGCCGGCGGGTACCGTCGCACGGTGACTCCGCGCCTCGCCACCGGTTCCGTTGCCCCCTCGCCCCGCACCGGAGGCCGCCGGCGGGGCTCCCGGCCGAGCGGGGCCGAGCTGCTCGCCGCCGCGGTCGGCGCGGTGCCCGGCGGCGCCGCGCGCCCGGGCCAGCAGCAGATGGCCACCGCCATCGAGGAGTGCGTGCAGGCGCGCGAGCACCTGCTCGTGCAGGCCGGCACGGGCACCGGCAAGTCGCTGGCCTACCTCACCCCGGCGCTGACCGTGGACGGCCCGGTGGTGGTCTCCACGGCCACCCTGGCGTTGCAGTCCCAACTGGTCGACCACGACCTGCCCCGGCTCGCCGACGCCGTGGAGCCGGTGCTCGGCCGCCGGCCCACCTTCGCCGTGCTCAAGGGGCGGCACCACTACCTCTGCCTGGCCCGGCTGGACAACTCCACCGAGGACGAGCCGGAGGACACGCTCTTCGACGCCCCGGCGGCGCGCCCCGGCGGCGGCACGAAGTGGCTCGGCGAGGCCGGGCGGCTCGGCAAGCAGATCCAGCGGCTGCGCGACTGGGCGGAGAAGACCGACACCGGCGACCGGGACGAGCTGGACCCGGGCGTCGACGACCAGGCGTGGCGGCTGGTCTCCATGCCGGCCCGGGAGTGCGTCGGCGCGGCCCGCTGCCCGTTCGGCGCGGAGTGCTTCGCCGAGGCCTCCCGCGCCCGGGCCCGCGAGGCCGACATCGTCGTCACCAACCACAGCCTGCTGGCCGTGGACATGCTCGCCGGCCGGCACATCGTGCCGCCGCACAAGCTGCTCATCGTGGACGAGGCGCACGAGCTGGCCGACCGCGTCTCCTCGGCCGCCCAGGCCGAGCTGGTGCCGGAGCTGATCGACCGCTCCGCGAAGCGGGCCCGCCCACTGCTGCGCCCGGAGACCGCCGACTCGCTCACCGCGGCCGGCGACGCCCTGGCGGTCGGGCTGGCGGAGGCGCCGGCCGGGCGGATCACCTCCGGGTTGCCGGCCGCGCTGCGCGAGGCGTGCACCCTGCTCGACGCGGCCACCCGGGCGGCGCTCGACGGCATCGGCGAGATCAAGGCCGACGACCCCGATCCGGTGCGCAAGCAGCAGGCCAAGGCGGTGCTCGACGAGCTCTCCGCCACCGCCCAGCGGCTGCTGGAAGAGGCCGACCACGACGTGGCCTGGGTGGAGAAGAACGACAACACCGGCCGCCGGGCGCTGGTGGTCGCGCCGCTGTCGGTCGCCGGCACCCTCGCCACCCACCTGTACGACGAGCGCACGGTGGTCGCCACCTCGGCGACCCTGACGCTCGGCGGCCGGTTCGACACGGTGGCCCGGGCGCTCGGGCTGGAGGCGCCCCCGGCCGACCCGCCGTCACCGGCCGCCGCGGCCCTGGCCGCCCGCGCCGCCGGCCGCTCCGACCAGGCGGGCCGCGCCGGGGCCACACCGACCGCCGGGGCCGGGCCGGCGACCGGCACACCGGGGGTGCCGGCGACGTCGGGGCCCGGGTGGCGCTCGCTCGACGTCGGCTCGCCGTTCGACTACGCGCGGCAGGGCATCCTCTACGTCGCCGCGCACCTGCCCCGGCCCAGCGTCTCCGGGCTGCCCGACGCGGCCGGCGAGGAGCTGCTCGCGCTGGTCACCGCGCTCGGCGGGCGTACGCTCGGCCTCTTCTCCTCGCGACGGGCCGCGCAGCAGGCGGCGGAGCTGCTGCGCGCGCGGACCGACCTGCCCGTCCTGCTCCAGGGCGAGGAGGCGCTGCCGCTGCTGGTGCGCCGGTTCCGGGAGGAGAAGGCGAGCTGCCTGTTCGGGGTGATGTCGCTGTGGCAGGGCGTCGACGTGCCGGGCGACTCCTGCCAGCTGGTGGTCATCGACCGGCTGCCCTTCCCCCGGCCGGACGAGCCGCTCGCGGCGGCCCGGGCCGCCGCGGTCGACGCCAACGGCGGGTCCGGTTTCGCCGCGGTGAGCGTGCCGATCGCCGCGGTCCGGCTGGCGCAGGGGGTGGGGCGGCTGATCCGGTCGACCGGCGACAAGGGCGTGGTCGCGGTGCTCGACTCGCGGCTGGAGACCGCGCGGGGCTACGGAGCCTTCCTGCGCCGCTCGCTGCCGCCGTTCTGGTACACCACCCGGCCGGAGGTCGCCCGCGGCGCCCTCGAACGCCTCGCCAAGGTCTGACCCGCCCCGGCGGGTCAGGGGGCCTTGGAGGCGACGACGACGGCGTCGGGTGGGGTGTCCGGAACGGTGCGGGCGGCGAGCCGGCGGACGGCCGTGTTCAGCACGGCGATCAGCGGCACCGAGACGAGCGCGCCGGTGATCCCGGCGAGGACCACGCCGGCCGCGATCCCGATGATCACCGCGAGCGGGTGGATGGCCACCGCGCGCCCCATGATCAGCGGCTGGAGGAGGTGCCCCTCCACCTGCTGCACCCCGATCACCACGCCGAGGATGATCAACGCGGTCACCAGGCCGCTGTCGACCAGCGCGACCAGGACCGCGACGACGCCCGACAGGGTCGCCCCGACGATCGGGATGAACGCCCCGAGGAAGACCAGCGCGGCGAGCGGGAAGGCGAACGGGATGTCGAAGACGACCAGGAAGATGCCGATGCCGACCGCGTCGATGAAGGCGACCAGCACGGTCGCGCGTACGTAGGCGACCAGGGTCGACCAGGAGGCCCGGCCGGCGTCGTCGACCTTCCAGCGGGCGGCCACCGGCAGCAGCCGGACCAGGAAGCGCCAGATCCGGTTGCCGTCACGCAGGAAGAAGAAGGTGGCGAAGAGCACCAGCAGCGTGCCGGTCAGCACCTCGGCCAGCGTCGCGGCCGTGGAGAGGGCGCCGCTGGTGAGCTTCTCGGTGTTGTCGTTGACCCACTTCTGGCCCTCTTCGATGTAGCGGTCGAGCTGGCCGTCGGAGAGGTGCAGCGGGCCCGTCTTGAGCCAGTCCTGGATCTGCCGGACGCCCTCCGACGACTTCTTGCTCAGCTCCGGCACGCCCTGGATGAACTCGTTCACCACCAGGGTCAGCGTGCCGATCACCGCGGCGAGGCCGCCGACCAGCACCACCGCGGTCGCCAGCGAGCGGGGGAAGCGGGCCCGCAGCAGCCAGCCGACGGCCGGCGCGAGCAGCGCCGAGAGCAGCAGCGCGACCGCCAGCGGGATGACCACGATCTTGATGGTGCCGACGATCTTCATCAGCGCCCAGGCGACGCCGCCGATCACGATCAGCCGCCAGGACCAGGCGGCGGCGATCCGCAGCCCGTGCGGCACGTCGGCGTCGTCCCGGCTGGAGGTGGAGGTGTGCACCGCCGCCGGCGCCTCCGCCCCGAGCACGGTCGCCGACGGCGCCGCCGCCGGCCCGGGGGACGCCGGCGAGGCCACCCCGGCCGGCTCGGAAGCGTCGACCGGGTCCGTACGGCGGGGGCGCACCGATTCCCGGCCCGACTCGTACGCGCGACGGAGCCGTCCGCGTACCCGCTCGAAGCGGCTCAAGCGCACCTCCTGGCTTCAGAACCTGGCCGTGCCCGCCCCGGTGGGCGGACAGGATACGTCCGACCACGCCACCGTAGGGCAGTTCCGCCACCCAGTGCCCCCCGCCCCCGGCGCGTAACCGCTCACGGCCGCCCGACCGGGACACGGTAGCGTTTCCGGCGTGACCGCCGACAAGAATCTCGACTCCGGCCTGCCGATCCGCCTGCTGCACGACCGCGTGCTGGTGCGGATGGAGGGGAGCGAGGGTGAGCGCCGCTCCACCGCCGGCATCGTGATCCCGGCGACCGCCGCCGTGGGCAAGCGGCTCGCCTGGGCCACCGCTGTCGGGGTGGGGCCGAACGTCCGCGCCATCGTCTCGGGCGACCGGGTCCTGTTCGACCCGGACGACCGCTCGGAGGTCGAGCTGCACGGCCGCGGGTACGTGCTGCTGCGCGAGCGCGACGTGCACGCCGTGGCCGCCGAGCGCGTGGAGGACAACTCCACCGGCCTCTACCTCTGAGCCCTCCCCGCCCGCCCCGCCGCGCGCGGCTGCGGGCGCCGGTGTCGTTTGCGGCGCTCCCGGCCGGGAAGCCAGCCGCACCACCGGCCCTGGGGAGGGACGATGCCGGTATTCGTGAAGAAGCTGCTGCTCTGGGGAAGCGTCGCGTTCCTGATCTACTTCATGGCGTTCCGGCCCGAGGGCGCGGCCGAGATGTTCAAGGCGATCGGGGCGGGGCTGATGGCGATGGCGCAGGGCCTCGGCGACTTCCTCACCAGCCTGATGACCTGACGACCCGGGCCACCAGGAAGCGACCCGGGGCGCCGCCCCAGCGGTGACCGCCGGCCGGGAGCGGGTCAGTGGTGGCCGGGCGGCCGGGGACCGGAGTCAGTGGTGGCCGGGCGGCCAGGGACCCGCGGGTCGCGCGCCGGGCCAGCCGGGCGGGCCGTAGCCGGGGGCCCCGTAGCCGGCGGGGAAGGCCGGGGGCGGCGGGGCGAGCACCACCGGGATCGGCACCACCGGCTCGTCCGGCGCCTCGACCGTCCGCTGCGAGCCGTCCGGGAACCGCAGGTGGTAGCGGTGCCCGTCCCAGATCCCGGCCGGCGCCTGCGGATCCCTCCCCACGAAGAACGACCGGTACGCGGCGATCGCCTCCAGCAGCTCCCGTTCCTCCCGCGCCGTCCGTTCCCGGTCCGCCGGCCTGCGGTCCAGGCCGCGCAGCGCGCCGTCGCGCAGCAGCGCCAGCCGGGTCGCCGCGAACTGGTAGCCGCGCATGGCCCGCACGCCGGCGTCCCCGGCCACCCGCTTGGCCCACACCCGGGCCGCGTGCCGTCGCCCCAGGCTGCTCAGCGCCGCCACCTCCGGCGGGGTCAGCCAGCCGGCCCGGACGTAGTCCGGCAGGGTGCGCTCGGTGAGCCGCCCCTCCCAGGCCCGCAGCCACAGGGCCAGCCCGACCATGCCGAAGAAGATCGGCACCATCACGCCGATGAAGCCGTACAGCATGATCAGCGCCTCACCGGTGGCCTGGGTGAGCGTGGGCAGCAGGTTCCACAGGCCGTGCAGCATCATCGCCAGCAGCAGGCCGGCGATCGGGGCGAGCACCCGGACGCGCCGGTCGGCGGTGCGGGCGGCGATGCCCAGCCCGACCCCGGTCATCGAGGTGAACAGCGGGTGGGCGAAGCCGAAGAGCAGGATCCGGACGATGAAGATCGCGATGACCTGCTGCGTGCCGGTCGCCGGGCCGTACCGCTCGACGCCGGTGGCGTAGCCGTAGCCGCCCAGGTAGAGGATGTTCTCCACCATGGCGAACCCGATCGCGGAGAGCCCGCAGTAGACCAGGGCGTCGGTGATCCCGGAGATCTCCCGTCGGCGGAAGATCAGCAGCAGGATCGGCCCGAGCGCCTTGGTGAGCTCCTCGATGAACGGCGCGACCAGCACCGCCGTCAGCGCGGTCGGCAGCCCCCAGTCGTCGAAAAGGCCGGACGAGAACTCGTTGACGGTCAGCGAGGCGGCGGTCGAGACGAACGCGCCCCAGGCGAAGCAGAAGATCAGGTATTTCAGCGGTTCCGGTTCGTACCGGTCGAGCCAGAGGAAACAGCCCACCAGCACCGGGACCGGGAGGATCGCCGCGACCAGGCCGATCAGCAGCGCCTGCACGCCGAGGCTCTCGCCGAGCGTGAAGACCATGAACACCGCGCAGGCGGCGATCAGCAGGACGACCCCGGCCAGCACCAGGGCCCGCCGCCAGCCCAGCCGGCGCAGCGGCATCCGGGGAGCGGCCGCGCCCGACGGCGGGACGGCGGGCACGGTCGGCGACGACGGCAGGGGTGCGCCGGGCGGGGTGTCGGCCATGCGGTCAGCGTAGTCACCCCCGGCCGGCTGGACCGGGCGCATCCGCGCGCTATGCTGCCGGCAGGTCACGAGCGCCAGCGTCAAGCCCCGGCTTGCTGGCCGGCAACCCTCGTCGAGGTTCGCGGTGGGGTGCCCCGGGTGATGACCGGGCCCGGCCCGATCCGCGTGCCGGGCAAGCGCGGACCCCGCCCGGTGTGCCCACCCGGGGTCCCCGGACCCGGAGGTCGGCCGATGACCGTCACCCTCGTACCCCCGCCCGCGCCGCACCCGACGCGGACCGCGCCGCCGCCCGCGGCCGCCGGGCCGCTCGACGTGCTCGGCGTGCCGGGCCAGGTCAACCTGGACTACGCGGCCACCGCGCCGTGCGCGCGGGCCGCCGCCGACGCGGTGGCCGAGCTGCTCCCCTGGTACGCCAGCGTGCATCGCGGCGCGGGGGCGCTGTCGCGGCGCTGCACCCTCGCCTACGAGCGCGCCCGGCAGACCGTCGGCGACTTCTTCGGCGCCCGCGCCGGCGACCACGTGCTCTTCACCCGCAACACCACGGACGCGCTGAACCTGCTGGCCCGGGTGCTGCCCGCCGGCACCACGGTGGTGACCTTCGGCGGGGAGCACCACGCGAACCTGCTGCCCTGGCCGCGCGGATCGGTCCGGCTGCCGGTGCCGCGGGAGCCGGCCGAGGCGGTCCGGGCGCTGGACGCCGCCCTCGCCGAGCTGCGCAGGCCGGGCGCGGGGGGCGGCCCCGGCGCCGACCACCGCCCGCCCGTGCTCGTCGCGGTGACCGGGGCGAGCAACGTGACCGGCGAGCTCTGGCCGGTGGCGGAGCTGGCCCGGGTGGCCCGGCGGCACGGGGCCCGGATCGCCGTGGACGCCGCGCAGCTCGCCCCGCACGCGCCGGTGGACGTCGCCGCCCTCGACGTCGACTACCTCGCGGTCTCCGGCCACAAGCTGTACGCGCCGTTCGGCGCGGGGGTGCTCGTCGGGCGGGCGGACTGGCTGGACGCCGCGCCGCCGTACCTGGCCGGCGGGGGCGCCACCGGTCACGTCGGCGCGGCCACCCACGACGTACGTTGGGCGACCGGACCGGCCCGGCACGAGGCGGGCACGCCGAATCTGCTCGGCGCGGTCGCCCTCGCGGCGGTCTGCGGCGCCCTGGCCGGGGCCGACCGGGCGGCGCTGCACGACGCCGAGCAGGCCCTGCTGGCCCGGCTGCGCCGCGGCCTGGCGGCCCTGCCGCACGTGGTCGAGCTGCGCACCTTCGGGCCGGACGCGCCGCGGGTGGGCATCGTGTCGTTCGTGGTGGCCGGCCGGGACTCGGCGGACGTGGCGGCGGACCTGGCCGGCAACCACGACATCGGGGTGCGCGACGGCCTCTTCTGCGCCCACCCGCTGGCCCGGCGACTGCTCGCCGAGGCGGCGGCGCGCAGCGGCCGGCGGGACCTGCCGCCGACCGCCCTGCGCGCGAGCGTCGGCCTGGGCAGCACGGCGGAACACGTGGACCGGCTGCTCGCCGCCCTCGCCGCAGCGGCCTGAACGACCGCCGCGGCCCGGTCAGCTTCCGCTGGTGGGGTACGACGGCCTGGCGCATCGACATCGGCGACCGCACCGTCCTGGTCGACCCCTTCCTCAGCC